>DMBV01000166.1 GCA_003445975.1 Bacteroidales bacterium
GCTTCGCGTTCATCGGGCTCCGAATGAAAATAATTTTTAGCAAGCCATGTTTTATACCATTTGTTTTCGATCTCTTGAGGACTATATCTTGAGGGAATTTCCATATTGTCTTTATTTATTTTGAAGCGCAAAAGTAAGTATTTTTTGGATTAACTAAAACCCCGGTTTTTGATATCAAATCAATAGGAACGGACATTTAAGGCTTCGCGTAATCCTTTTCCAAAAAACATAAAGAGCATAACCAGCAAGAGAATAGCCAATCCTGGAAAAATTGCTAAATAGGAGGAATCGTAGAAAATGGCACTGTAGTTTTCTCGAATCATATTTCCCCAAGTAGGTGTTGGTGGCGGAACTCCCAGACCTAGAAAGCTAAGCCCGGCTTCAATCAAAATAGCGGAAGCAAAATTTGCAGTAGAAATGACGATGATTGGAGCCAAAATATTTGGCAAGATATGATAGAAAATTATTCGAAAATGAGAATATCCCAAGGCTTGCGCTGCCTGTATAAATTCAAGATTCTTAAAAGCCATCACTTGCCCTCTTACCACTCTGGCTGTTTCGACCCACATGCTCAGCCCAATGGCAATAAATACTTGCCAGAATCCTTTTCCTAAAGCGAAAGTGATAGCTATGATGAGCAACAAAGAAGGCAAAGACCAAACCACATTGATTAACCAGAGCATGAATTGATCTGTTTTTCCGCCAAAATAACCTGCCAATGCTCCAATAAAAATTCCTATAAGAAGGGAAATGGAAACGGCAATGAATCCCACAGCAAGGCTAATGCGCATTCCAACGAGCAAACGACTCAATAAATCGCGCCCAAAGCGATCTGTTCCAAGCAAAAAACGCTTCTGAACAATTATTTCGTCGATAAAATCTTGCATTTCCGCTATTTTCAATGTGTTATTCATTTTTTGTGGCAACAATTCATTTAAGTCGAAAAAGAGGGTGTCGGGCCGAAGGCTGTTTATCGGACTATAAGGAACAACAGCCAATCTGTTTTTCTTTAATTGAAAAGCTTGAATAGGAATTTCGCTGAAATTGGATTGTTTCCCTTGTATCAATTGATTCCAGAATCCTGTTTTTAAATGATTGCTCGTTTTGGGTAAAACTAAAAATGTTTGGACCGATCCGGGTGGCAATTTACTGAGTTCAAGGTGTTGGTTGTTGGCATTTGGAGAATTATCAGGGGCAAGAAAATAGGCAAAAATAGCTATGAATGTAAGGAAAAGGAGCAAGACAGCCGAAAAAAAGGCCGTTGAATTTTTGACTATTCTTGAAAAAATAGATTGATTATCAAGGTTTAGCATATCTAATTTTAATATCCTGCAAATGTGAAGAAATCTACGAATAAAAAGAGTAAAAAAAGTGGAATTATAATTTGTAAAAATTCAAAATAATGTATCTTTGCACCGCTAAAGGCCACTAGCCTTGAAATGGTGATTGTAGCTCAGTTGGTTAGAGCGCCGGATTGTGGTTCCGGAGGTCGCGGGTTCGAGCCCCGTCTTTCACCCTAAAAAAACATCTATCTGCTTGGATAGATGTTTTTTTATTTTGGCCTTTTCATTAAGCGCTCCTGTTCAGGATTGTCGAATAAGCTCAATCTTATTTACTAAAATTTAAATTAGAATCCGATTGCCAAAGTCGATTTGTAAATTCTGATGCGTTGAAAAAAATGAATCGAGCTGGTTGAAATTAGACAACAAAGAAAATTTGGAGAATCAATTTACAAATAGGTTGCTAAACCAGTCGATGACCGATATTCCTTTTTTAGATGCAATTATATAGATGATAAGCAATTGCTCTATTGTAAATAGCACAATTATTATGTTTTTCAGGCTCCACACGGTTTCTTTGGCTTTGTTCATAGTTTTTGAGTCATTAAAAAGTTTGTACGAGGAATGTTGAAAAAAGTTCGCAAAAAAAAACCCTGAGAGTTCAGGGTTTTCCTAATTTCTTAGTGTAAAATTATTTTACGCTATCAGCCAATTCATTGCCCGGCTTAAATTTAATCACTTTTTTAGCAGCAATTTTAATTTCAGCACCTGATTGAGGATTTCTACCTTTTCTTGCTGATCTGGTAGCAACTGAGAAAGAACCAAATCCAACTAATGCAACACGGTCGCCACCACCTAAAGCTCCAGAAGTTGATTTTATGAATGCATCCAATGCTTTTTTAGCATCAGTTTTTGTTAAGCCAGATTCGTTAGCCATGGCTTCTATTAATTCAGCTTTGTTCATTTTTAAAAGATTTTAATTAACATATTTGATTTTCACTAATGCAAATATAACGGATAATATAAGAAAAACAAGTGTTTCAGCAAAAAAGCACCCATTTTGTTAATAAAGACCATTAAAAGTTGAAAACTAGCCGGAATATAGGCTAGATAAGGCTTGTAAAGCTCCACTGATTGTTAATCGGAAAGCCTCTTAAAAATTCTTTTATGCCAATTCGTTTTTTTCCTTCCAGTTGTACTTGCTCAATGGAAAGCATTTGGTCTTGGGTTTTTACCTGAAGAAAATTTTTGGCATCGGTCGAGATTTGACCTGTATTCAGAATCGGGTCGTTTTCTGAAGTTTGAGAAACTTTGAAAATTTTAATTGAATATTTTTGACTGGTTTCCTTGTTCAATAGGTAAGTGAAAGCGGCAGGATAGGGGCTCAAACCTCGGATTTTATTTTGGATCGTTTTGGACTTTTCGTTCCAATTTATTTCGCAATCGTTTTTAAAAATTTTCGGGGCAGGTTTCAGCTTGGTCAAGTTCGTGGTGAGTAAACTTTGGTCGATGGATTGAAATTCGTTTTGCTCGATTGAATGAATCGTTTCCAGAATTAATTCAGCTCCCAATTGTTTTAGTTTGTCGTGCAGGCTACCGGCATCGTCATCGGCTGCGATGAGGCATTTTTTTTGTAAGATAATTTTTCCGGTATCAATTTCTTTGTTTAAGAAAAAAGTAGTTACACCGGTTTCAGTTTCGCCATTCATCAGTACGTGATTGATGGGAGCTGCTCCACGATATTGTGGCAAAAGCGAGGCGTGTAAATTAAAAGTGCCCAATGGCGGCATATCCCAAACAAGTTCGGGCAACATTCTAAAAGCTACCACAACTTGAATATCTGCCTTTAATTCTTTCAATTCTTCAAGAAAATTGGGATCTTTCAGATTGCTGGGTTGCAGTATGTGCAATCCTTGACTTAAGGCATAATTTTTAACTGCTGAAAATTGCAGTTTTTGTCCTCTTCCGGCAATCTGATCGGTGGCGGTAATAACGCCTACAATGGAATAATTGTTTTCCACCAATTTTTGCAATGCGCCAACTGCAAAATCAGGAGTTCCCATAAATACGATTCGCATACAATTTGTTTTTTTCAAAGGTACATCTATTTCAAAAAAAAATACCTGAATCAAGATTCAGGTATTTTCAATTCAGAATAAAAGAAATTATTTTATTTTGGCTTCTAATAAAGCAATGTATTTTTCAGCTTCACGGCCTTCGGCAGAATCCGGAAAATCTTTTTTCAATCTATTTTGCAATTGAAGTGCTTTGCTGTAATCTTCTTTCAGCTCAAAAGCCCAAGCAGCTTTCTGAATAAATAAAGGGGCTGTAAACGCATTTTCTTGTTTGTTGGCAGCATCCAAATAATAATTGGCAGCTTTGGCTGTTTCGCCCAATTCCATGTAAGCATCACCTATTGCACCCAATGCCATGGGAGCCAGAACTTGATCATCCGATTTGAAGTCGCCTAAATAGTCGATGGCTTCTTTATATTTCCCAAGTCTCAGATAACAAACACCGGCATAATAATTAGCCAAATTAGCTGATTTGCTCATTCCGTATTCGTCGATAATGGCCAAGAAACCAAGATAGTTTCCGTCGCCATTCAGAGCCATTTCCATATTATCGGCACCAAAATATTTTTCGGCCATCCACATTTGCTCTGCCGCTTCATCTTGAATAGGATCTAAATAATATTTTTGGAACGAAAAATACGCAAGTACAATCAGGATTACTGCTCCAATTCCAATCAAAATACTCTTTTGATATTTCTCCAGAATTTTTTCTGTTCTGGTCAAGGCTACTTCAACAGCTTCAAGACGTTCTTCTGTAACATCTTTGGTGTTTTTATTTTTTACCATTTCGTTCAAATTTTAGAGTGCAAAAGTAAATCTTTTTCCTTATTTTCCCACTATTTGGGTTTAAATTCTACTAAAGTTTTAAACAATAGACCTTTAAAAACCACGCCTGAGTACTTTCGCTGGCTCAGGCTTGGTAAAAATGCGATCTGTTTCTTTACAAAGGAATGTTTCCGTGTTTTTTAGCGGGATTTGTTTTCGATTTGTTTTGAGTCATTTCCAAAGCTTGAATCAATTTTTTTCGTGTGTCTTTTGGATAAATAATCTCATCAATATAACCCATTTGAGCCGCTTTATATGGGCTGGCGAAGTTGTTTTTATAATCTTCAATGGCAGAATCAATAAAAGTCTGATCTCCGAGTTTTGTGCGATGTATAATGTTTACAGCTCCTGCCGATCCCATAACTGCTATTTCGGCTGAGGGATAAGCAAAATTTAGATCGGCTCCAATGTGCTTGCTCGACATCACATCGTAGGCGCCACCGTAGGCTTTTCGTGTTATGAGCGTGATTTTCGGAACGGTGGCTTCTGCGAAAGCATATAATAATTTTGCTCCATGTTTTATAATTCCGCCAAATTCTTGTGCTGTTCCCGGCAAGAAGCCCGGTACATCTTCGAGTGTAATCAATGGGATATTAAAGGCATCGCAGAAACGAACAAATCGTGCCGCTTTGGTAGATGCATCAATATCTAAAACTCCGGCCAACATGGCGGGCTGATTGGCCACAATGCCTACTGGTTTTCCACCCAAGCGGGCAAACCCAATGATCATGTTCTGAGCAAAAAATGGCATAATCTCGAAGAAATGCTTATCGTCAATAACGGATAAGATCAGTTCTTTCATATCGTAAGGTTTGTTTGGATCGTCCGGAATGAGATCGTTGAGCTTTTTATCTTCGCGGTTTACATCATCAGAGCTCATTTTAAAAGGTGGATCTTCCAAATTGTTTGATGGAAGAAAACTCATCAATTCCCGAATCATCATCATGGCTTGTTCATCGTCATCGGCCGTTAGATGCGCAACACCGCTTTTTGAATTATGAGTCATGGCACCGCCCAATTCTTCTTTCGTTACTTCTTCGTGCGTAACGGTTTTTATAACATCAGGACCGGTAACAAACATATAACTGCTCTCTTTTACCATCATGATAAAATCGGTGATGGCCGGTGAATAAACTGCTCCGCCGGCACAGGGGCCAAGAATGGCTGAAATTTGAGGAATTACTCCAGAACTCATCACATTACGATAAAAAATATCGGCATAACCGGCCAAAGATTCTACTCCTTCTTGAATGCGTGCTCCTCCGGAATCGTTCAATCCGATCACGGGAGCACCCATTTTCATGGCCAAATCCATCACTTTGATAATTTTATCGGCATTGGCTCTGCTCAAAGATCCTCCAAATACGGTAAAATCTTGAGCAAAAACGTACATCAACCGACCGTCTATTTTTCCATAACCGCTTACTACACCATCGCCGAGGAATTTGGTTTTTTCCAAATCGAAATCGGTGGCGCGGTGTGTTACAAATTTATCCAATTCAACAAAAGTTCCGGGATCGAAAAGCAGATCAATGCGTTCGCGTGCGGTTTTTCTGCCGGCTGCATGTTGTTTGTCTATTCTATCTTGTCCGCCGCCCAATTCGGCAATTTTATTTTTCTCTTCAAAAAGTCTGTATTTTTCTTCTGTATTTGACATGTTTTCCAATTATTTTATTCAACAATAACAAGTGGCTGATTTGCATTTACGGCATCGCCTTCTTTCACTAAGATATCAATGATTTCGCGATCCATCTTTACTTTGTATTCACTTTGCATTTTCATTGCTTCTACAATTATTACGGTTGTGCCTTCTTTTACCTTATCGCCAATTTTAACAGGAATTTTGACCACTTTACCCGGCATTGGACTCGAAATAGAAAGTGTACCATGGTCGGCTACATCAGCACCTCTGTTTAGTAGATATCTGGATTCGGCATCAATCACTTCTACATCAAACACTTGCGTGTGTGTATGCACTTCAAAATGTTTTGCCTGATCTTTTTGCAGAATTTCTAAAATGTATGAAGCGTGGTCTTTTAAGATGCTATAAACACCCTTTTCAACTTCAAGCATGTCCAATGCATACACCTTATCGTCCACTTTTATCTCTATTTTGTTTCCGTTTCTACTTAACAATTCCAAAGTAGCAATTCGGTCACCAATTTTTATTTCTAATGTTTTATTCATTTGTATCTAATTTGTTATTCATTTTTAGAGCTTGGAAAAGATATTTTCGAAACATATACTTGTATTATTTTTGTTTTGGAAAATAGTTTGCTCATGATATTGATTAAGGATAAAAAGGTGATTTATAAACGAATACTATTTCTTTTTCTACCAAATTCTTTCCAATTGCTAGCAGAAGAACCGCTAATTGGTTGGATGCAGGTTTTTTCTAATTTATCCAGATACTGAACAAAAGCGGCAACCATAGCCATGTCTTCACATTCTGGGTTGGGTTTATTGGGGCCAAGCAAAAATGCTGCATTTTCTTGAATAAAATGAGTGTTGTAATTTCCTCCTACAAAAGCGGGTGTATTCATTATTCTTTCCAGAAATTTTATGGAAGTCTTAATGCCGGTAATTTTATAGTTGTAGAGCGCACTTTTCATTCTGTTTATAGCATCTTTGCGCGTTTCGGCCCAAACGATTAATTTCGAAATCATTGGATCATAATAAATGGGAATTTCATAGCCACTGTACACATACCCATCGTGGCGAATTCCCAAGCCAAGTGGCTCGCTGAAATGCTTGATAATGCCCGGACTTGGCATAAAGCTGTTTTCAGAATCTTCTGCATAAATCCTACATTCAATGGAATGTCCGGTTTGTTTCAAATCCTGTTGTCTAAAATTCAATTCAAGTCCATTCGCAATATTAATTTGCTGGCGAACCAAATCCACACCAACAACCATTTCAGTGATTGGATGTTCCACCTGAAGTCGAGTATTCATTTCTAGGAAATAATACTTTAAATCGTCGCCCATGATAAATTCAATGGTTCCGGCACCTGCATAATTTACTGCTTTAGCAGCCAACACGGCATGTTCGCCCATTTCGGCGCGAACCTCGGGCGTTAATAGTGGTGAAGGCGTTTCTTCCACTACTTTTTGATGGCGACGTTGAACGGAGCATTCTCGCTCAAAAAGATGAACCGCATTTCCATGTTTATCAGCAATGATCTGAAATTCGATGTGATGAGGCGAATCGATGTATTTTTCGATATATACGGCATCGTTTCCAAATGCATTAAGGGCTTCGGAACGTGCTCCGCGAATGGCATTTAAAATTTCCGCTTGGTCTTTGACCAATCGCATTCCTTTTCCTCCTCCACCGGCCGAGGCTTTTATCATCACAGGAAGTCCTATTTCCTGAATTGTTTTGATGGCCAAATCTTCGTCCAAAATAGGTTCCGTTGTTCCCGGAACCACCGGAACACCTGCTTTAATCATTGTTTTGCGAGCGGTAATCTTGTCGCCCATGGTTCTGATGGCAAAAGCATCAGGACCAATAAATTCAATTCCTTCTTTTTTGCAACGTTCGGAAAATGCAGCGTTTTCGGAAAGAAAACCGTATCCGGGATGAATTGCATCAGCGCCTGTTTTTTTTGCTGCTTCAATTATTTTGTCAATCACCAAATAACTTTCGTTTGAGGACGATGCTCCAATTAGAATTGCTTCGTCGGCATAGCGCACATGCATTGAATTTCGGTCGGCCTCAGAAAATACAGCCACCGATTTAATGCCCATCTCGCGACAAGTACGCATGACACGAAGCGCAATTTCTCCGCGATTTGCAATCAGTATTTTTTGAATCATACAATTTTAAATTTCTTGTTATCTCTTTATTTTTCAATCAAAAATGATATAAAACATTGTTAATCAATCAGATTATGTATTTTGCTAAATCATTTCAGGCGGTAAATATATAGATTATTTTAAAATGCGATTATTTTGTTGCATGTTTTTAGAAAATTTCAGAAAATAGTCTAAAAGTGTTTTTTAGTCGCTTTTTCAAAACTATTTGCTTAAGTGTTTTGCGCTCATTGCGTTGAAATTTTTGAAAATCGTTTGGGTGCTTCTAAAACGATTTTTTTTAAGCCATTAAGTTTTTCTACTTTTGCAGTCCTAAATCGATTTTATTGAAAACACCCGAAATATTTCAGTTTTTAAAAAATGGCTCGTCTTTTTTACAGCTTCAAAATGCAATCGAAAAGCGTGAAAATAAAATATTGACAGGTCTTCCCACTTCGGCAATGGCCGTATATGCTTCCTTGCTTTTTGAACAGACCGAAAATTCCTTTTTATTTATTTTGCCCGATAAGGAACAGGCTGCCTATGTTTACAACGATTTGGAAAACCTTTTTGGCGATGCAGGAAAAACTGCTGATAAAAAAAATGTTTTGTTTTTCCCGGCTAGTTACAAGCGGCCTTATGAGTTTGATCACATTGATAATGCCAATGTACTCAGCCGCTCGGAGGTTTATCTCCGATTAAGTGCTTCTACCAAACGGTTTATTTTGGTTTCTTTTCCGGAAGCATTGGCCGAGAAGGTGAGCGATAAAAAGCATTTAAAAAACAAAATTTTTCATTTTGAAACGGGCAACCAGTACAACATCGAACAGCTTATCGAACTTTTAACGACCCTGCGATTTAGGCATGTTGATTTTACGGTTGAGCCGGGCGAATTTGCCATTCGCGGTGGTTTGCTCGATATTTTTTCGTATTCCAACGAATTTCCTTTTCGCTTCGAGTTTTTTGGTGATGATTTGGAATCGATCCGAGAGTTCGACCCCGAATCGCAGTTGAGCCGAAGAAAGCTTTCGAGTGTGAACATTATGCCAAATATTTTGGATGTCGATTTAGTGAGTGCACGTGTTACTGTTTTTGATTTATTACCTTCAAATACAGCTTTTTGGCTCGTAAAAAGGGAGTTGCTTGCCGATAGTTTTAAGCATTGTTTCGAAAAAGCAGAACATTCTTTTGAAGCCCTGACAAGTCCACTAAAACACGCATCACCGGCCGAATTGTTTATTGATAAAGCTGCGTTCTTACGTGCTTTGAGCCGATTTTTTGTTTTTCAATTGGAAAGCTCAGCCCATGCCAATGAGAATTCGATTCAATTCAATATTGAACCTCAAATGCATTTCAACAAACAATTTGAAATGCTGGCCAAAAACCTAAACGATTATAGAATTAAAGGCTTTCAAAATATTATTCTATCCGATTCTGATAAGCAATTGACTCGTCTTAGTCAGATTTTTCATGATGCGGGATTGTGTCCTGAAGAAGGAAATGCAAAACTCTTTCGTGGGATTCGGATTGCATTGCAAAACGGATTTGTGGACTACGATTCGAAATTGGTTTGTTATACTGATCATCAAATTTTTGATCGCTATCGGCGATTTAAAATCCGAGAAAACTTTGGTGGAAAAGAAAGTTTTACATTAAAAGAAATTTACAATCTTCAGAAGGGCGATTTTGTAACGCATATCAATCATGGCATTGGTAGATATGATGGACTGCAAAAAATTGTAAACGATGGAAAAGAGCAAGAAGTGCTCCGGTTGATCTATGCAAACGATGATTTGCTGTATGTAAATATTCATTCTTTGCATCGCATCTCAAAATACAGTGGAAAAGATGGTGCTGTGCCTAAAATTAGTAAGTTAGGCTCTCCGGCATGGAATAAGTTAAAAGCCAATACAAAATCGCGCGTTAAAGACATTGCAAAAGAATTGATCAAACTGTATGCCGAACGAAAGGCCAAAGCAGGTTATGAGTTTTCGCCCGATACTTATTTGCAAACCGAACTAGAAGCATCGTTTATTTATGAAGATACACCCGACCAGTTTAAAGCCACCAACGATGTAAAAGCCGACATGGAAGCGGCCTTTCCCATGGATAGATTGGTTTGTGGTGATGTTGGTTTTGGCAAGACAGAAATCGCAATTCGAGCGGCTTTTAAAGCCGTTGCCGAATCAAAACAAGTGGCTGTTTTGGTTCCTACCACCATATTGGCCTATCAGCATTACAAAACTTTTTCGGAACGACTGAGCGATTTTCCGGCTCGTGTGGAATACATTAGTCGATTTAGATCGGCCAAGGATGTAAATCGTATTCTTGCCGATCTTCGAGAGGGCAAAGTGGATATTCTGATTGGAACGCATAAATTGGTTGGCAATGATGTGAAATTCAAAGATTTAGGACTTTTGATTGTTGATGAGGAGCAAAAATTTGGCGTGGCTATGAAGGAAAAATTAAAGCAAATGAAAGTGAATGTGGATACGCTCATGCTTTCGGCTACACCCATTCCCCGAACATTGCAATTTTCATTGATGGGAGCACGTGATTTGTCAATTATCAATACTCCGCCACCAAACAGACAACCTGTTTTAACAGAGCTTCGGTCGTTCAACGAAGAGTTTATTCGGGATGCCATTCAATACGAAATTTCGCGACGAGGACAGGTCTTTTTTGTCCACAATCGGGTTCAAAATATTCAGGAAGTAGCCGGCATTATCCAACGTTGTGTTCCGGATGCTAAAATTGCCATTGCTCATGGACAAATGGAAGGCAAACAATTGGAAGACGCTATGATGGGATTTATGGAGGGCGATTCTGACGTGCTGGTGGCAACAAAAATTGTGGAATCGGGCTTGGATATTTCAAATGTTAATACAATATTTATCAACGAAGCGCATCATTACGGTTTGAGTGAACTACATCAATTGCGCGGCCGTGTCGGTCGTTCAAACAAAAAAGCATTCTGTTATTTGTTGGCTCCACCTATGCTAGCCTTGACCGATGATGCACGAAAACGCTTGCAAGCGATTGAAGAATTTTCGAGTTTGGGAAGCGGCTTCAATATTGCTATGCGCGATTTGGATATTCGAGGTGCTGGAAATATCTTGGGTGCCGAACAAAGTGGTTTCATTTCGGAGATTGGTTTTGAAATGTACCAGAAAATCCTAGATGAAGCTTTGCAAGAATTGAAAGAAACGGATTATAAAGAGTTGTACAAAGATGAAAAACCGCGCGATTTTGTTTCAGATTGTACCATCGATACCGATTTGGAGATTCTAATTCCGGACGACTACATAGAGCAGGTAGCCGAGCGTTTGAGTTTGTATAAAGAATTAACGCAAATTCAGGAGGAAGAGTCTTTGCAGTTTTTTGCAATGGCTTTGGAAGATAGGTTTGGCAAGCTGCCCGAACCTGTTTTGGAGATGATTGACTCCATTCGTTTGCGTTGGTTAGGGAAGGAGCTTGCCATCGAAAATATTCGTTTAAAGGCCAATCAATTGTATGCTTTTTTTGTGACGAATCAAGAAAGTGCTTTTTATGCTTCGGCTAAATTCTCAAATATCTTGAGCTATATTCAACAAAATGGTGGTTGTTGCAATTTGCGTGAAAAAAATCAAAAGCTTAGCTTAAGTTTTCCCAATGTGAGATCGGTAAAGCAAGCTTTGGCAAAACTTCAGGCTTTAAAAAGTGGAATAGAAAATTCAATTGCGAATCTGAGCTAAAAAATGCTGATATTTTTTTTCCTCAGACTCCCAACTCAAATCGTTTTGAGCAGCAATTAAATTGTTTTTCCATATTGCTAATTGAGCTGCATTGTTTTTGATGGCGTTGATCTTGTCGGAAATACATTGGGGATGAATTTTTCTAATGCTTTCTCCAATTTTGTAAGTATCCACCAAGTGTGTTAGTTCGGGCAAGCGCGAAACCAAAACAGGTGTATTGGAATGGATATAATCAAAAACTTTATTCGGCAAACTAAAGCGGTAATTGAGATTGGTATCCTTGTCTAAACTTAAACCCAGATCAGCAATATGTGTATAGTTTATCAGCTCGTTGTAGGGGAGTTTTTCGATGATGAACACCTTTTCTTCTAAATGAAAATGTGTTCTTTTTCGTTTTAACTCTTCAAAAACATCGCCTGCGCCGATAATCAGAAGCTTTGCTCCTTCCACAAATTTCATGGCTTCCAACGCTTCTTCCGCTCCTCGATGCATATTGATACCAGCTCCTTGCAAGACAATCAGAAAATCGCTCGGTTTAAAACCTAGTTCTTCCCTCGATTTTCTTGTCGAATTGGATATGGGCAGGGGAATATTTCGGATAACTTGAATTTGTTTTCCGTATTTTGTAGAATAAATATTTGCAATAGACTGATTGACAGTGATGATATTTTCCAATTTGGGAAAAAGCATTGCTTCGAGTGTTGTCCAGGTTTTTTTCACGATGGGGCGATCAATCAATTCGGGGAGTTCTGTAAACAATTCGTGCGAATCGTAAATCAAAGGTTTTTGTTTCAATTTCGAAACGATAAAATTCGGAAGCAAAGTGTCCAGATCGTTCGAAAAAAATAAATCTACTTTGCCGAAGAGCAAAAGGAAAAACAAGCGAAAGTTGTATTCGGCATAGAAAAGCGGCCCTTTTCTAAACAGCAAATGCATTCGCCTACATGCATAGGCGCGAGGCTCTATTTCAGCACTGTTTCGGTATTTTCTGCCAATTAAAGTAACTTCATAGCCCATTTTGAGCAAAGTGAGGCAACTTCTGTTGACGCGCTGATCGGAACTCAAATCGTTGATTACGCTTACGAAAACTTTCGTGGGCATTGGAATGTTTTTATTTCACAAATCTAATGATTTTGGATTCAATTTAACCAAAAATCTGATGAAGAAAATGTTGGAATAGTATTGGTTTTAAAGCAATGGTAAGGATAAATCCGTAAATGCCACCCCAAAAATGAGCATCGTGACCAATGTTGTCGTTTCCTTTCTGATTCATATAGGCCGAATAGACCAAATATAAAATTCCAAACAAAATTGCTGGAATGCCAATAGGAACAAACAGTATATAAATTTTGTTCATGGGGTCGAAAACGATACTCGAAAAAACCACTGCCGATACGGCTCCGGAAGCGCCAACAGAATTGAAATAAGGATGTTCTTTGTGTTTGCCAAACGATGGAGCCGCCGAAATAAAAAGTCCGCCTACGTAAAGCAAAAGATAATAATAGGTCGACTTTCCGGGAAAAACGAGCTCAAAATATTCGGAAACCAAGCTCCCAAACGACAAAAGAACGAACATATTTACGCCAAGATGAATCCAATCGGCATGTACCAATCCGTAGGTAATCAATCGCCAATATTCCTTGTGGTGTGCCGTGAGATAGGGATTGAATTTTAGTTTGTCGAAGACTTGCTTATTGTAAAAAGCAATTATTGAAATGGCAATAGTGATTACAAGTAGGATGAATGTCATGCTGCGAAACTAAAAAAAATATGCCAATTAAACGCTTGAGCAACATTTTATTTCCAGTATGCGCCGTATTCATAATTGCTTATTTTTGCAGCTGATTTTCAATTTCGCCCTCAATGCTTAAAAAATTCGCTTTCACATTATTTTTCATTCTACTCGTTTTAATGTTTGGGTACATAGTTTTTACCTATTTCCCTGCATTCCGAATGCCTTATTCTTTTACGGTCATTCTGGCTTTGTTTCATTATTACGTTTGGACAGCAATCCGATATCGCTTAAACAAACTGAGTGTTTTCATTCGTTGGGTTATCACATTTCTCTTCTGGATTCCTGTATTGATCTTATTTATAGGAGGAATTACGCTCGGTTTTTGGCCCATGGATTCCTGGTCGCCATTTATGCGAATCTATTTTATTGGACTTATCTTTACTTTTATTGTTTCGCTCATTTTGCCTGTCGTTTTTATTTTTATCGCTGATATCATTCGGTTTCTACAAACTATCCCTTTGTTTTTCAGCTCTAAAAAGAAAAGAAAAGAAAAAAACGCCATCAGCCGAAAAAAATTCCTTGTCAACTCCGGCCTTGCATTGGGCGGTGTAGTGCTGGGAAGTATGGGGTTTGGAATGTTGCATGGAAGCTATCATTTTAAAATTTTTAGAGAAAAGTTGAGGTTGAAAAATTTCACCCAATCTTTGGAAGGATTTCGTATCGTTCAAATATCCGATTTTCACTTAGGCACTTGGGTGAATAAAGATCCTTTGATACGGGCGGTGGAAGAAATAAATGCACTCGATGCCGACGTAATTTTCTTTACGGGCGATTTGGTAAATACAATTACCGAAGAAGCTTTTCCTTTTTTCGAAGAATTAAGCAATATGAAAGCAAAGCACGGAATTTTTGCAATTTTGGGAAACCACGATTATGGAAAATACAATCGTTGGGAAAGCGAAGAAGAAGAGCAGGAAAATTTTGATCAACTGCTCGATTTCTACACCAGTCTGGAATGGAAATTGCTTCGAAATGAGCATTTTGTTTTGAATTTTAATGGAACGGATATGGTGATTGCCGGTGTCGAAAATTGGAGCAGCAATCCAAGATTTCCACGTTTGGGCAACCTTCCCAAAGCTTTAGCCGATGTTCCCGATGGCGCTGTTCAGATTTTGCTAAGTCACGATCCAAGTCATTGGGATGCGGAAGTTGTCCCGAATTTTCCGTCAGTCGGTTTAACCTTGTCGGGTCATACCCATGGTTTTCAGGTTGGGATCGAAACGCCTTATTTCCGTTGGAGTCCGGCGCAATATTTATATAAAAATTGGGCGGGTTTGTATGCAGAGGCCGATCAATATTTGTATGTCAACCGCGGAATTGGCGCCATTGGTTTTCCGGGACGCATAGGTATTCGTCCGGAAATTACGCTGATAGAATTGGTTTAAATTTTATTTTAAGGAAATATAATAGTCTTCCGTGAGACTTCTATACGAATCTGAATAGCTATTGTCTTGATTGCGAATTGTTAAAGTCTCAGAAAGAATTTCTTCCGGTTTTTCATTTCCAAATTCCAAAATCATTCGATTTGCTTTTTTATCCGCTTTGGGTATAATTTCGATTTGTCTGAAGAGGTAAAAGCCAAAATGAATAGCTTCCTCTCGAAAGAAAAATGCCTCCACAGTGGGAAGGATAATCGCAATTTGTCCTTTTTCAGCAATAAAATATCGGCTTGCTTTGAGGAAATCGTGTTGGCTCAATGTGTCGTTGTGGCGTGCAAGATTTCGGTCAGGGTTTGGCGATTTTAAATCGTTCTCGAAAAAGGGTGGATTGCTAACAATTTTGTCGAACCGTAGAGGATTTTCTCTATCTGCAAAGGCTTGAAAAGAAATCACAAGGGCTTTTAATCTTTCGTTCCAACGGCTGGCTTTAAAATTGGCGCGGGCTTCCCAAACCGAATTTTGATGAATGTCAATGGCGGTAATTCCAGCATTGCTTCGTTGTGCCAGGATAAGCGAAATAATCCCACAGCCAGTTCCAACTTCCAAAATTCTTCCTTGGGCAGGAACATTCACCATGGTTCCAAGCAAAACAGCATCTGTTCCCACTTTCATGCTGCTATACCCGTGATGAACACCAAATTTTTTGAACTGAAAATAATCAGTCAACATCTTTATTGTCCTCGATATAAACCTGAATAAGACCTTCGGGAAGGTTTAATAAAATCTCCTTCTTTTCCCGATCAACGTTTACAATAAAGCGGTCGTTGATTGGAATGAGGACTTCCTTTTGATTGTAAAATGCCTGAAAGAGTGCTTGGTTTGGATAGTCGAGGATTTGATTTATTGGGCCAATCTTACCAAAATTCTGATCAATCAAATCAAAACCACCCACTTCGTGGAAATAGAATTTATTTCCTTCAAGAGCCGGCAAACTGGTAAGCGGAAGAAATAGTTTGCAATTCACGAGTTTTTGGGCTTTTTCTATTTCTTCCACATCTTCAAAATAAACGAAGGCCGTATTTTTTGAGGTGTGAAGATTCAATTCTTCAATAAAAAAAGGGATAAGTTGTCCTTTTATTTCCACAAATACAGCATCAAGTTCGCTGTATTCATGCGGGTCGTCAACATCCAAAAAAATTGAAACGCCCCCTTTGTTTCCGTTGGTACGCGTTATTTTACCTAAATAATAACAAGCTTCTTTTTCCATATTTTCACATTATTAGCAAAAAAAAACCGTCCGACATAGACGGACGGTTTTTAAGTATTTAAAAAATGCTTATTCAGCACTTTCTTCCGTAGTTTCTTCAGATGTTTCTGCTTCTTCAACAGGAGCTAAAGCGGCACGAGCAGCTTCTTGTTCATCAGCTATACGCTTATTGAATTCGGCTACACGGGCTTCGTTTACTTTGGCTTCGGCAGCCAAACGTTCTTTTTTCAAGTCGCGAGCAGAGGTAGCCAAGTTTGATTTCTTTGCGCCAATTCTTGACTCTTTGTCTTTCAACCACTCATTGAATTTTACTTCAACTTGTTCTTCTGTGAGAGCGCCTTTGGTAACACCTTTTAGTAAATGGTGTTTGTAAAGTACTCCTTTGTACGAAAGAATGGCTCTAACAGTGTCGGTTGGCTCAGCACCAACTTGTACCCAATGCAAAGCTCTTTCGAAATTCAATTCAATGACTGCAGGATTTGAAATAGGGTCGTAGGTGCCAATATTTTCTGTTTTTCTACCATCACGTGGTGCACGACTGTCTGCAATAACAATGTGATAAAAAGGTTTGCCTTTTTTACCAAATCGTTGTAATCTAATTTTTGTTGGCATAATTGCTTAATTTTTAATGAATTAAAATATTCGTTACGAAAACGGCTGCAAATATCGTAAATATTAAAGAATAATCAGTAGGAAGCGGAAAATATTTATTTTAATTCTTCAATCGCCCTCAAAGCATTATTTCCAACCGATCATCTTTTCCAACACTTCGGCACTCAATTCAAAACCGGGCAGTTTGGGAAATCCCTGCCACACAACATAACCTTCTGGATTGATAAGGATTACATGTGGAATTCCTCTTACTTGCAATTCTTTTTTTAGGCGACCTTGGGTGTCGAATCCATTGGCGTATTCGATGACAGGCGTTTTCATGCTCAATACTTTTTCTTTGCTTTCATCGCTTATTCCAATAATTACCAATTTGTCGGAATATTTTTTGTGCCATTCGTTGAGTTCAGGAATTCCTTTTCGGCAAGGGCCACACCAAGTAGCCCATAAATCGACCAATACGTATTTTCCATTTAATTTGGCTGGTGCAATTATCCATCCTTCAGTAGCCAAATCGGGTGCCTTTTGTCCAATAAAGTTTTTGGCATAGATTTCTTTTTCAATTCCGGAATTGTTCTGAGCATTTAGGAATGTGATACTGAAAAGAAAGCCGAACAAGAATGTAAGAAAGATTTTAGTTTTCATGATAAAATGTGTTGAGTTTGTGTTTTTTTTTGAATGGCCAAACATAGTGAAAAAGCTATATATATACATCCAACATCTTATTTTTTTCAAATATTTAACAGGAATTGGAATTTAAAAAAATGGCATTACTTTTGCTAAAATTTGTGTATTGTATTATCAATCAATTTAAAAAGAATGAAAGTTGGAAAAAATAAAGTCATTACAATGACTTATATCCTGAGCAAGGATGATGTAAACGGAGAATTGGTTCAAGAAGTGACTAAAGATAAACCTTTTGTCGTTTTATTTGGTGCAGGCTCGCTTTTGCCAAAGTTCGAAGAAAACCTAGAAGGCTTATCCATTGGCGATACTTTTGGTTTTTCATTGAGTAGCGCCGAAGGCTATGGCGAGAAAACTCCGGAAGCAATTGTGGATCTGGACAAGCAAATTTTTGAATTTGAAGGAGAGATTGACGAAGAGTTTTTAAAAGTTGGAGCGAACATTCCAATGCAAAATGAAGAAGGTCATCCATTGACTGGATTGGTTTTGGAAATTGGGGAAGATTTTGTGAAGATGGATTTTAATCATCCACTTGCCGGTCAAACACTCTATTTTACTGGCGAAATTGTCGATGTTCGCGAAGCTTCAGAAGAAGAACTCGATCATGGTCATGTTCATGGACACGGAGGACATCATCATTAAAATAGAATGAAACATTCACGACTAAACAATTTTGACACACAGGAGGATGATTATCGTGGATGTTCCATGTGGCCGAAATATAAAATTATAAACACATGAAAAAAATGACCAAAAAATATTCCCTCTCAATGCTGATTCTTTCAGTCTTCCTGCTATTCTCTTGCGAAAATGGAAAAAAAGCACAAAAAACATCCGCTGAATTGAAATCAATTTCGGGAAATGAAATTTCAGTGCCGCCTTTTAATGCCGATTCGGCTTTTTCTTTTGTGGCGGCTCAAACCGCTTTTGGACCTCGTGTTCCCAATACAGCGGCACATCAGAAATGTGCTCTTTATCTGCAAAACAAACTCAGGGGATATGCTGATACAGTGATGGTTCAGGAATTTCAGATGCGTGCTTTTGATGGCACAATTTTGAATGGAAAAAATATTATCGCCAGTTTTAATCCCAAAAACGAAAAAAGAATATTTCTTTCTGCTCATTGGGATTCACGCCCTTTTGCCGATCACGATCCGGATGCAGCCAATCATAAAACACCCATTGATGGCGCAAACGATGGCGCAAGTGGAGTGGGAATATTGATCGAATTGGCGCGCCTTCTGCAGATTCAAAAAGCCGAAATGGGCGTGGATATAATTCTCTTTGATTTGGAAGATTACGGAACACCTGAATTTGCACCACGGACAGCAAATTCTGAAAATACCTGGGCTTTGGGTTCTCAATATTGGTCGCTCAATCCTCATTATCCCAACTACAATGCTCAATACGGGATTTTATTGGATATGGTTGGTGCAAAAAATGCCGTTTTTCGCATGGAATATTTTTCGATGCTTTACGCTCCTCAGATAGTAAAAGATGTATGGAAAACAGCAGCAACGCTCGGATTCTCCGATTATTTTTTATTGGAAAATGGTTCGTCGGTTTTGGACGATCATTATTTTATAAATCGAAACAGCCAAATTCCAACAATCGATATCATTCAACACGACTCAAAAATGGCATCCGGATTCTACGAACATTGGCATACATTGAATGATAATCTTCAAAATATTGACAAAGAAACATTGAATGCTGTGGGGCTGGTTGTTACACAAGTTGTTTATCAGGAAAGATAAGTTCAAATGGTGTTTGAAAGAATCAAAATTTATGTTGAAACCGGGTTTTAGATATTTTTTTTCACTTTCGGACAATAATTTTGTATTTTCGCTTTCGTAAAATTTCTTTCAAATAAAACAAAAATGAATCCCTATTCTCCTTATTTGGCAATCCTTACAGGACTGATAGAATTAGCTGCGTTTATTTATTTTTTTATGCTTTTTAAGCAGAGCGAAAGCAGTTTGAAAAGCCTGATTGCCATTTTGTTTTTTCTTTCGGCCTACCAATTGCTCGAAGCTTTTAATTGCATGTTTCCGGGGCATCCTTTTTTAGTGCGTCTTTCATTTGCCGATATCACTATGTTGCCGGCTTTAGGTGTCTATTTTGCCTATTTGAGCGCCCCGACCGAAAAAAAGATTCAACGTTATATTACTTTTGTTTTCCTCGGAAGTGCCCTTTTCTTTATTACTTATTTTCTTTCAAAACCAACTTCAGCCGTATTGATTAGCTGCCAGCAATTTTTCGCCACCTACAGCCACCCCGATGC
>DMBV01000148.1 GCA_003445975.1 Bacteroidales bacterium
ATAGATTTATAACTATAATTTTGTCCGAACTTCTAAGGGTCTAAAACACACGACTAAACGATTTTGACACACAGTAGGATGATTATCGTGGATGTAACATGTGGCCGAAACATAAAATTATAAACACATGAAATTGATGATATCCTTCTAAAATAGAACAATTTTTGGCAGCAATAATAAAATCAAGCTTTTAGTGATTGTAAATCACCGTAAAATTTCATGTTTATAAGCTTGCATCAATTTTGAAATTGCGTTTCCAAAGACTAAAAAGCTTATCCTTCATTTTTTTTGAGCATTTCTAAAATTTCCTCCAGATTCTTCCGGTCGTTGGCAAGCCGCGGAACTTTGTGTTGTCCGCCTAATTTTCCTTTCTGTTTCATCCAATTGTAAAAAGTATTGGGAGCAACAGCGTGCACAATTGGCAGGTTTAAAACCATGTTTTTATATCGCTTGGCTTCATAATCCGAATTTACTGTTTTTAAGGCGTTATCCAGAGTCTCTGTAAATATAGCAATATCCTGTGGCGTTTTTTCAAATTCGAAAATCCATTCGTGTCGAGCATCATTCGTATTTAAAGAATAAACAGGTCCTGCTGTATATTCGTTTACAATGGCGTTGCATTTTTCGCACGCAATGGCAATGGCTTTGTCGGCATTGTCCACAATTAATTCCTCACCAACAGCATTGATGAAATTTTTGGTTCTGCCACTTACTTGAATTCTATATGGGCTTAGAGAAGTAAATCGAACGGTATCTCCAATTTTATATCGCCACAATCCAGCATTTGTTGAAATAATTATAGCATAATTAACATCTAGCTCCACGTCCTCTAAGCCGATGGCATTTGCATTTTCTTTGCCCAATTGATCCATTGGAATAAATTCGTAGAAGATTCCATAATCCAACATGAGCAATAAATCATCGGCCACTTTCCTATCTTGAATACCAAAAAACCCCTCAGAGGCATTGTAGGTTTGCCAATAATTTACAGAACTATCACCGATTAACTGATTAAACTGTTGGCGATAGGGTTCGAAATTTACTCCTCCCCAAAAAAAGACTTCAAAATTTGGCCAAACCTCTTTGATGCTTGACTTTCCGCTTATTTCGAGTACTTTTTTCAGAAGCACCATTGTCCAGGAAGGAACGCCGGCAATATTTGTTACATCGTGTTGCATTGTAATTTCTGCCATTTTAACTATCTTCTCTTCCCATTCGTCCATCAATGCGATAGACAGATTGGGAGTTCGAATCATTTCGGCCCAAAAAGGTAGATTCTGAATCAGAATAGCCGACAAATCGCCTTCGTAGAAAGATTCATTGTTGACTTCGCTGATACGATGGCTTCCGCCCATGGCTACACTCTTTCCATCGAAAATAAGTGAATCGGGAAAGCTATTGAAATAAAGAGAAAGCATATCTTTTCCACCTTTGAAATGACATTCTTCCATGGCATGTTTGCTAACGGGAATGTATTTGCTTCTGCCAGCAGTAGTTCCGCTCGACTTTGCATACCATTTAATATCGGAAGGCCAAAGAACATTTTGCTCGCCGGCTCTTGTACGATCTATAAATGGTTTCAAATCGTCGTAATTTGAGATTGGAATACGTTCGCGGTACTGGTCATAGTTTTTTATACTTTTATAATCATAGATTTTTCCCCATTCGGTATCTTCGGCTTTTGAAATAAGCGTTTTGAACCACTCAGATTGAACATCGTGAGGATATTTAAGAAAAAGATCTATTTGGTGCATTCGTTTTTTCATTAACCAGCTAATCACAGAATTAAGTAGCGCCATCGTTTTTTATTTTTGCCTTTCAAAAATAGAAAAATATTGTTGAAAGTTTACAAGGTATATTTCATTCATTTCGGCAAAAAACTATGAGGTTTAGACAAAGTGAACACTAGATAAAATAGTATCTTTGTAAAAAATACTTTATGGAAGCAAAGCGAAATAAGGATGAAAATGTTGTTGTCGGCATCAGTCAGGGCGATCTGAACGGCATTGGTTATGAAGTGATTTTGAAAACTTTTAGCGATAAACGAATGTTTGAATTCTGCTCCAATGTTGTTTATGGATCGATGGAAGTTGCAAATTATTACAGCGAGAAACTTGAACTTCCCACAATTCATCTCAATGCAATCAAATTAACTCAAGATCTGGTAGTCGGAAAATTGAATATTTTGAATTTGGACGAGAAGGGTGTAAAAGTGGAAGTCGGGAAAAGCACTCAGAAAGCCGGTGAAATGGCGCTTTTAGCTTTAGAATATGCCGTTAAAGATCTGAAATCGAAAACGATAGATGTATTGGTAACCGCTCCTATCAACAAGGAAAATATACAATCCGAGAAATTTAAATTTCCCGGACATACGTCCTTTCTTGCTAAGATGTTTGATACGGATAACTATTTGATGCTGATGGTTCAGCAAGATTTACGAATTGGCGTTATTACCGATCATATCCCACTGAAAGATGTGGCCACAACAATTTCAAAAGAGCTTATTATCAATAAAATAAATATTCTTCATGAATCGTTGGGCTACGATTTTGCCATACGAAGACCGAAAATAGCCATTTTGGGACTGAATCCGCATGCTTCGGACAATGGACTTATCGGAGACGAAGAAGAGAAATCAATCATTCCGGCAATAAAACAGGCTCAAAAAGAAGGCAAATTCGTTTACGGCCCTTTTAGTGCCGATGGTTTTTTTGCATCCGAAAATTACAAAAATTTCGATGCTATTTTGGCCATGTACCACGATCAAGGCTTGATTCCATTTAAGACATTGGCTTTTAAGAACGGCGTTAATTTTACCGCCGGATTGCCAATTGTTCGAACCTCGCCAGCCCATGGGACAGCCTACGAAATTGCCGGAAAAAATGAAGCTTCATCGGATTCGTTTCGACAAGCCGTTTATTTAGCCATTGATATTTTCAAAAACAGACAAATGCAGGATGAAATAAGTCAAAATCCTTTACTTTCTAGTTTGAAAAAGATGAACCAAAAAGCCATTCAAGACGAAGATGCATCCGACTTACTCGATTTAATCAGCGACAAAAACGAAGGCATTATTTTTTAAAAAGAATTAGTTTAAAAACAAATTTGCTAAATGTACACACTCTCCTCAATTTCACTGGTTGTAAATGGCCGCATGGTTTCCAAATTGGTTCACGAAATTGAAATCAATGATATTTTGATAGATAGTCGCAAATTGATTTCGCCAATAGGAAGCCTTTTTATTGCAATAAAAACTAAAAAAAACGACGGTCATAAGTATATTTCAACGCTTTATGAAAGAGGAATGCGAAATTTTCTAATTTCTTCATTAGACGAAAACTTGGAAAATCTAACCGATGCCAATTTTATTGTGGTTGAAAATACCTTAACTGCTCTTCAGACTCTGGTAAGCGACAAGCGAAAAAAGTTTTCGATCCCGGTGATTGGAATTACAGGAAGCAACGGCAAAACGATTCTAAAAGAGTGGCTTTTTCAAATGCTTCAGCCCGACAAAGAAATAGTAAGAAGCCCGAAAAGTTATAACTCTCAAATTGGTGTTCCATTAAGTGTTTGGCAAATGAAACCCACACATGAACTGGCTATTTTTGAAGCCGGCATTTCCGAAACGGAAGAAATGTTGAAACTCCAATCCATTATTCAACCCACCATTGGTATTTTTACGAATATTGGACAAGCGCATGATGAAAATTTCATCAATACAAATCAAAAAGTAGGCGAAAAACTGAAATTGTTTACAAAAGTAGAAACATTGATTTATTGCCTCGATCATTCTGCAATTCACAGCATTGTGATTCGTTCGCAAATATTGGAAAGTGTAAAAGCTTTTACTTGGAGCACAAAACAAAAAGCTGATTTACAAATAATTAAAACCGAAAAAAAGAACAACAAAACCAAATTGAGTGCCATTTATGCGGAGCAAAAAATGAGCGTTACGATTCCGTTTATTGATGCAGCTTCCATCGAAAACAGCTGTCATGTATGGGCTTTGATGCTCTATTTGGGCTACAACAACGACATTATTTCGGACCGAATTCTCCAGCTCAATCCGGTTGCTATGCGATTGGAATTGAAAGCCGGAATAAACAATTGCTCTATTATAAACGACAGTTACAATTCCGACATCAACTCACTTTCGATTGCTTTGGATTTTCTAAATCAGCAAAATCAACACAGCAAAAAAACATTGATTTTGTCGGATATTTTGCAAAGCGGAAAAAGCGATATAGAACTTTATCAGGAAATTGCTCATCTGCTGGAAGAAAAAAACATTGACCAATTGATTGGTATTGGACCGGCCATTTCCAAAATGCGTAGTCAATTCAAAATGGAAAGTCAATTTTTTGAAACTACAACTGATTTTCTCGAAAAATTTTCTTTTTCTAACTTTCAAAATGAAAATATTTTATTGAAAGGAGCACGTCTTTTTGAGTTTGAACAAATATCGAGCGCACTTCAACAAAAATCGCATCAAACTGTTTTGGAGATTAATTTGGATGCCATGATCAACAATATGAATTATTTCCGCTTAAAACTGAAACCGGAAACGAAATTGATGATTATGGTAAAAGCTTTCTCGTATGGAAGCGGCAGCTTCGAAATTGCCAATATCATGCAATATTTTAGAGTGGACTATTTGGCTGTAGCCTATGCTGATGAAGGTGTTGAGCTCCGAAAATCGGGCATCGAAATTCCAATTATGGTTATGAGTCCCGACGAACAAAGTTTCGACAGCATTTTGAAATACAATTTAGAACCCGAAATATATAGTTTTTCGATTTTGGAAAAGTTGGAAGCGGCCTTGGCCAGAAACAATTTTGCCATCGACAAATCGGTGAAAATTCATATCAAATTGGATACAGGCATGCATCGATTGGGATTTGAATTGGACGAAATGGATGCCTTGATAGAACGATTAAAATCGAATAGCCAACTTTATCCGGTTTCAATATTCAGTCATTTGGCGGCAAGTGAAGATGCGCGATTCAATGAATTTACGCACCAGCAAGTTGCTTTGTTAAACCAAGCCGAAGCCAAGCTGAAAGCGCATTGCAATCATCCGTTGATCAAACATATTTTAAATTCGGCCGGAATTCATCGCTTTCCCGAATATCAATTTGATATGGTTCGTTTGGGAATTGGTCTATACGGAATCTCATCACAAGTCGAAGAAGAGAAGAATTTGATAAACATTGGCACTTTAAAAACCAGTATCACGCAAATAAAGAAAGTAAAATCGGGCGAAAGTATTGGCTACAACAGAGCGTATGTATGCAAAGAAGACAAAACCATCGGTGTGATTCCGATTGGTTATGCTGATGGATTTAGCCGATTGCTGGGAAATGAAAAAAGCTATGTTGTTGTAAATGAACACAAAGTGCCTATCATTGGAAATGTGTGTATGGATATGTGCATGATCGATTTGAGTGACGTTCAGGCCAACGAAGGCGACGAAGTGATTCTCTTTGGCACGCAACAACACATAAGAGATTTAGCCGCCGCAGCTTATACAATTCCTTACGAAATTATCAGCGGAATCTCGCGAAGAGTAAAACGCATTTATTTCAAAGAATAAACAAACAATAAAAATGAAATCAACTCATTTGCGTGCACTCTATTTAGCTTCTGTGCTGCTGGCTGTGTTTGTGTTTTACGCTTTGGATCTTGAGCAATTTTTTCAAATCGAGTATTGGAATCAATTTAAAGATTTCATTATTGCAAACCGCATCTTGAGTGCCACTATTCTCTCTGTCGTATTGATTGTTTTTTCGGTTCTAAACTTACCCACTTTTTATTTTTCTATCCTTTTCGGATATTTCTTTGGTTTTGTTCCCGGACTCATTATCAGCTTAGTGAGCCGAATATCAGGCGTAATTTTGGCTTATTACAATATCCATTTTCTTTTCTTCGAATTGTTTACCAGAAAATATGGCAATCATGTGCAAATAAAGAAAATCAATAATTTGATTGAAGAAAAAGGCTTTTCGGCCATTATTATTTTACGAAGCCTTTATATTTTTCCAACGAGTTTTCTAAACGCTGCATTTTCTATCTCCAAAATTAAACCATCGGCTTATTTTTGGGGCTCGGCCATTGGATTGCTCCCAACTTCCATTATCAATGTGAGTATGGGCTATTTTATCCAAAGCAATCAAAGCCTAAGTGAGCATCCAGGGCTCTTAGCATTTAGCATTTTGCTTGCCGTTGCGCTGGTGGTTTTTAGTTTGATTTACATACGAAAACTGAAATAAACCACTACTCTTTTTCGTAAAATTGCCGACTTAAATTCTTTTGAAAACCAACAATTTTTTTGCTGTTTATATACAAAACAGACTCATTCTCAATCAAATATTTGGTAATCACATTGTCGAACGAAAGAGCACGTGCTTGAATCTTTGCTGAACCAAATTCCTCTTTTTTCTGAAAGGCGACAATTCCAAACCGGCAATTCTTCATGCTAACTTCGTTTGCATTGATCATTGATAAATCTTTGGAAGCCATTCCAATTGTGGCATTTGTAATGAAAAGACCATTCAAAATAACTTCTGAATGTTCGCCTGCACTCACCGCTTTATCGCCAATATAATCCATTTTGCAAAATTCTATTTGCACTTGCGATCCCGAAAAATCGACTGCATCGTTCCCAATTTTTGAAAACTGAGAATTTGATACGCTACCTTTTACAAAATCACCATCAAAAGCATCGCCGGAAATATTCGAAAAAGTGACGTCGTTCATCGTAAATTCGGAGCGAATAATATTCAGAGCATCTTCGCAATGATTGCTTTCAAATTGTACGTGATTAAAATCTACATTGGCTTCGTAAAAATTCAAACTCCCTGTCAACTCCCATCCTTTAAAAGAGAAATTTTTCAGCCCATAAAATTGAGTGTGTTCAATTTTATTTCTTTTACCGCTTTGAAATACGCTGATGCCCATTCCTGATGAATCGCTCGAAAAAATACGAATTGGATTCTCTTTTGTTCCAAGAAAAGAAATTGGCGAAAACGACAAGATCGCAGCCGAATTGATCATATTTAATTGAACACCCTTTTCGATTTTCAAAAATCTTCCTTCCGGAACGATAATCACCTGATTGAGCATATGAGTGCCTTGTTTTACGGTAAGCGTATCGGCGTTTTCGACAAACAAACCGGAATGCCAAAAATCATTTTTTTGAAAAAGTTGCTGACGAGGCGATTCTTCCGTATTTTTTTTCCAAAGATGCAATGGAGCGTACAAAACTTCCGCTTTCCCTTCCACGCGAAATGCCAGTTTCTTTGCCAGACTATCCGAATTCAGTTGCAAGTGCAGGAATTCTTTATTCGACTGAAAAGCACTGATTTTATTCGCTTTCCTGCTTACTGATAATCGTGTTTTTTCGTTTTCATCCGTCAGAGCAATCAGCTCAATGGCGCGGCTGTAATAATTCTCGATAAGCAAATTGGACTTCCCATCTCCCGATTTTGAATAAAACGCATTCACAAGGTGAGACACCAAATCAGGACGGTAAACGGTATCAAATTTTAGCTGCTTCTCATTCAAAGCGAATGAGTTGATATCGCCGTTTTGCAATCGAATTTTAAATGTAGCCAGCTCTTTGCGTATTTGCCTTGCATTTTCGAAAATAAAATCGGAAGTGTACTGGTAGTTTATAAATTCCGTTTTCAAAAGCGCCTCATAGGAAACGATTGATTTTTCTCGCTGATCGAAAAAGGATTTCAGATACGTTTCGTCCGAATATTTCTGTAAATATTCGAGATATTTCCACTGAAATTCACGATCTTGAAAAATCTTAAAAACCAGTTGTTTGTCAGGAAGAAATTCGGTTCCATCGGGAAACCAGATATTGCCGATTATCGCATTGTCAACAGTCGTTTCTTTTTCTGAAGAATACAAATCAAAGGCAATGGGTTCGAGCAAACAAAGAACTGGATTGTAATAAAAACGCTGGTTGTGCCAAGCCATGCCATGCCTGCCCTGAGTTAAATTGATCAATGCCCAATATTTTGCCAATTTGTCCAAATCAAAAATTTGATTCAATGGTTTTTGATGGTTTTTATATTGATAAAGCAATGATTGGGCAATTCCAAATTCCGCGATGGAATTGAGTTTAGTGAGTGTTTTATTCTCTTGAAAAGGCTCTATCGATGCGGCTTGAAAAAATGGCAAATCGAACCATTTATTTTCCAGTCGTCCATATTTTTGAATACTCCAAAAAGCTTCATCATTCAGACGCATGATGGGTCCTTCGCGTCTATTATTGTGTTCGAGCATTTGTTTGGCAAAATGTTCTTCAAGCGCATACACACCTTTGCTTTCGCCATTGATATAAACGGGAATAAATTCGAAACGTGTGGTGAGAATATCGTTCGACGCAAAAAGTTCGTGTGCCACATATTCGTCCAAAAACGATCTTGTTGCCGGATTTTGAAGCGAGAAAACACTCCATCCGTGGTAAGCTTTAGATTTTCGCATTTTGATCCGAAACGACCACTTATTTCCAGCCAAGTGGTCGAGCCAATCGCCTTTTAAACGAGCCGAAATAGGCAATACATCTTGTTCGTCAGATAAAATTCCATCCGCCCAATCGCTTTCGGCTTGCTCCAGAATACCATTTTCAAAAGCTCTGTTTCGCGAACTATCCAATATTTTCCAATTATCCTCGTCGAAATACAAATGCAACTTTTTCTGATTTGCATAATTGGGATATGCTTTGGCTGGGATTTCTTGAATATGCATATCGTCGAACCAAGCACTGTCCGAATCTATTCGCCAAGCATATATTTTAATAAACTTCACGGAAGGAGGCACATCAAATACTATTTCCAGACGTTCCCAACCGTTTTCGTCTTTTTCGATTGCCATTTTTTGAGCAGCGTACAAAAGGTAAGATTTATCAGCCGCCACCACCAAAGCAGATTTACCGCTGGGATCGTAACGCCACACACTAACTCTAAAGCGTTCGTTTCCTTTCAACGAACGCAATTCGTAGGTCAATGCAAAGGGTTTATTCTGGCTGATCTTCACCGATTTTTTACCACTTTTGGCACGAACTTCCGACAAATCGCCCCCCAAGCTTAAAAAAGCAGAGTCTTCTGGATTGGTAGTCGGAAGATTAAACCCACTTTGGTCCATTGATTCGGCATCGCA
>DMBV01000059.1 GCA_003445975.1 Bacteroidales bacterium
AAGGGGAGGAATGGGGATTTTAAACTTTGCCATATCTTTGCCTGAAACACGAACAACCTTAGTGCCTGTCATATATTTTTTCTTGTGGTCAAAAAACATTGGTGTTTGTAAGTAATAAGCCAAAAACATAGGGTTTTGATTGTGCCTGTAAATGTAAGCGTCGCCACTTACAGCAATTTCACAATCTCCAAGCCATGCAACGGTTTTACATACATCAACAACATTTTCGCTTGTAGTGGCGATAACCAAATCACCTTTTTGAGCCTTCCTTAATTTTTTTGCAAATTCAAGCGATACAAAGGTTTTAGTTTTGTGGGCAAATGTCCCATAATAAGTATAAATCTGTCCATAATGAATACAGCCTATTCCGGTTTCGGTAAAATCTTTTTTCTGTAAACCATTACCTCTAACAAATTCACCAACCTCTCCTAATGTTTTCCACTCGACTTCCTTGTTTCCAAAATTAAGCAACTCATTCCGATAGTATTCATATTGGGCGCGACGCGCCTGGAGCTCCGCCTGGAGCTCCGCCTGGAGCTCTGTGAACTTGTCGAGGATGTTGACGATTTCTTGTTGGATGGAGAGAGGTGGAAATGGGATTTGAAGGTCAAATATTTCGCTTGTTCTCAATGCTGGTATACCTGCTCCATGTTGCTTTTCGGTCAATTTTTCTTGATTTAGTTTCAAAAAATGATAGACATATCTATTTAGAACTATTTCAATTTTAGGCAAAACTACAAAGCAATGTGCATTTGCATAGAACTTTGTTGTAACAAAATTGACAAAACCTGCAGACGCACCACCTTGACTTATAATGATTGTGTTTTCGTTATAGTTGTAATTATTAGTAAAGCCAGAGTAAGATATACCTCCATTGTAAGCTGGGTAAGCTCCATTTACTGAGAGTAATTCTTTATTAAGTTGCTTACCTTTTTCTAATTTAATTACTTTACCCAATTCCTGAAACTCCACACCATCAGGGCAAAGCTGTGCAATAAGCGTATCTATGTNNAGGGAGGAATCTCACCACTTTGTTGCAATTCGTTGACTATGGCATTCACCTGTTTGGAAAAAGGCGTAGTATCCCGAACAAAACCATTTTCTGTTACTAACACGTTCCATTTGGGATTTTTTTTATTTATCAAATCTTCTTTCTTTTGTCGATTCCATTTTTTTAGCTCTTTTTCTCTGTGTATGGCTAAATCAAAATATGCAAACTCTTCGAAATAGATACAATATTCGAGATTGTACTTGTCTGTAAAAGAGTTTTTTATCAAATGATTTTTGTGTTCGTAAATTCTTCTGCACAAATCGTTTGTTACACCTATATACAAAGTTGTTTTGTTTTTGTTGGTCATAATATATACAAATCCGGCTTTGTTCATAAGTCGCCTCCTTTCTTTTCAATCTTTTTAACCGCATTATTTAGCCGCAAAAAACGGTCGAAATCGCTTTCAAACAATTGGTCTTGAACAATTCGGTATTTTTCCCACTCTGTTTCAGCATGGTGTCGGGCTACTTCCATCGAGATTGTGCCAGCATTGGTCAATAGCTCGTGTTCTACTTTTCGTGCACCTTCTGTTTGAACTATCCGGAATTTCCGGATAGTTGATGTTTCAATCCGTTCGTTATCAGCATATATGTTTAACAAATGTTCGTTGATAGTTCGAACATCAACACCGTAAAGTTCAGCCATCATTTTTTGTGTTAGCCAAACGTTTTCGTCCTCATAACGCATTTCAATGCTATCGGGATTGTCGCCAGTTGCGGCTATAAAAGTAAGGTATTCAGCAGCAGAACTGCGGATCGTAACCTCCTGACGAATCACGTTTTTATTGTGCAAATTTTTCTTTTTCATAAAGGGCCTCCTTCCAAGTCGGCTACAATTTCGTCAATGGCAGTGCGTAGTTTATTTTGCTTGATAACAATCTCAGCAATGTGGGCATTGAGTTTTAGGATATCCACCTCTTCGGTCGTGTTTTCCTGTTCCACAAAGCTGCTTACGGCAATATTGTATTCGTTTTCGGCAATATCGCTATTGGGAACAAGCTTTGCAAAGTGGCCAATGTCTTTACGTTCGATAAAAGCATTCAGAATTTTTTTGCGATTTGCTTCGGTCAGCTTGTTTTTGTTTCCTCCGCGCACAAACTCGGCAGACGCATCAATAAACAGCGTTGCATTGTCTTTCTTGCTTTTTTTGAGTACGATAATGCAGGTGGCAATGCTTGTACCAAAGAATAAATCGGGCGGAAGCTGAATAACCGTATCAATATAATTGTTGTCGATCAGGTATTTGCGTATTTTTTGTTCGGCGCCACCACGATACAATACACCGGGAAACTCAACGATGGCAGCCGTGCCGGAAGTTGCTAACCAACTTAGCATGTGCATGGTAAATGCAAGGTCGGCTTTCGATTTTGGAGCCAACACACCGGCAGGCGAAAAACGAGGATCATTGATCAGTAGGGGATTGCTGTCGCCGTCCCACTTTATTGAATAAGGCGGATTAGAAACAATGCAATCAAATGGTTCATCATCCCAATGTTTGGGTTCAAGTAGCGTATCGCCGTGGGCAATATCGAATTTTTCGTAATTAATGTCGTGCAAAAACATATTGATACGGCAAAGGTTGTAGGTTGTAATGTTGCTTTCCTGCCCGTAAAAACCTTGCCGAACATTTTCTTTTCCAAGTACTTTGGCAAATTTAAGGAGGAGCGAACCAGAACCGCAAGCAGGGTCGTAAACCCTATTAACTTGTTTTTTGCCCACCACCGCAATATTGGTAAGCAGTTCGGAAACTTCCTGAGGAGTGAAAAATTCGCCTCCTGATTTTCCTGCATTGCTGGCATACATGGTCATCAGAAACTCGTAGGCATCGCCAAAAATGTCATTGGTATTGTCCTGATAATCTCCCAGTTCCAAGCCACCGATTGACTCCACTATCTTCACTAAAACTTCGTTTCGTTTTTGTACAGTAGCGCCGAGTTTGTTGCTGTTTACATCAATGTCGTCGAACAAGCCGCGAAGATCGTCTTCACTATCGGTGCCTTTGGCTGAATTTTCGATATTCTTGAAAATAGTACTCAATGTTTCATTGAGATTGGCATCATTTTTAGCTTTTTTCCTTACATTTTCGAACAACCCGGAAGGCAAAATATAAAAGCCTTTTTCTTTCACAGTGTCGGCTCTTCCAAACTCGGCATCTATATCGGAAATCTTCGTGAAATCGAATTTGATGTTGCCGGTACGCTGTTCTTCTTTGTTGATATAAGAGGTCAGATTTTCGGAAATAAACCGGTAAAACAAAAAGCCCAATACATACGATTTAAAATCCCAGCCATCCACGCTACCACGCAGGTCGTTAGCTATTTGCCATATTGTGCGGTGCAATTCATCCCGTTCTTGTTCTTTTGTCATTATGTATTAATTGTAATATTTGGTTTAACTTTTTATTATTCTATCCGTCATTCTCCATAGTTATTTTGAGCCGGAATATCGGTTCAATATACACCGGAATTTTCATGTTATTTTCAAAAATCCAGTTAAACTTATTTAATAGTGTGTTTTGTCCTTCATTGGTAAAAAACTTGGTGCTCATGCGTTATTTTTAAAGATATGCATGGTAAAAGTAGTTTTTTTAATTGAAAGTTAGTGGTTTGGGGTAGGGGGTTTTTGATTGATTGATATTCAAAGGATATGACAAAACTTTATTTCCTTAGACAGGAAGTTTTGATTGCAAGTTTTTATAATAAGAGGAGCAAAAACAACAATCCCTAGCCACAACGGTTAGGGATTTTTTATTTAGCGACCATACCGTTTTTTTTGAGATCAAATGCGAAACCGCAATGGCTATTGTATCGGGTCTTTAGTATTTTTCGTTTTTTACACTTTTCTTTGTCTCCTTTTCTAAGAAATTTGAATCGATCCCAAATATTGACTCGTTTTTCGATTATCAATAATTAAAATTAGTACATTTGGAATTATTATGATGTGGTTTTAGGTATAAATTTCTAAAAATGAACACGCTAACTTCTAGTTGGGTTTTTGATTACAACATAGTGGCTTTTCAGATAAACAATCTGTTTCTTTCACATATTATTTTTCCTGTATTCATTCGTAAAACACTTTAATCTCATTTGTATGAAAAATTTTGTGCTAATCATTCTTATTTGGGCCGGATCAATCAATCTGCTTTCTGGCCAGGAAGTTAGCTCCTTGTCCACGCCTACCGACAACTCGAGCGTAAAAAGCGGAAAATATCTCATCGGTTTCAATCTTGTTTTGCCTACCGGTATTCAACCATCAACAGCTTTAACGGATGCTAGTTTCGGAGAGCCCTTGGGCACCAGCTATGGCTTTGGGATACTAATTCAAAGAAAAATGACACGAAATTTTAATCTCTTCTTTGATATCAATATGTACAACTACAATATGTTTCTGGCAAGCCAAGGATCCGATGTTCAATCAAGCTGGACGACGGCCGAAGGAGCTACACATTGGGACGAGCCGGGAGCTCCTCAGATTTTATATGTACATAACTTACCCACCGATGTTCATTTTGATATGCAAACAACCGGTTTCCGACTTGGTGGAAAATATATTTTTGGTGCAAAAAAAATTCAGCCTTGGGTGGGCGCTGCTTATGGTCTGTATAAATGGCAAGTCAATTATTTTAACGAAAACAAAGACCAAACCTACGGCACCGATAGCGGTTTTGTAACCGGATTAACGGCCCTTGTAGGAGTGGATTACAATCTGGCCGATATTGCTGTCATTACCGCTTTTGTTGATGTATTGTCCCCAATTGCCCAATACTCAATTGAAGGTTTGTTTTACGACCAATGGAATATTACCAATTGGGACAGTCCCATTTTTGGGCAATATCGGTTTGGGATAACTCTTTCTCTCGCACCTTAGAATAGAAGGATTTCTTTTTTTACAGCGTGAATTGATATTAGAAAAACGATTTTCTGAAAACGTTTTAATGATGGATTTGTTTAGAGCGATTTTGTGCTTTTCAGACAAAATATTATCAATTGAACAAGCGCAACTCGAAAGAAAATCGGGATGCAAAATATTGGAAATACATACCGACAAAAAAAGCCCTGTTCAAATAGGCTAGAAGAAATTTTCCATTAGCCGGTAAAGCTCTTCTTTTATGATTGGCTTTTTGATGTATTCGTCGCAACCGGCTGCCATGGCCTTTTCTCTATCTCCACTTAAAGCATAGGCCGTTTGGGCGATGATGGGAACCTCAGCACGGATTTTTTTCAGCTCTTCCGTAATCTCGTATCCATTCATTCCGGGAATTTTTAAATCCATCAATACCAAATCTATTTTGGGATGCGCTTTAAACAATTCTATCGCGTCCTTGCCGTTGTAAGCACTGAGCGATTGCATATTCACTCTTTTCAATAAAAATACAAGCAATTCGTTGTTGATTACATCGTCTTCTACAATCAAAACTAATTTATTGGTCAATTTGGATTCGCTCATGATATGAAATGTGTTTTATTGCGCTGTAAAGGTAAGTAAAAAGAAAAGCGTGCGCCTTCATTTTCGGTGGATTCTAATTTTATGTCGCCTCCCAGTAAGTGAATTAGGTTCTTACAGATAAACAAACCTACGCCTATCCCTTGGTATTGCCGAGTATGAGTATCGTCGCCCATGCGGAAACTGTCAAAAATAAATTCTTGTTTGTCTTTCGAAATTCCAATTCCTGTGTCTTTTACATAGAAATAGAAGTTGCCGTTTTCGTCCACTCGTTCAAGGCCAAACTGAATACTTCCTTGAGAGGTGAATTTTAGCGCATTGTTAAGCAGATGCAGAA
>DMBV01000104.1 GCA_003445975.1 Bacteroidales bacterium
GCATATTCCCATTCGGCTTCGGTAGGAAGTCGGTAACTTGGCAATACAATTCCATCTTCGATTCTTGAAGTACGAAATTCCAGGCTGTTAGCGTCTTCCGGATTGTAAGCTAAGTTGTCAATGGGGCTTTTGCCTTCCACTTGACTGGTATATTGTCCAAGCAAATAGGCTTCGGTATTGAAATTGTATTCATCGTGTTGATTTAAATCCAAACCGATGATTCCGGCGTCGATCAAACGTTGTTCATTTACTCGGTCGGTGCGCCATTTGGCAAAATCATTGGCTTGAACCCAAGAAACACCAACAACCGGATAGTATTTGTAGGCTGGGTGACGTAAATAATTGGTAACCAATGGTTCGTTATAGGCGAGTTTTTGCCGCCATACCAAAGTGTCGGGAAGTGCTTTCTTATACACTTCGGGGTACTTACTGCCGAAAACTCTTCTCAACCAATGCAAGTATTCCAAATAATCGATATTTGAAACTTCTGTCTGGTCCATGTAGAAGGAGCGAACAGTGATTCGCGTAGGTTTGTTGTTTGAAGTAAAAATGGTTGGGTCTTGAGTTGCGCCCATCACAAAGGTTCCCCCTTCAATAAGCACCAATCCTGGTCCAGCTTCTTGTTCTACATATTTAGCAACTTCAAATCCGCCGTTTTCAGGATCGTTGTATTTCCATCCGGTGGTTCTAGATTCGTTGCCGCTTTTTTTCCCGCAAGATCCTAAGGCAAATATGATACTCGCCGTCAAAATCAAACTTCCAATTTTTCGAAATGTGTACATTATTTAAAATTTTTAAAATAATTCGTTTTTATGTTCTTTTATTTAAACCTAGGCGAAGGCACTGGCCCTAGCTTTGTTGATTTGTATTTTTTATGTAATCCGTTGTTTACCTGAAACGACACTGTGATTTCGTGTGCACCGCCATCAAAATTGGTTGCGGTGGAAATGGAATAATCAAAACTATATCCTATCGAAAACTGTTTGTAATTTGCACCCAAAAGCGCAACCAGAGCACCCTCGTTATTGAAATCCATCCGATACCAAGCTCCGGTAAAGAACATTCCGCGACTTAGCATGCTGCCCACGCTAACTTGTTGAAGTCCTGTTCTGGCTTGAAAATAAATGGAAGGTGATATGATAATAGGAGTATAATGAGTGCCGCGAACGGTTTTCTTTCGTATATCGATATTTCCTCCGGCGAAGAAACTTACTTTCATTCCGAGATTAAGTGTATCGCTGCTATAAAATGAAATATTGGGCGTATTGATGTGTTCTAGGCTAAGCCCACCAAACAGATTCTCTTTATATACAAAAGCGGCGCCTATTGCAATGTCATAATCATTAATGGTTGTTGTAGGTTCTCCACTTCCGACTCCGATCAAAGCTTTTATGGTATCGTAATCGGTGCTGGAGTTCACAAGATTCCAATTCAACTGTTTTTGAAAATAGGAGCCTCTAAGACCAATGCTCAGGCTTAAATGTTTTGAAGCTTGCAATTGATACGCATAATAGCCACTCATTACGGCTGTTGTTAATGCATCGCCGCCAATTTTTGTAGATAAAAACGAGGCGCCGAAACCGGAATTCAAAAATTCAACATTTTGGTCGTAGGAGGCAGTATAAGAAACGAAATCTGCTTTTAGACTTGGCCATTGATTTCGATAGGCAATGGATGCTCTAGGACCGAGGTTGAAACCGGCAAGCGCGGGATTTGTAAACAATGGATTGGCCATAAACTGCGAAAGCGTAACGTCTTGAGTTTGCGCTTTTCCAGTAAGAATTACGAGGACAAAAAGCATAAGAATTCTGACAAATCTTCTGTTCATAGTGCGAATCAACTATTATACATCCATTTTAAGAAACAATAATACAAATATTTTTCGTATCCCGAATGATTTAAGCATGAAAATAAAGCCTTTTTTTACAATAATGACAAAGCTTAAACGTTTAAAACAATGTTCTTATTGTAAGACCAAGTCAAACTTTTTGTTTATCAAATCGTTTTCCTTTCATTTTCAGTTTGTAAGTACAAAGAATATGACTTGGAATTGGTTTATGCAATGAAACATTTTTAAAATTTGATTATCATTGTGCCTGAAAACATAATTGCTCAAACAAGCCTAAACTCAATAAAATTGATGCTGAAAAAATGCTTTTTATTTCTTTTTTCGATCTACATCTCTCTATTATCTGCTCAAAATAGCTCCAAGGAGTTTCGCTTGGAGTGGAATTCTGCCACTATGGAATCCGCAAATGCTCAAATTCCAACTTTGCAATTTAAGGATGCTGTTTACAATGGAGTTTATGGCGTTTTGCCCTCTTTCAGATACGAAATGGAAATAGATAAAAATGTTAAAGCATTGAAAATTGAGCTTTCCAATGAGCAATCCCATTTGATTCCAATTGTCAAATTAGAACAGTTGCATCCCGCTTTTCAAACACTTTCTGAATTCGTTGAGCTAAATATACGCTATAAAAATCTGGCTGATAAAAAGATGGCCATCATCGAGTTTGTCCCCATCAAATACAACGTTTTACTGAATTCTTTGGAGTTTCTTACTTCCTTTTCGATGGAGATCACACCTATTCAGGAAACAGATAAAAACATTGAAAAAGAGGCTGAATTTTCCACAGAATCTGTCATGAATTCAGGGGAGTGGTACAAATTTAAAGTGGATAAAAGTGGTGTATTCAAAATTAGTGGTGCCGATTTGCAAACCGCCGGCCTTTCATTGTCCAACCTGGATTCGAGAAAAATTGCTGTTTATGGTTTTGGCGGGATGCTCAAAGAAAAGAATAGCGATTTCAGATTTGCCGATATTCCTGAACTTGCCATCCAAATGGTGGATGGAAACGACGGCCGATTTGATGCGGTCGATTATTTACTTTTTTATGCTCAAGGTCCCGATGCATGGCAATTTAATGCCAATAAAAATGTTTTTGAACATCAGCTAAATGTGTACGACCGGAATGCCTATTATTTTGTTCATATCAAAACGCTCGACGGAAAACGTATCGAAACAATTCCGCTATCTACTGAAGTGGCAAACAAACAAATTACTTCCTTTACCAATTATGCTTTTGTTGAAGACGAAACCTACAATTTGATTGGCTCAGGGCGAAGATGGTTTGGTTTTAAATTTGAATTTACGGATAACACAAAATACAATTTTAATTTTGCTAACCTCATTTCCGACTCCCAAGCGTATCTGAAAGCTAAACTGATTGCACGATCTTCGGCGAGCAGCTCGTTCGATTTGTTTTACAACAGTACCAGTTTGGGGAATATTAGGATAAGCAGTATTCCCACAGGCAGTTATCCTGCTTATGCTTACGACAATACTTTCGAGAAATATTTCTCGCTTTCGGCTGATCCAAACATGGAAGTGAAACTGCTCTACAATCGACCACTTTCCGGTTCTATCGGTTGGCTCGATTACATCGAATTGAACGTGAAAGAACATTTGAAATTTGGAAATGCCCAATTATTGTTTCGCAGTCCCGAATCTGTTGGTAGCGATGCAATCAGTAAATTTTCCGTCTCCAACGCCTCATCGGCTACCTTGGTTTGGGATGTTTCTCAACTCGAAAAAGTACAAAAAATACAAACCCAACTTCAGGTTTCGACAGCCGAATTTACAATCCGAACGAATGAACTGAAAGAATTTATTGCTTTTACTCCCGAAATGGCTTTCAAACCCACATTTGTTGAAAAAATGGGGAATCAAGATCTGCATTCCATCGCAAACATAGATATGATTATTGTTTGTCCACCGCTCTTTTTGCCTCAAGCCAACGAATTGGCCGACTTTCATCGGCAAGATGGTTTGAAGGTACAAGTGAATACAACAGTTCAGATTTACAACGAATATTCCAGCGGCAAGCAAGATCCTACTGCCATTCGCGATTTTGTTCGCTCCGTTTATCAGCATTCTTCCGAATTGTCCCCTTTGCAATATCTGTTGCTTTTTGGTGATGCATCCTACGATTACCTCAATCGCGAAACCAACAATACAAATCTTATTCCCACTTTTGAGTCGATAGAAAGTTTAGATCCGATCATTTCCATTGCAGTGGACGATTATTTTGGTTTTCTTGATGAGGACGAAGGCGATATGTATTACGATGATGTGGACATTGGAATTGGCCGATTGCCTGTTGCAAATGAACAAGAAGCTTCTGCTGCTGTGGCTAAGATTAAACATTACTCAAATTCGAGTTCGGATGTTTTTGGTGACTGGCGCACAGTGGTGTGTTTTGTTGCCGACGATGAAGACAATAATTTGCATATTCAGCAAGCAAATGAGTTGGCGATGATGGTGGATACCATTTATCCAAGCGGAAATCTCGACAAAATATATGTAGATGCATATCAGCAAGTCTCAACTCCGGCCGGACAACGCTATCCAAAAGTAAACGAAGCCATCAACGACCGCATCGAAAAAGGTACTTTGATTTTAAGTTACACCGGTCACGGTGGCGAAACCGGTTGGGGACAAGAACGCTATTTGGATATGCCGGATATTGCAACTTGGGCGAATAAAGATAAACTAGCTGTTTTTCTTACCGCAACTTGCGAATTTGCGCGCTACGACAATCCAAAACAGGTTTCGGCCGGAGAATATATCTTTTTGAAGGAAAATGGTGGCGGAATTGCTTTGTTTACCACTTCAAGAGCTACTTATGCCGGCTCCAATTTTGTGATGAGTAAATATTTTTACCAATTTACACTGGATCCTATTCATAGAAATCAGTATAGAATGGGCGATATTTTGAAATTGACCAAAAGAGCCAGCGGATCGGGTTTTAATGTGATGAAATTTATTCTAATTGGTGATCCTGCTTTAAAACTAAGCATTCCTGAAAATTCGGTTCGCCTAACCCAAATAAATAATGTGGATGTTTCTGCCGAAAATGATACACTTAAAGCTCTTTCTCTTATGCGTTTTCAAGGACAGGTAGAAGATAAAAACGGTTTGCTAATGAGTGATTTTGATGGATTTGTTTTTCCTCAGATATTTGATAAAGTAGCTCAAATTACTACTTTGGCCAACGATGCAGCCAGTTATCCTTACAATTTCGATCTACAAAAAAATGTGATCTACAAAGGAAAATCAGAAATAAAAAACGGGCTGTTCGATTTTTCTTTTGTTGTCCCAAAAGATATCGCCTATCGTTTTGGAAATGGAAAAATAAGCCTCTATGCAGCAAACAATGAAGAAGATGCCGGAGGTTTTACAAAAGATATTGTTATTGGCGGTTACGACGAAACGAGTGAAACGGATATTACAGGACCGGTTGTTCGTCTTTTTCTGAACGACATAAATTTTGTTGAAGGCGGAATGAGTCATGAAAATCCGGTGCTGTTGGCCAAAGTGAGCGACGAAAACGGAATCAATACAATTGGAAATGGAATTGGACATGATATCACTGCTTTTCTCGACGAAAACGGAACGGATGTAAAAATATTGAACGATTATTACGAATCGGATTTAAACACCTACAAAAGTGGCACCATTCGATATCCATTCTCCAATTTAGCCGAAGGACCACACGAAATTAATTTTAAAGTCTGGGATATCTACAACAATTCGTCGGTGGCGAAATTGTCGTTTTATGTTTCAGTGTCGGCGGTGCTGGCTTTGGATGCATTGATGAACTATCCCAACCCTTTTTCGGACGAAACCGTATTTTCATTCGAACACAATATAAACAGCCAAAGCATGGCGCTTAGCATTGATATATATAGTTTAGATGGACGATTGGTAAAGCATTTGGAAGACAATTTTGAACCTTATTCTTCTCGCATAAATCATGTTCGTTGGGATGGAACCGACGATAATGGGAGCAAAATAAGCAAAGGAATGTATGTTTATCGATTGCAAATAAGCGACCAATCGGGAAATACTATGGCGAAAACGGCAAAATTGGTCTATTTGAAATAAGTAATTCGTTCATAAAATACTAAAAAGATAAAAACTCCGTTTAACTTCTGAATGAAATGAATAAATTTGTCATCCACAATTATATTATTTAAATCAATGAATATCAATAAAATAAACTTCATAGAAATGAAAAATAGACTATTGCTTTTCTTTTCAACACTCATTTTGCTTACATCAACTCAGGCTCAAGACATAGGAGTTAGCCGCGATTTTGGAACCATTACTACAGCAGTTCCTTTTCTTATGATTGGTCCGGACGCGCGCGCCGGTGGAATGGGAGATATTGGTGTTGCCACTTCGCCCGATGGAAATTCGATATATTGGAATGCCGCTAAATTGGCTTTTGTGGATAAAGATATGGGCTACAATATTTCGTATGTCCCTTGGTTAAAAGGATTAGTTGATGACATTGGCTTGGGCTATGTCTCGTTTTATAAACAAATTGGCGATCAGCAAACTGTTGGCGGATCGCTCCGCTATTTTTCGTTGGGAAACATTACATTTACAAACAGTGAGGGAGAATCGCAAGGAACCTATAAACCCAACGAATGGGTTATCGACTTGGCCTATTCCCGAAAATTGAGTGATAATTTTTCGGCCGCAGTCACCGGAAAATTTATTTATTCAAACCTCACTCTCGGACAAAGCATCAACGGTGTGGAGTCCAGAGCAGGAACTTCTGTTGCGGCCGATGTTTCGATGTATTACAGAAATAAACTCGAAATTGGAGGAAGAGACGCAAGATTGAATCTGGGTTTAACCATCAACAATATTGGAAACAAAATTTCCTATACTTCAAGCACCCAAAAAGACTTTATCCCTACCAACCTTCGAATTGGCGCAGGATTGGAATTGGATTTAGACGATTACAATTCCATTGCCTTTACGGGCGAAGTAACAAAACTGCTTGTACCAACACCTCCTGTGTACGATGAGGACGGCAATATTGTGGCCCCTTACTTAGACAATAATGTGGCAGTAATTACCGGAATGATTCATTCTTTCTACGATTCTCCTTTTGGCGAAGAAATGCAAGAAATTAATCTGGCCAGCGGAATAGAATATTGGTACGATAAGCAATTTGCAGTACGCGGGGGCTATTTCTACGAATCGGCTCAAAAAGGCAATCGGCAGTATTTTACCCTGGGTGCAGGATTGAAATACAATGTTTTTGGTTTGGATTTTTCTTATTTAATCTCTACAAATCCAACCAATCCATTAAAAAATACATTGCGGTTTACGCTTTCCTACGATTTATAAATCGATTTAGCGGTTTTGAAAGCTCTGGCAACCCCAGAGCTTTTTTTATTGCTATCCCAAGAACTATTCGAAAAGAGTCTCTATTTTTACAAAAAATAAAATGCCATGAGCAATTTTAGAGTGGGAATTGGTGTAGATGTGCATCAGCTAGTGGCTGGACGGAGATTGATTTTAGGTGGGCTTGAGATTCCTTTTGAAAAGGGACTGCTTGGCCATTCCGATGCCGATGTGCTTTTGCACGCCATTTGTGATGCTTTATTGGGAGCCGCTTCGTTGGGAGATATTGGTCAGCATTTTTCTGATAGCGACCCAAAATGGAAAGATGTTTCTAGTCTGGAATTGTTGAATCGCACAAATCAATTGATCAAAGCAAAGGGTTTTAGGATCGGAAATATTGATTCTACGCTGATTTTGCAACAACCAAAGGTGGCGCGCTATATTCCAAAAATGCGCAATTTGATTTCCGAAATTTTGGAAATCGAAATCGATCACATATCCATCAAAGCAACCACAACCGAAGGTCTTGGATATGAAGGACGAGGGGAGGGAATTAGCGCACAGGCAATTTGTTTATTGTATTAGGATTGAGGTGCCAAACCAATCTGCTTGTCTGGTTTTAGACCCAT
>DMBV01000105.1 GCA_003445975.1 Bacteroidales bacterium
GAAAAAGAATTGAACGCAATAATGTTGAAAAACCATTTCCAATCACCATTTAAGAGCGTTTAGTTTCTACCGAAAGAGAAAACCGATTTGAATCGGTTCGGCAAATAATTTGTCAGGACTGCAGCTAATTCTGCTCGGAGGAAACGATTATAACTTTTCTGCCAGCTCTTTAAATTGATCGAGCGTGAAAGCATCTTCGACTTTAAAATTTCCAATTTTGGTTCGTCTGAGCGCAATCAAATGGGCTCCGCTGTTGAGCGCCAAACCAAAATCGCGTGCCAACGAACGAATATACGTTCCTTTGCTACACCGAATACGAAAATCTATTTCGGGCAGACTGATACGCAAAAGTTCAAAATCGTAAATGTGGATTTTTTTTGCTTTGATATGAACTTCCTCATCGTTTCGGGCATAATCGTAGGCTCTTTTTCCGTCAATTTTTACAGCGGAAAAAATGGGTGGAGTTTGTTCTATTTCGCCGATAAAAAGATTTTTCACTCCCTGGATTTGCTCTTCTGTTATAGCAGAGATATCAAACCACTGATCGACTTCCTTTTCCAAATCGAAGGAGGGCGTTGTAGCGCCTAAATAAAAAGTGCCTGTATATTCTTTTTCTTGGGCTTGAAAAGAGTCAATTTCTTTGGTCATCTTTCCGGTACAAATAATGAGCAATCCGGTGGCCAGCGGATCGAGCGTTCCGGCATGGCCAACTTTGATTCCTTTGATGCCGCTAATTCGTTTGGCATGGTATTTTACTCTTTTAACCATATCAAAAGAAGTGGCCTGATAGGGTTTGTCGATGAGAATGAATTCTCCTTTTTGAAAATCGAAAGTGGTCAAAATGGTGTTTTTTTATAAAATTGAAGACTGCTTCTTTTCTGAATCAAAATGTAAAGCATTGATTTCTGTTTTTTTAAAAATTAAAACCCATGAAAACTATTCTGGTCTGGCACAAACTAAAAATTTATTAAAAACGAATACTCACTGCTGCGAAAGTACTTTGTCAACGAATAGAAAACTAGTTTTGTTTACAAGAAATATTAAGCCTTCTTATTCGAACTTGTTTTGCTCATAATGGCATAAATTTCGACAGCAAATCCTGCCAAAATTAATATAGGCGCTAAAGTGAGTCGTCGAAAACCAAACATTGCCTGATTGAATTCGTTTGGAGAATCGGTTCCTCCGCCCAACATCAGTATAAATCCAAGAAATATCAACCCTAAGCCTATAAGGAGGAATTTGAAATTATGCTTTTCGAATATAGTAATTTCAGGCTTATTTGTTGTGTTATCAATTTTCTTTTTCATGTGTTTATAATTTTATATTTTGGCCACATGGAACATCCACGATAATCATCCTCCTGTGTGTCAAAATTTTTTAGTCGTGAATGTTTCATTCTATTTTTTTCTTTTAGATTAAAAACTGGCCTACGCTGGAGGAATAAATTCGTCTTCAAAACGCGAAAGTTTTTGGCTAATCTCTACGATGGCAAATTTATCTATATTTCTTTAATGATAAAGCTCGTCTGCTTTTGCTTTTAAATATTTGTTAACGGCCGAAAAATTTGAAACCCAAGTGATACAAACACCCAAGAATATGACCACCGCAAACAAGCTCAGGAATAGATTATAGTCTTGCAAAGTCAATAGTTCGGGGATTTCTCTCATCGAAAAATAAATAATTACGGCAAGCATAGCCGATGCAATCAAAGCAGCAAGTAATCCGTGCATAACCCCGGTAATTAAAAATGGACGACGAATAAATCCACGAGTAGCGCCCACAAGTTGCATGGTTCGAATAAGAAATCGCTTGGAATACACAGCCAAACGAATTGTATTGTTGATTAGGGCGATGGAGATGAACAAAAGCAACAAGCTGAATACCAAAATAATAAATCCCAATCGACGAATATTTTGATTGACCAACTCCACCAACGACTCTTGGTAATAGACTTCCTTGATATCGGAGTTTTCTAAAAGTTTTTTTTCGATTACTTTGAGGCTGTCCATATTCGCATAATCGGCACTTAAACGCAAATCGATGGATGGCAAAAGTGGGTTAAATCCCAAAAATCCTAAAAAGTCCTCGCCTAAATCTTTTTGCAGTTCTTGGGCAGCATCTTCGGGAGTAATGTATTCGGCATAGCGAACAAATTGCTCGGCATCCAGATTTTTTTTCAATTCAAGAATACGCGCTTCTTTTACACCCGGATTCATCACAATAGAGAATCCGATATTTTCCTTTACGTGGTCGGCAAGTTTTTTGCTATTCAATATCAAAAGACCAAGAAGACCAAGCATAAACAACACCAAACTGATGCTTACTATAGTTGTAAAGTAAGACGATTGCAACTTTCTTTTACTTACTTTTTCTGATTTTTTAGCCATATTCTCTTTTTACTTTTGCTAAATTACTAAAATTGAGCTTTCTCTTCTAAAATATTGCATTCATTTCGGTCAAATATATCCGGTTTTTGCTCACATCACTTCTGTTTTGAATACAGCACTTTATTTAAGCTGTCGCGGAGTGCCAAAAATTCTTCCTTGTATTTCTGATTTATCGGCTCTGCCGGTGGCGATTGCAGCTTTAGAGGATCTATTGGGCTTCCATTTTTGAAAACTCTGAAATCCAAATGTGGTCCACTTGCCAATCCTGTTTGGCCAACATAACCAACCAAATCGCCTTGTTTAAGTCGTTTGCCAACCTGAATGCCATTTGCAAACGCTTTTAAATGCATATAGGTTGTTGTGTAAGTTGCATTGTGTTTGATTGTTACGTAGTTTCCACCGCCGCTGGCTTGATACGCCTTTTTTAACACCACGCCATCGCCAATTGTATATACGGGCGTTCCGGAAGCCGCAGCATAATCGACTCCATGATGAGGCCGACGAATTTTCAATACCGGGTGCATTCGACTGTTCGAAAAATGAGAACTTACCCGTTTAAATTGAAGCGGCGCTTTCAGAAAAGCCTTGCGTAAACTATTTCCTTTTTCGTCGAAATATTCGCCCACACTACCTTGCGTAAAATAATAGGCATTGTAGTCGGTTTTCATGTGGTTAAACTTTGCAGCAAAAATTCGACCAATTCCAAACGTATCATTTTCAACTACAAATCGCTCATAATAAACACGATAAGAATCTCCTTTTTGAATACCAAAAAAATCGATCGTCCAGCCGTAAATATCCGAAAGTTCATTTGCCAATTCGGGGCTTGCCTTGTTTTCGATGATTGAGTTCCACAAAGAGGAATTTACGGTTCCTTCGAGCGTGTCCAAAATGCGAATGAGTTCTTTGCGACCGGCAATCACTTTAATTGGATTTTTTAGATCGAAAACAACATATTCAACCCTGTTTCTTTCGTAAACCAGGTAGCGAATGCTCTTGGAAGCATCGCGGTTTTTGAATACAAAATATGAATTTCCGGCTTTAATTTTGCGAACATCAAAAACAGATTTTGTTGCTTCAACAATTTCGGCCATTTGATTGTAAGAAACTCCTTTCTTGAGAAAAATATCTGATAAATTTTCGTTTTTTCGTACCAATTCCGTTTCAACAAAAAAAGAATCGGCAGGCAAATTAAAAAGTATTTTAGGTTCTTTTTTTGCAATTTCAACTACGGGCTTTTGGGGCGATTTGCATGAACTTATCGAAAAGAGTAAGAACGAGAAAATATAGAAAGGGACGGCAAGGTTTTTTAGCATACTTAAATTGTTATTTTGCAAAGGTAACGGAAAAGCCTTTTTCCAAGTATAAGAATTTTTTAAATTTGCACGCGATGTATTCGGAAATGTTCGTTTACTGATTGCCAAAGCTTTGAGCTCTCAATCAACACGAATTTAGAAGAATCTGACAGCCGGTTTATAAAAAATTAATAAAAACTGTATGAAAATTCCAATTTATCAAATCGATGCTTTCACAAATCGACTGTTTGCCGGAAATCCGGCAGCCGTTTGTGTATTAGAAAAATGGATTTCGGAGACCTTGATGCAATCCATAGCGGCAGAAAACAATTTGGCTGAAACGGCTTTTGTTGTTTCAAAGGAAGATTTTTTTGAGATTCGGTGGTTTACACCCGAAGCGGAAGTAGATTTATGCGGCCATGCAACACTGGCTTCGGCCTATGTTTTGTTTACACATTTAAGCGTAAAATCAGACCAAATTCGGTTCGTTACAAAAAATTCGGGCGAACTCTTTGTTCGGAAAAACGGCGAAGAGCTACAATTGGATTTTCCGCAAGATTTCCTTGAAGAAATTTTGCCTATTCCCTTACTAGAAGAAGCTTTTGGGGCAAAACCCAACGCAACCTACAAAGGCAAAACCGATTTTTTATTGGTTTTTGAATCGCAGCAACAAATCCAAAACATAGAGCCCAACTTTGCTTTGATTGCTCAAGCCGGAATGCGTGGTGTAATCATCACTGCCAAAGGCGACGAAGTTGATTTTGTTTCTCGTTTCTTTGCACCTCAAATAGGCGTTCCGGAAGATCCCGTAACCGGCTCAGCACATACCAGCCTAACACCTTATTGGAGCACAATTTTAGGAAAACAAAAACTTACGGCAAAACAACTTTCCAAAAGAGGAGGCAATTTGGTTTGTGAGATGTTGAATGACCGCATTCTTATTTCCGGAACCGCAAAAAGCTTTTTAGTTGGAGAAATAGACGTTTAAACGGCGACGCCTCTCGTTTTCAATTTAGCACTTCTTTAACAATATTCTCCTATTCCGCTGTTGTTTTGACTGTACTTTAGCCGTAAATTCTAAATTTGTCCTGATGAAAACCAAAATGCAATTGGCTGGTTCGAAATATATGTAGAAGACATAATGCGTGCAAAAGCGATTATCCCGAAGTTTTTCGGCATGGCAGTTTTAAGGATTTGTCCCATATCAGAAAATTCAGAAGGAAATTTAATTGGCTTATATTCAAAACTATAAATCGATGAGGTATAAATTTGAAATCAAATGGGGAATTATTTTCACTGTCTTATCTATTCTTTGGATGATTTTTGAAAAATGGATGGGCTGGCATGGACCTAAAATTGCTGTTCATGCGATCTACACCAATTTTTTTGCCATTGTGGCTATTTCGGTTTATATTTTTGCTTTTCTGGACAAGCGTAAAAACGACAAAACGCTCAAGCAATGGAAACATGGTTTTTTTTATGGAGTAGGTATAGCGATTGTGGTGGCCGTTCTAAGCCCACTATCTCAATGGATTACGAGTTTTGCTATTTCGCCCAACTATTTTTCGAACGCCATTGCCAATGCCGTTGAACAAGGAAAATTAAACCGGCAGCAAGCCGAAGACTATTTCAATCTGAAGAATTATTTGATTCAAGGATTTGTTGGTGCGCTCGTAATGGGAACAATAACATCGGCCATTATTGCCTTGTTTGTTCGGAAAAAACATCCGGAATATCTGGGCTAACGAAAATGTTCTTTGATTTTTTTTGTACTCAAAAGCAAAGCCGACACAAAAGTAAACAAAGCCACTCCTCCCATTATAAAAACGAGTTTTGTCCATGGCTGATTGTTCGATTGATAAATTTGAATATAGTCGTACAAACTTCTCAGCCATTCCAAAGCGCCCAAAAGAATCAGTCCCTGTATTAACTTTAAAACCCATGCTTTCTTTATCAAAAACGCAAAAGGAAACAAGACAATCAATACGGCAAGTAGCGTTAAATCAATTCGGGAGAAATGTGCTGCCAAGAGCAAGAGGCTAATAATAGCCGGTAAAAGTCGAAAGAATATCATCGGTACATTTATTTTCAATTCAATATTACAAAATTTTTAGGCATCCGAAACGCAATTCCAAATTGTTAAAATTACTTTGTAGATTAATGTTTACTTTTGCTTTTTCAAAATTAGACACCAATGAACAAATTCGTATTTATTCTACTTCTATTCCCTTTTTTTAGTGAGGCACAAACTGCCGACAAAAGCGATTGGCAAGGCGGATTTCCCGAAGCTTGCACTTCGATTACCGTAGGGAAATTCGCCACTTTTGATGGCTCTGTAATGACCTCGCATACCGACGACAGTCATCGCACACGTTCATGGATAGATATTGTTCCTCCAAAAAAATACAAAGAAGGTTCTATTTCCAAAATGTACAAACGCGTTGCCGACAACAGCCGTCCAATGCCCGCCTATGCAAATATCGAAATTGGATCCATTCCTCAAGTGAGTGAAACAAACGGATTTATTAATACCGCTTATCCAAGCATGAACGACAAGCAATTGGCCATGGGCGAAAGCACTTTTGGCGGGCGCGAAGAATTGCAAAGCGATTCCGGATTGATCGACTGCCAACGTTTATGTTTAATTTTGCTCGAACGTTGCGAAACAGCTCGCGAGGCCATTGCGCTTTCGGGCGAATTGTTGGAAAAATATGGCTGGAACGATTTTGGCGAATGCCTAACTATTTCCGATCCAAAAGAAGTTTGGCATTTGGAAATTGTGGGCCCGGGAGCAGGAAAAGTGGGTGCCATTTGGGCGGCTCAGCGCGTCCCCGACAATCATGTATCTGTAAATGCAAACGCCAGCACTATCAAAGAAATTGATTTGGAAAATGCAGATTTTTTCATGGCCTCCAACAATGTTTATCAAGTAGCAAGGGACAAAGGCTACTGGAATCCCGAAAAAGAAATTTTTCGATTCAATTATGCTTATGCTCCCGAAAGCCGAACTTCGATGGCTTCGAGAAGACGGGAATGGCGTGTTTTTGACTTGATGGCTCCAAGTTTGAAATTAGATCCAAACGCCTCCGATTATCCATTTTCAGTAAAACCGGATACATTGGTAACGCTCCCAAAAATGGTGCGCATTTTTAAAGATTATTACGAAGGAACAGAGTTCGATGTACGTAAAAATATGCGCGTGATGGATGAAAATGGAAAAAGCATCCTATCGCCCATGGCCAATCCTCACATGCCTTACGACGAACTGAAATTGCACCGGATTAATGGCGGTTGGGGCGAATTGGGCGAGAGAACCATTGCACGCTGGTACACCATGTACGGAACCATTATTCAGAGTAGAGATTGGCTTCCAAATATGATTGGTGGTGTGGAATGGTTGGCGATGGACAATATGGCCAGCTCCATTTATATTCCCGTTTATGCAGGAACTACCGATCTGCCAAAATCATACAAAACCTGCGGCCGCGATGGATTTACCTACGAATCGGCTTGGTGGGCTTTCAACAGAATGGGAACTTTGGCAGCCCAACGCTGGGGCGATATGCACAAAGACGTGGACGCGTTGTTTGTACCAATGCAACAGGAACTTTTTGCGAATACCGGTGCTTTTGAAAAAGAGGTTTTGGAAATTTATACGAAAAATCCAAAAAAGGCACAAGAAAAACTCACAGAACACACGCTGTTTTGGGGAAATAAAGTGGTGGATGCTGCTTGGAAAATGGGCAATGATTTATGGACAAAATACGACGAGAAGTTTTGATCTCGATTTGAGTACAATTTAAAAAACATTAAATGCAAGGATGAATATTTTTTCTATTTTTTGGGGAACAATCACTTTAATAGGAGCTCTGGGTTTGTTTCTATTTGGAATGAAACTCATGAGCGAAGCCCTGCAAAAAGTAGCCGGGAGCAAAATGCGTCATATTTTGGGCGCATTAACAAACAATCGCTTTAAAGGTGTTTTTACGGGTATGTTGGTAACTACCACTATCCAATCTTCGTCGGCAACAACGGTTATGGTGGTCAGTTTTGTAAACGCAGGACTCTTGTCGCTCACGGGTGCGGTGGCCGTCATAATGGGCGCTAATATTGGAACAACCGTTACCGCATGGATAATTTCTCTGTTGGGATTTAAAATAAGCCTAAGCTTTTTGTCATTACCCCTAATTGGCCTCAGTTTTCCTCTATTATTTTCGAATAGTGGAGTAAAAAAGTCGTGGGGAGAATTCATTATTGGCTTTGCTATTTTGTTTATCGGTTTGCAATTTTTAAAAGAATCGGTTCCCGATATCAAAGCAAATCCGGAAGCTTTGCAGTTTCTAAAAGCTTATACCAATATGGGCTTTCTTTCAGTTCTGCTTTTTGTGCTCATTGGAACGATTTTTACCATTATTATTCAATCTTCGAGTGCTACCATGGCGCTGACCTTGGTATTGACCTACAACGGATTGCTTCCTTTTGAACTGGCCGCAGCAATGGTTTTGGGCGAAAACATTGGAACAACAATTACCGCAAATCTAGCGGCTTTAATTGCCAATACTTCGGCAAAAAGAGCCGCCTTTGCCCATTTTCTTTTCAATTTCTTTGGCGTTATATGGGTTTTGATTGTCTTTTATCCTTTTTTGCGAGCTGTGGATCATTTTGTTAGTCTAGATAATGGTACTTCTTTATTGGCGAGAAATATAACGGATGCTGAGTTCGAAAACGTGAAAAATATTTATCCAATTGGATTGTCCTTGTTTCATACCGCATTTAATATCATTAATACGCTTTTATTGATTGGCTTTGTGAACACAATTGCGAAAATAGTGACCTATATCATCAAGCAAAAAGAAGAAGATGAAGAAGAGTTTCGGCTTAAATTTATCAATACCGGGATTTTATCAACTAGTGAACTTTCCACGATTTTGGCCCAAAAAGAAATTGCCAATTTTGGTAAACGGGTCGAAAAAATGTTTGGATTTATCGAAGAGCTGATGAACGAGCCAAAACCAAAAAAATATTCAAAACTTCTGGAGCGCATCAAGAAATACGAGCAGATTACCGACAATATGGAAGACGAAATTGCGGCATATCTCTCCAAAATGCTCGAAGGAGAAATGAGCAGCGACAGTTCCAAGAAAATAATGGGCATGCTTACAATCATTGATAATTTAGAAAGCAATGCCGATGTTATTTACCAGATATCCCGTGTCATAGATCAGAATCATCAACGTTCTATCCTGATTCCGGAAGAACAGAAAAAACTGCTCAAAGATTTGTGGAAATTGATTCATCAGTCGTTTGAAGAGATGAATAAAAACCTGACACTAAGTATGTGGACAGTTGATTCACGCTTGGCTCACGACCTTGAGGAGCAAATAAATACAAAAAGAAATGAGTTAAGATTGAAACATTTTGAGGATTTAAAAGCCAAAAAATACAAACATAAAGTCGGTGTTTTTTATACGGATATGTTTTCGCTAAGCGAAAAAATTGGCGATTATGTAATCAATGTAACTGAAGCGATAGACGAATCAAAGCAATATAAATAACTGATTTTATGCAGATTATGTGCTTTTTTTAAAAACAATTCAATTTTTTTTGAAATGTTTGTCAATTAAAAAAACCTATGTATATTTGCATCGCTTTAAACAAGGCAAAATTCCTCTTTAGCTCAGTTGGTTAGAGCATCTGACTGTTAATCAGAGGGTCCTAGGTTCAAGTCCTAGAAGAGGAGCGTAAGAATCAAAGAGTTACAACGTAAAAATTGTGACTCTTTTTTTTGGGCAAGGTTTAGCTTCGCTGAGCTCCCTCCGGTCGGTTGTAGCAAGGTTTTGATTGAAAATGGCGTTTTTTAACTTGATTTCTCTTCCTGTAATATTACAGGAAGTTTTGCTTCTACTGAAAGTGAAAACGGCGAGGGATTCTTATGCAACTACATTAAGACGAGCCGGCGTATCGAAGGATGATATTGGTGAAATGCTGGGTAGTTCCAATTCCATTGTTACCGAACATTACTTGGCAAGTATCGATATGGAGTCGACGTTTGAAATTAATAAACATCTTTTTTAATGGGATTTATTTCACTTATGTTAATTGTGAAATTAAAGCCTAAAAAAACACATAAATTATGCTTTTGGTAATATGACTTTAAACATATTTTGGGATTATTATACCGTGTACCATTATATTTGCACAAACCTCACAATTATATCATTTTTTAAATGCTTTTCTATATGTGTACCAATATACTGGTACATACCTGACAATTATACTAGCCTCAATGTTTATGTTAAACATGTACCATTATATTAATACATAATTAACAAATTCGAATAAAATGAGTATCTTTGATAGAATATTACCAATATAACGGTATAGAGTTATGGAAATAGAAGAATTAGGAAAACTAATAAATCATAGAAGGAAAGTATTGGGTCTAACCATTAGGGACTTAGCCGAACTTGCAAGTATGTCTAAGACTACCATTTCCGAAATCGAAAGAGGTATTGGAAATCCGACATTTAAGGCATTACAAAATATATTTGAATATCTCAATCTGGAAATTAAAGTGGAAGTAAAAAAGCACAAATAGTAGAATATGAAAATAGGGAATAAATTGGAAGTCATCTATAAAGGAAATATTAAGGCAGGCGAACTCTGGGTTGATGATGATGGTTATCATTTTGAGTATGATGATGCCTTTATTGAAGATGTTACCACGCGACCAATTTCGGTTAATATGTCAAAGACACAAAAAGCTTATCACTCCAAAGAATTATTTCACTATTTCAAATCCATTCTTAGCGAGGGAGAGAATCGAGAACAAATTTGTAAAGCATTAAGTATTGACCCTAGTGATGATTGGAGCCTATTGGCATTAACCTGTCAATATGATACAATCGGAGCGATAACAGTAAAAAACATATAACATGGCACAGTGTAACGGATGTCTTAAAGATAATACAAAAGGTTTTTGTTCATCCTGTGAGACAATTTTATTTTACCGCTCAAAGGTTAGTCCTCAACTCAAATTCAATTGGGAAGATATTTCAAAAAGAATTGATGGTCAGCCGATGGGATTTAGTATCTCAGGAGTTCAACGAAAAGGATTTATTGGGAAACCCAGAGGGATCGAGTTAATTCCAAAAATGGATATAGATGAAAAATCTCAGTATATTATAAAACCAATGTTGTCTAGGTTTAATTTGCCAGACCAATCACCCGCAAATGAACACGTAACCATGCAAATAGCCAAACAACTGTTTAGTATCAAAATAGCCGAATGTGCATTTATGAGCTTTGCCAATGGAACTCCAGCATATATCACTAAACGATTTGATTATAGTGGGAATCGCGAAAAATTAAATCAGGAAGATTTCGTGTCAGTACTTAAAGCGGCTGATAAATATGCATCAAAAACCTATCAGGATATTGGGGAATGGCTTAGCCCATTAAATAGAGTTGATTTTCTTCGAATTCTGATATTCAATTTCCTTTCTGGTAATGGTGATGTTCACTTGAAAAACATTTCGCTGTTGGAAACCACTGATGGAGATATGATGTTATCACCCTCGTATGATTTAATGAATACCAAAATTCATCTTACTGATAATTTATTGGCGTTAAATCTATTCGGAGAAATGGAACAAACTAATTTGCCATTAGGAGAAAAATATTGTTATAAGAGGGAGGATTTTATTGAATTTGGAAAGCGTTTGAAAATTAAAGAAACAATTATTAAGAAGATTATTGACCCATTTGATAACAAAGAAGATGAGATATTAATTATGGTTGACAAATCGTTTTTATCTGACGATGCCAAGAAATTGTACAAGAATAATGTAGTTGAAAATTATAAATTGTTTAGGCAATCTAAGCGTGTTGTGAGCTAATGAAAAACTCAGAAAAGTCAAGAAAATTAGTATATCAAGTTTTACTCTTTTCATTCTCCGTACACTGATAAATATACACCTGAATTAATATGAAAAAAATTAAAATAAGTATAACTAAACAGCATTAAAACTCATTATAGTCAAAACGTTATAAGCCCGATTTGGATTGATTTAGAATATCTATTTTCATTTTTATATAAAAAGGTAAGTCCTTCACTGAATTCATTAATCGTCAACACGTTTGAGTTATACAATTCTAATTTACATTCAAAAAACGCGCAAGGTTTTGCGCAAGGTTTTATGAAAAACAGTGATAATTGGTGGACATTTTAAATTAATCTATTTTTAGATAATCCACAGAAGTCAAGCCTACTGGTGTTTTTGAAATCCGGAAAAAACACTGTTAATCAGATGGTCATAGGTTCATGCCCCCCTTGGCGGAAGTCCTAGAAGAGGAGCAAAAACAACAATCCCTAGCCACTACGGTTAGGGATTTTTTATTTAGTGACCATGTATTATATACACAAATATAGGAAATCCAACTATCCATCCCAATTATAAAATGATATCCAGATTAGTAAAGAAAGGAGGTGGCTATGAAATATCTTTGTATCAATTTAAACGATTCTAATTTTTTAATAATCTCCCACCCGATATATCCCAGAATTTATTGAAAAATGCACTGAGTTTTTCGAGGACTGTATCCCGTTTCTTTGTTCGTTCGCCCGTTGGAGAAAAGCGAGAAACAGGCGGCAATACTTTTGAAATTGCCGTGCCGGTATTTTGTACAAAACCATCGCGAAAAGCATTGTTGATGAATTTGAATGTTTCGTCTTTGTCCAAACTTTCCTCTGTAATAATACTGTCTAATTCTTTCAACTTTTTTGCATCAACAAAAGAGTGCCAATCATCGTCAACGTTTGTTGTTGGGGTCAACGATTCAATAAATTGTTCGATAAGCTCTTTTTTATTACGGAGATCCACACTGGAATCAATGGCTTTGTTGATGCTTATTACAATTTCCTTGTCTTTTAAATGACCTTCGTGGAATTTCTTAATCAAGGCCAGGATGTAATCAATGTTGATTTCCACTTGTTTGATCAATTCCATTTCAAACACGATATCATCGTTTATATTTTCATTATCGCCCTTATTCTTTCCCCGGAAATCGTTGTAAAGGTTGATATACATGCTGTGGTAATCCTGCACATCGCGTTCGGTCAGGATTTCATGACCTGCAAACTCGTCGAAAGTGGTAAGAATGTTTTTTACCTTCAATATGGCACCATATAATTTGATAAAATCTTTCTGACTTTGTTCGCCAATAATCTGACCTCCAACCTGATAATTTTCCTGTAATTCGTTTACTAAATCAGCATATCCGCGAACATCTTTATCGCCGTTTTTATACCCGTTGTAATATTCATCGTAGGTTTTCAGTAAAACAACGCCACCTGCTTCCTTGTCACCAAAAAGCGCAATACTCTCATTGGTTGCTTGTTCCAGATTGCGGAAGCAAACTATATTACCAAAAGTTTTAACTGAATTGAGAATACGGTTAGTGCGTGAAAAGGCTTGCAATAGCCCGTGCAAGCGCAGATTTTTATCCACCCAAAGCGTGTTCAATGTGGTTGCATCGAACCCAGTCAGAAACATATTGACCACAATAAGTAAGTCAATTTCACGGTCTTTAACCCTTTGCGATACATCTTTATAATAGTTCTGAAATTTATCGCTCGAAGTATCGAAATTGGTTTTGAATAGTTTGTTGTAATCTTTGATAGCTGTGTCCAGAAAATCACGTTTACTTTGGTCTAATTTGCTGGTATCTTCTGGGTCTTCATCGTCAATAATTCCATCTATTTCGGGGTCATTTACGCCAAAACTATAAATCGTAGCAACTTTAAGTTGTTTATCGCTTGGCAATCCAGCCATTTGTTTTTGAAATTCGGTGTAATATTGAATTGCCACATCAATAGAGGTAACCGCAAAAATGGAATTGAACCCTGCCAATCGACGGTCTTTCAACTGATAAAAACTGTTGCGTTTGGTTTTTTGGTCAAAATGCTCGCGGATATAATTCACGATATTGCTTATCCGTTTTGGGTCAGCTAAAGCTTTTTCCCTGTCAATGTTCCATACTTTCTCATCTTTAATATTTTCTTCCTCCCGCATAGTACTGATATAATCAATGCGAAACGGCAGCACGTTTTTATCGGTAATGGCATCTACAATTGTGTAAGTGTGTAGTTTAGCGCCAAAAGCCTGTTCGGTAGTTCTCAAATCGGCACGGCTGTTACTGCTTGAATTTTTGGCGAAAATGGGTGTGCCTGTAAAGCCAAAAAGATGATATTTTTTGAAAGCTTTTGTAATTGCCGTGTGCATATCGCCAAACTGTGAGCGGTGGCACTCGTCGAAAATAATTACGAGATGTTGATTGAAAGGGTTTTCTCGCACGCTCGAAATGATGTTTGCGTTTTGTAGTGTTAGGTTTCTCGCTTCGCTCGAAATGACAGCCTCCTTTTCGGGGGTGGAGGTGAAGCAGGAGGCGGCTCCGCCGCCTCCTGCTTCACCCTTGTCACCGTACAACGCGTCGTCATTCCGACCGTAGGGAGGA
>DMBV01000084.1 GCA_003445975.1 Bacteroidales bacterium
TCACCTTAAAATCGAACATTTCTTGATTTTCGATAAACCCTTGTAAGCGGTCGCCAATAGAAATTGGTCCCACTCCGGCCGGCGTTCCGGTATAAATCAAATCGCCAATTTTCAAACTCACGAATTGAGAAATGTAGGCAATAATTTCGTCGATACTGAAAATCATTTCTTTGGTATTGCCGGTTTGGCGAATTTCGTCGTTAATTTTTAAACTGAAATCAAAATTTTGAATATCGGTAAAATGCGTTTTTGGAAGAAATTTTCCCAATGGAGCGGCATGATCAAAGGCTTTGGCAATTTCCCAAGGCAATCCTTTTGCTTTTGCCGAAGCTTGCAAATCGCGCGCCGTAAAATCGATGCCTAAACCAATTTCTTCGTAATAATTTGATGCAAATTCTTTTTGTATATGTTTGCCAACTTTGCTTATTTTCACAACCACTTCCACTTCGTGATGAATATCATTCGAAAAATCGGGATAGAAAAAAGGATTGTTTTTTTGCAATAAGGCCGTTTCGGGTTTCATAAAAAAGACGGGCTGTTTAGGAACCGGATTGTTCAGTTCTTTGGCGTGGTCAACATAATTCCGACCGATACATATGATTTTCATTGTTTTTTAGATATATTTTTAAGAATTTGAGTGCTTGAGTAATACAATTCAACATTCACAATTCATCACTTAACATTCAACATTTAACATTCAACATTTCCCTAAAATAATTTCATATTGCCTAAATTGCTGTATTTCAATTTTAATTTAGTCATTATTTTTTTTGTTGATAAGGGAAAGTCGCCGTTCATCATCCAGTCGTAATACGAAGGTTCTTTTTTCAATACTTCGCTCACCAATTTTCCTTTGTGTTTGCCAAAATTGATGATTTCCTGTCCGTTTTCGTTGTAAAGAATAAACCCAATTAAGTCGACCGATTTATTTGCTTCCGAAAAATTCGCCAAAGCGTGCATTTCATTTACAATAGGTTTGCTCGTTTTTCCGGCTTTATCTTTAAATTCGGCATCTGCATACCGGTCGAGTTGAGCTTTTAAAATTTCGTAAGTTGCTAGGGTATCCGCTTCGGCACTGTGGGCATTTTCTAAATCCGAACCACAATAAAATTTGTAGGCTGCCGAAAGTGTGCGTTGTTCCATTTTATGAAAAATATTCTGAACGTCAATCATCAACCTGTTTTCGATGTCGAAGTCAACATCGGCACGTAAAAACTCTTCTATCAAAAGTGGAATATCAAATCGATTTGAGTTATAACCGGCCAGATCGCAATTCTGCAAGAATTCGTGCAATCCTTTGGCCAATTGCTTGAAAGTGGGCTCGTCTTTCACATCTTCATCAAAAATGCCATGAATAGCCGAAGTTTCTGGTGGAATCGGGATTTCAGGATTTATTCTCCGCGTTTTTATTTCCTTTTTTCCGTTGGGATGAATTTTTACGATACTTATTTCTACAATGCGATCGGTGGCCACTCTTATTCCGGTTGTTTCGAGATCGAAGAAAGCAAGGGGACGTTTTAGGTTTAACTCCATTTTGTATTTTTTGCTTGGCAAATGTAAGGAATTTACTGTTTTTGTAACATAGAAAAAGCCGGATTCGTTTTCCTTTCCAGCTTTTTGTTTTTTGAAGAGTTTCGTGTTCGACTAATCGCTAAAAATACTTTTCTGTAGCTGTCCGAACAACAAGTAGAATTAGATACTTTGGTTCGTATCAAAATGTTCGAGGTATTCGCGCAATCGCTTCAAATACATTCCTGCTAAAGCTCCATCAACAACTCTGTGGTCGTAGGCCAACGAAAGAATGACAATGCTGCGGATTCCAATGGTATCTCCTTCGGGTGTTTCAATTACTACCGGACGTTTTACGATTGCTCCTAAGCCCAGAATGGCCACTTGCGGTTGGTTGATAACGGGCGTTCCAGTCAAGCTGTCGAAGCTGCCAAAATTGGTAACAGTAAAAGTTCCACCACTTATTTCGTCGGGGACCAGCTTATTGGCTCGTGCGCGAGTAGCCAAATCGTTCACCGTCTTCGTTAATCCTATCAAGTTCTTCTGATCTGCATTCTTGATAACGGGAACAATCAAGTTTCCATCCGGTAAAGCCGCAGCCATTCCAATATTTATATTCTTTCTGAAAATAATTTTTGTTCCATCAACGGAAACATTGATAGCCGGATAATCGCGCAACGCTTTGGCCGCGGCATCAATGAAAATGGGTGTAAAGGTGATTTTTTCCCCTTCGCGTTTTTGAAATCCATCTTTTACTCGGTTTCTCCAATTTACAATTTTCGTTACATCGGCTTCGATAAACGAAGTTACGTGTGGAGAAACGTGTTTCGACATCACCATGTGATCGGCAATCAATTTGCGCATACGTCCCATTTCTTCAATCCGGTCGCCCGTCGAAGCAATCACTTCGGGAGTGGCTGTTTTTGCAATGGGTGCCGATGGTGTTTTTTCGGTCGTTGTGGCTTTTGGCGCTTTCCGATTTTCTAAATAATTTAAAATGTCTTGTTTGTTCAATCGGCTGTCTTTTCCGCTACCGGGGATTTTTTCCAATTCATCAATCGAAATATTTTCTTCTTTGGCAATGCTTCTTACAAGTGGCGAATAGAACCGGCCGGAATTGCTAAGATGGGAAGAATCCGCATTTACAATCGCTGTGATTTCGTTCACAGAGGCTTCTATCTGTTCGCCTAATACTTCTATTTTTGGAATGTTCGCTATTTCCGCTTTGCTTGGTTTTTCCTGCTCGTCGCCGTCCATATTGATGATTCCGATGATGGCACCCACAGGGACCACTTCGCCTTCGGCAAAAAATATTTCAGCTAAAACGCCATCAACAGGCGATGGGATTTCTGAATCTACTTTGTCGGTAGCAATTTCCAAAATTGCATCATCTTCTTCAATTTTATCGCCTACACTTTTTAACCATTTGGTAATAGTCGCTTCAATGATGCTTTCGCCCAATTTGGGCATGACAAGTTCAAATTTCGCCATTGTATTTTTTTATCTTGTTTATCAGTATGTTACTGAATGTTAATATTCGAAATTATTTAGCGCAAAGATACAAAAAAATAGTAATATGGAACAATTCTAAATAATCAAATTGAAAATAAAAAAAGCCGCTTGGTTTTCACAAGCGGCTTTTGGTAGTTTATTTATTCGATAATGGTATTCCAACCATGCTTGTCTTCCAACTCGCCAAGTTGGATTCCCATCAGGGTTTTATACAATTTTTCTGAAATAATACCGGGCTTTCCATCGGTGGAATATTCCCAGCTTACATTTTCAGATCGGTCGAAGATTTTTCCGATAGGCGAAATAACGGCAGCCGTTCCACAAGCACCTACTTCATCAAAAGTGTGTAGTTCTTCCACAGCAACAGGGCGCAGTTCCACATTCAATCCAAGGTCGAGTGCAATTTGCCGCAGGCTCATATTCGTAATCGAAGGCAGGATTGTTCCGCTGTCGGGCGTGATGTAGGTGTTTCCTTTTATTCCGAAGAAATTGGCAGGGCCGGCTTCGTCGATGTATTTTTTTTCTTTCGCATCAAGGAAAAGCACCGCCGAAAAACCTTCTTTGTGTGCGCGATCGGCAGCTCGTAGCGAAGCGGCATAATTTCCGCCTACTTTAATATGACCCGTACCCAAAGGAGCGGCTCTATCAAAGTCCCTTACCAGTTGCACGTTTACGGGCTTGAAACCTTCTTTGAAATAGGGGCCAACCGGACTTACGAAAACCACAAACATATATTCCAAAGCGGGTTTTACTCCAACTTGAGGTCCCGAACCAAACAGCAAAGGACGAATATACAAACTTGCACCCGTTCCATGCGGTGGGATAAATTTTTCATTTAGCTTGATAACGCTCGAAATAGCTTGAAAAAATAGTTCATCCGGAACTTCGGCCATCATAACGCCTTGAGCTGAGCTACGCATTCGTTTGGCATTTTCTTGCCAGCGAAATAAACGAATTTTCCCATCAATTCCCCTAAAAGCTTTCATGCCTTCAAAAGCTTCTTGTCCATAGTGCAATCCTGTGGCGGCCATGTGAACATTTAAAGTTTCAGAAGTGGATGTTTCCAATTTACTCCATTGACCGTTTTTGTAGTAAGCGCGAACATTGTAATCGGTTTTGAAATATCCAAAGGGCAATTCGCCCCAAGCTATATTTTCCATATCGTAGCTATTAATTAATAATTTGTAGGGACAAAAGTAAGAATAATTTAGGACATCTCCCTTCGATTCTTCTATTCGGCATGATTCTAAAAAAGCCTCGAAATGAGGTGATGGAGGCTTATTTTGAAAGCAAATTAATTATTTCGAACAAATTGTGCTCGAATGTTTTATTTTTGATTGCCAATACGCAAGCCCATGTATATTCTAAAATGGATAAAATACAATTTAACATTTAAACAAGCGGCAGGAACTTCGAGAGGTGTTTTGCATACCAAGAGCACCTATTTTCTGAAAATTTGGGACGATTCCACTCCGGAAATTGTCGGATTGGGCGAGTGTAATTTATTTGCCGGATTGAGTTCGGACGATAAGCCGGATTATGAATTGGTTTTGAATAAAGTTTGCAAAAATGTAAATTTTTATGTTCAGAATTTGGATGCACTCAAAGAATGGCCAAGCATTCGGTTTGGACTGGAAATGGCGCTCATAGATAATCAACAAGGAGGAAACCGATTGTTGTTTTCGACGGATTTTACAAATGGAAGTGCCGGCATACCCATCAACGGATTGATTTGGATGGGTGAGAAGCGTTTTATGAAAAATCAGATTCAGGAAAAATTAGAACAAGGATTTAGGTGCTTGAAGTTAAAAATTGGAGCCATCGATTTTTCGGACGAATTGGAATTGATTCGGATGGTACGTGAAGAATTCTCGTCGGATATTTTGGAATTGCGTGTGGATGCCAATGGTGCTTTCGAACCTGCCGAAGCGCTCGAAAAACTTAAAAAACTTGCAGTATTTCAGATTCACTCCATTGAGCAACCTATTCGGCAAGGTCAACAGAGTGAAATGAAACAATTGTGTTCACAATCGCCCATTCCGATTGCTTTGGATGAAGAACTGATTGGCGTGAAGGATTCCGGAGAAAAGGAACATTTATTAAACGAAATACGGCCTCAGTATTTGATTCTTAAACCAGCTCTGCTTGGTGGTTTTAGCGCAAGTCAGGAATGGATTGGGCTTGCCGAAAAGCAAGATATTCCATGGTGGATAACATCGGCCTTGGAAAGTAATATTGGTTTAAATGCGATTGCACAATGGACTTATTCGCTGCAAAGCAAAATGTATCAAGGATTGGGAACCGGGCAGTTGTATTCGAACAATGTGAAAAGTCCTTTGCTGATTGAAAAAGCTCGGCTGTTTTACAATCCGCAAAGCGAATGGGATTTTGCTAATCTAAATTTTGAGTGATGACAAATCTTTGGACCATGTTTACAAATCTGAGATTGAATGGGCTTTTCTACAATCAAGTCGATTTAAAAACTCTTGCCCAACAGAAAATTTCGGATCTATCGGTTGCGGAATGGGAAAAAGCAATCTTTCAGTTTATTACAGATTGGCTTGCAGAGGTGGATTTTGTGGAAGTTAATACGTCGGGTTCAACGGGAAAACCAAAAAGAATCAGGCTGGAAAAAAACCGGATGCTTGCCAGCGCAAAAGCGACCAATTCCTTTTTTGGTTTGGACGAATCAAAAAATGCATTGCTTTGTTTGTCGAGCGATTTTATAGCCGGAAAAATGATGATCGTTCGCGCTTTTGTGGGCGGTTTCGATTTGCATTATCTCGAACCAAAAACAGAGGTTTTATTCAAAAACACCTCAAATTTTTATTTTGCAGCGGTCGTTCCCATGCAATTGGAAGCCATTTTTAAGTCAAATCAACGAGAAGCATTGAAGCGATTTCGAACACTTATCGTTGGCGGAGCTGCATTAAATGAAGCAATTGTGAAACAAATTGCGGAAGTTTCAACAGAAATTTGGATGACTTATGGCATGACCGAAACCATTAGCCATATTGCTTTGAGAGCCATAAACGGCCCGCAAAAATCGGAACAATTCATCGCTATGGATGGAATTTTTTTAGATGTAGATCAGCGGAATTGTCTGCGAATAGCGGCGCCTACATTGAACCATCAAACCATCCAAACGAACGATCGGGTGGACTTGATCAATAACAAGGAATTTCGCTTTTTGGGGAGAATTGATTTTGTAATCAATTCGGGTGGTATTAAACTTTCGCCTGAGCTGTTGGAACAAAAAACAGCTTCTTTTCTGAAATTCGAATTTGCTTTTAGCTCATTGCCCGATGCCATTTTGGGTGAAAAACTTATTCTGGTTATGGAGCAGAAAGCCATGAACACGTTTGAATTTGCGGAATTGAAAAATGACTTGGAGGAAAATCTTGAAAAATTTGAACAGCCTAAGGAGATTCGTTTTGTTGCGGCTCTGCCTCGAACAGAAAATGGCAAAATCGATCGAATGGCATTGCAATTGCTCATAGCGTCTAAATAAGATACACCTCCCGTTCTAAGAGTAGTCCATATTTTTCCGTTATTTTTTGCTGAATATCTTGAGAAAATTCAAGGATTTCCTTTCCGCTTGCTTCTCCAAGATTGACAATAATAAGAGCCTGGTTTTTGTGAACGCCTACTTTTCCTTTTGAATAGCCTTTCAATCCGGCATTTTCTATCAACCAACCGGCAGCCAGCTTGAAAAGTTCATTTTCCAACGGATAAGCCACTAAATTTGGATATAATTGTTTCAGATTTTCGTATTTCTCTTTGCTTACAATTGGATTCTTGAAAAAACTTCCGGCGTTTCCCATTTCTTTTGGATCGGGCAATTTGCTGGTTCGAATCTGAATGACGGCTTGCCTAATCACTCCAATGTTGAGATTTTCGAAAGTCATTTTTTCCAATTCTGCTGCTATATTTCCGTAGTCAATTTTGAAGAAAGGAAATTTGTTCAGTTTTAAAATGACAGCGGTAATGATGTATTTGTCTTTTAACTTCTGCTTGAAAACGCTATCGCGGTAGCCAAAACGAAGTTCTTTTAAGTAGAACCGATGCAATTTCCCACTATCAATTTCGATGGCTTCAAGGGCATTGAAAATAGAGGCCAACTCCACTCCATAAGCTCCTATATTTTGAATGGGTGCAGCGCCAACTGTTCCCGGTATGAGCGACAAATTCTCTGCTCCGGCATATTTGTTCTCTACACTCCATTTTACAAAATCGTCCCACTTTTCGCCTGCAGAGGCTTTTATCCATACGTATTTGTTGTTTTGATCAATTAGTTCGATGCCTTTGTTTTGCATGCGAATTATTGTTCCGTCGAAATATTTGGTAAACAACAGATTACTTCCTTCACCAATCACCAAATGAGCTTTGTTTTTGTCCAATCCGATGTTTACAAACGCTTGTGCTTCTTCGGTCGAATTTAAATTTACTAAAGTGCTACACGCTACATGAACACCAAAAGTGTTGTAGTTTTTAAGCGAACTGTTTTTTTGAATATCCATCTGATTTATTTTCGGTGAATGTATTTTCCGCGGGGAGGTTTTTCGGACAGTTGATCGTTTTGAAAAACAATATAACCACCTTTGATAACGATAGCCGGTTTGGCATATATCATTTCATTGGCGTAGATGTCGATATCGCTTTTTGAATAAAGCTTTTGTTGGCCAATGGATTCTGAAACCGGTTTCAGAATCACTAAATCGGCATCAAAATCGATTCTAATTTCTCCTTTGTTTTCCAGTCGGAAAAATTGAGCCGCTTGTGCAGAAATTACTTTGCTGAATTCGATCATACTTAATTGGTTTGTATGGACAAATGCAGCATGAACCAAAGCAAGCCGATGTTGAATTCCGCCAGCTCCATTGGGTATTTCGCTAAAATTGTCGGCTGCGTTTTTTTGTTGAGTCGAAAAAGGACAATGATCCGTGCCAATAGCGAGTACTTGTTTTTGAATGATTCCGTTTAGAATCCCTTTTCTATTTTCTTCGGAACGAATGGGTGGACTCATTACAAAGCCATTGCTTTGGCTTTTTTCCTTTGCATACACCGAATCGTTGAAAGTGAAATATTGTGGGCAAGTTTCGGCATAGATAGGAATCCCGTCTTGGTTTGCTTGCTGAATTTTTTTCAGCGATTCGGCTGTTGAAACATGAACGATGTAAGTTTCGCACTGCGTTTTTTTTACCAACTCAATAACTTTTTCTACGGCTTTGTATTCTGTAAAGTCAGGGCGTGTTTTGGCATGAAAACTATTTTCTATTTGTCCGGCTGCAATGGCTTCGCTTCTCATTTGGTCAATTTCATTGCCCAATTCGGCATGAATTGTAACCGAAACATTTAGATTTTTGGCCGCATTCATTGTTTTTTCTAATAGCTCGAAGCTGATGCCAACGGTTTTTTGATAGGCCAAATAGGTTTTAAAGGAAGTGATTCCGAGTTCGTTTACGCAAACTTCCATTTCGTCTGGAATTTCGTCTCGCCATTCTACTATACTCATGTGAAAAGCAAAATCGCAATAGCAATGGCGCACTTCGGCTTTCCGTTTGAGAAAGGCTGTTTTTAAATTTTCTCCTTTTTCAGGTGTCACAAAATCGATAAAACAAGTAGTTCCTCCGGCCAATGCCGCTTGGCTGCCCGAATGAAAATCGTCGGATGAATAGCCTTTTGGAGTAGGCAAGGAAAGATGTACGTGCGGATCTATTCCTGCTGCCATCACAAAAGCGCCTTCGGCATCAATACGGGGAATAGAGTTTAGATTGATCGATTCTTCTATACGGCTTATTTTGCCGCATTCTATCAATAAATCGGCCATCACAATTTCGTGTGCTAAAACCAATCTTCCATTTTTAATCAGCAAATCCATCGCGTTTCTTTCAAAAAAATCAAAGGTAAGAAAAGGGCGCGATTCAGACTATTCAATGTGCTTAATAAAAACCACTTTTTGGTCTTGAATACTTGGTTCAAATCCCAATTTCTTTAAATATTGATCGTTTTTTGGGCTGTAGCTGCCGCTGATAATGGTTTTTATTTCTTTTTGCTTGAAAAGCGACTGATTGGCATCGTAGATAAATTTTCCCAATTTATAATCGCGGTATTCGGGCGTAACATAATCGAGTTTTACGCAAAGCGAATGATCGTCGATTCGTTTTCCAATAAAAACGCCGGCAACTTGCATGTTCCGTAAGATCAAGTAGCTCAATACTGTTTCGTTGTTTTCAACACTAAAATCAGGAAAAAACTGAGCAATATCCGTTTTGTGAAATTGTAGGAAGTCGAGCAAATAGCGGTTATCATTGCGTATTTCCAAAGTGCGAAAGAGCTCTTTTTTGGAATAAAAACGAATCAAAAACACAATATTGGTCATCATAATAAAGGCATTTACGATTCCAACAGGATAAGCTCCAATGCTGAAACCATAGGTTGTAAACAAGATGGTGCCAACAAAACTGAACCAGCGTAGTTTAACAATTGAACTGAAAGTCATTGCAAAGGCAATGAAAAAGGAGCCAAGATATCCGATGACTTCGATGGTCGAAAATTCGTACATAGTTTTATTTTGTGCAAAAGTAAGAAATTAAATGCAATGGGTTTTGAAAGAAACGATTGGAATGAATTCTGATGTGTTTATTTCGCGACAGAAAAAGGAATCGGATATTGAAAAGGGTTTCCGTTTTTAAGCGTGCCGAAAACAATGGTTTCGTAATTGGCTGTTTGGTCGGAAGTATAGAAATGCAAGGGTTTAGCGACTTCAAGAATACGCGGATTCCAAAACAAAAGCGTCCGAAAATCGGCGGCTTTTGATTGCTTTTCGCTTGAAGTTGCATAGAAATTGGTCTGGAAAATATAATTCGTGTTTACTGTTTGATATTTCAAAAAGGTAGCCGATTCGGGCATAATCATTCCTCCAAAATCGTCGGTGGTAGTCTTGATCATAATTATTCCATTGATGGTATGGCTTCCCAAAATAAAGGGTGTTTTGTGCAATTCAATTTTTTCGATATTCGCGGGTGCTATTTTCATCAATTCATTTTCGTTGAAAACAGGAATATTATCGACCAAAATAAGCGGATCATTGTAAAATAGTTCGAGTTCGGAATCGAAAATGGAGAGCTTGAAATTTTCTTTCTGTTTTCGAACGCGCACATTCGGCACCAATTCTTTGAAAACCATTTCGAGATTTGGCGTTTCAATGTAGTCATCAAGCAAAATAGAAACTTGGGGATTTTCGAATGAATAGGGCAGATGGCTGATATTCAGATTTTGAGTCTTGTTGTTTATCTTGTAAGCACTGGCAGTTTGCATGGCCACATACATTTGTTCTAGCATCTCTGTTTGCGACGAATCGATTGTCATCTCAAAAGGCTTTAGATTCGGAAATGTCATCGAAAATTCGTTGTTTATCTTTATTTCCAGATTGTCTGCATTGTTGTGCAACAGACAGAGGAAAACATCTTGTTCGTTTTCGAAGTTGTTGATAGAAAAAACAAAGCTGCCATCGTCTCGGGAATCGAAAATATGAATTTGCGGATAAGCTCTAAAAAGCGAAAGATATACCGGTACTTTTGCCATTGGTTTTTGGCTGAGTTTGTCCACTACAACACCCGACAATCCTACATCTCTAATCTCGGGAAGCCAATTCAGATCGGTTGCATTGGGCGCACAAAACACTTTTTTGAAAGGCGCTGTATTTAATTTTCTGTTTAGATCGGCCAAAAAGAGTTCTGATTCTTGCTTGCTCAAAAGGCTAGCCGTAAACTGCGTTTTTAAATAAGAAAACAAGAGGTGGGGATTCTCTGAATAAAGTTTCAATTTTTGGATTGTCGGAAGATTTGTTCCCTTCAAAACTGTTTTAATTCCCAGATTCTCAAATTCTTGAAATTCATTTTCCGCCAATGTAAAAGTGATTTCTTCTCTTTGTTTTGCTTGTTGGGCCTGGATAGAATGAAAAGCCGGAATTTTAGCGGAAGGAGAAATAAAAGCCTGAATTGCAAGTAGCTCGTCTTTCGAATTTTTTAGTTGAAGATAGTAAATGCCAGATGCATTGATCGGTGAAAGCACCACCGAAGCCGTATTGTTGCGCAAGTTTACAGTCCAATGCGATTGCAGTTGGAGTTTCGAATTCAGCAAAGACAAGGTGTAGAATTCTTCTTCCATTTCCGGAATTTCGGCCAAACGATTGAGAAAAACCAAATTTTGACCGTTTGCGGTTGTTTCGGTTTTAATCTGAAAATCGGGACGAAGGTGGTTTGTATTTTCGGCGATTGCTTCCGCGAGTCGATGATCGGATTTTGGTGCAATGCCAATTTTAGGATTGACAATTTGCAACGCAGTATAAAAATAATGATCCGACGAAAAATTCTTATTGAAATGAGTATAAGCTCTTAAAAAATAGACATCACTTACAAATTCGGCCGGAATTTCAAAGGCTCCTTGCGCTTGTCCGTTCTGGATTCTGAATTTTTTTCGACTTATCGATTTTTGATTCGCGTTGAACAATTCCAAATATAAAATCTGACTGAGTGCCTTTTCGTTGTTCAGAAACTGCACCGAAGCCGAAAACCAAATGCTTTCGCCACTTAAATAGATGTCTCTGTCGGTAATTAGGTTGATTTCTTCCATCGGAAGGTTGGGCAATTGTCCGTTTAGAGTAAACTGAAAGCCAATTAAGAGCAAGAAAATGTATATTTTTCGCATATTTTCTATATTTAAACTACCAATCCCAATAATCTGGCTTTTTGGCCGTTCCACCTTTCTTCTGACAATCAATACACTCTTGTCTTTCAACATAAGCAATTACCTCATCGGCTTCGGCCAATGGAACATTCGGATTTTGAAAATACAAAAAAGTGAAATAAATGGGATAAGAGCTTGCCAAAGCGGTATTGATGACATTTTTTATTTGAACCGACGAAGTATCTGCAAAGCTCAATGGGCTGGAATAGCGTATTCTGCTCGGGGCTTTTGTTAACAGATGATTGCTTTTTGTGCCGGATGCTACCATAAAATAGCCCAGAACTGCTTCTTTCGAATCGTCCAAATTCTTGATATTTCCTCTTATTTGAAATGGCTGAGTGGTAAACAATGCATCTTCACTGTTGTTTTGTTTGTTGAGCTGATCCAAAAATGTGTAAGCATTTTCCGAAATGCTGTATTGATTTACCAAAATACTGTATTTATAACGCAAACGCTCGTCGGTAAAAGGAATAAAATGTAGCGGTAAGTTTTTGATAACCGGCGAACTGAGGTATTCAGTACTATAGCTAAACCGCTCCGGAATTGGCTGCGTTTTCCAGCAATAAAACAAAGTGTCTTCGTTTACTACTTTTGCCAGTCCGTAAGGATTGAAGTCGGTAATAGGATAACGACGCCCTCTGTACAAAAATATGATTCTATAATCGGAATGGTATTCGTAGGTTTCTTCAATTTCCCAATAAAAATAGGTTTTTGTTGAAGAGGCCACTTTGCTGTTTACGTAGAATTGATATCCTTCCTGATCTGTTTCTAAATCGTTTTTGGCCAATTGTACACTTTCTTCTACAAGCAGATTTTCTACATCAACCGTGGGTTTTAATTCCTCAAAATCGGATTCGTATTTTTTTCCATTGGAGAGTTGGATTTTTATTTTATAAGATCGGCCCACAATGCCTTGCATTCCGCTGGCACTGCTCGAATAATTTCCGGGACTTGTTTCTACAAAATTTTCTGTGTTGCCCAGATTATCCACTAAGCTAACTTTGGCCAAAGAAATAGGATTGTTGGCTTGCTGGTTGATAGCACTGGAGTAGGAAAGTTTTACGGTATAGGGTCCCGGAAAATTGCTGATTTTTCCATCTACCACCAACAATTGATCGGCCGCAGTATCCAACTCGGGCCAATATTCTTCAACGCACGAATTTGCCAAAAAGAAAATGGCTATAAAACCTGCCAACAAGAGCAATTTATATTTATTCGCTTGCATAATTTCCCAATTTAAAATTATAAGTTACCGATACAATTGGTGCGCCAAAAATGGAAAGTTTATAGGCTTTGATCAATCCTTCATTTTCTTCAAAATAAACAGAAAAAGCATTTTTTCGACCTAAAAGATTGTAAACAGAAAAAGACCAACTGCCATGTCCCAATTTCCTTTTCAATAAATTTCCTTCTACGTTGAGCGAAACATCCACTCGGAAATAATCCGGTAAGCGGTATTCGTTTCGGCTCGAATAACTCAAAGTAGGAATTCCGCCATAATAATAAACGGCAGTTGGATAGGTAATGGGTCGACCGGTAGAATAGACAATATTTCCCGAAAAAGAAACTCTACGCGAAAAATCGTAGTTAGCAACTAAATTAAATGCGTGTGGCTTGTCGTAATTGGAAGGATATGGTTGGCCATAATTGATTCTGTTTTCAGCAAAAGGACTGTTTACGAGTACTTTTGAGTTTGAATAGGTGTAATTTATCCATCCATTCAATCGGCCTTTTAATTTTTTGAACATCAGTTCGGCTCCAAATGCATTCAGGTTTCCTTGCAAACTTGTTTGCTCCATATTTTCGTTCAGAAAAAAATTGGCACCGTCTTTAATTTCCACAATATTCTGACTGAATTTATAATACGTTTCCAACGAAAATTCATAATTACTGTTCCAGAGGTTGCTGTAAACGCCAAGTGTAATTTGGTCACCTACAATTGGTTTTGTGTTGTAATCGCTTAGTTTCCAACGATAATTTGGCGAAACAGCAATGGTATTGCTAAGCATATAAATAAACTGATGAAGCCTATTGTAAGCTGCTTTGACAGAAATATTTTCGGTTAATAAATGGTTTAGAGCGAATCTAAAATCCAATCCACTATACGATTTTATGCTTTCCCAATCATTGAAATGAAGCACTTCTACTAAGTTTTCGTCGGTAAAAGGCATTCCATCTCTATATTTATTCACATCTTGTGGTCCAAAATAGGTAAATTGATTGAAACGCAAACCGCCCTGAAAGCTCAGATTTTCGTTTATTTTCCAGTCGTCGCTCAAAAACAATGCGCTTTCTAGTCCTTTTTCTGTGCCAAGTGAAGTGGTATTGATTAAGCTAAGTGCGCTTAAAGGTTCGTAAATTCCTTTGTCAATCTGATAGAGTGTGCTATTTAGTCCAAACTGAAAATGATGGTTATGGCGTGGCACAAATTCGAAAATGGCTTTCAGTTCTGTATGTTGCAATTGATTGTTGTGTGAATAGGAGGCAATTTCCAATTGATTATTTTCTTCATTGAAAGCATAGGCGCTATGCACTAGACTCAATTCGAAGCTATTTTTGTTTTTGAAATAATGCATCCACGAAACTGATCCGCCAAAATTTTGATAATCGTATTTTGATTGCGTATAGATATTCATTTTGTCGGTACTGAAATAACTAAACAAATTCAATTGGTTGTAGTCGTTCAACTGAAACGAAAAATTTGTTATGGCATCGGCAAATTGTGCATGGCTGTTTTTGATGATTGGGTCTTTGATAAAATTCAAAACCCAATCGGAATAAGTGGAGCGAACACCAATCAAGAACGAGCTTTTTTCCTTTTTTAGCGGTCCTTCTACCGTCAATCGTCCGGTGATTGGCCCAATTCCGCCTCGGGCAGTTATTTTTTCTTTGCTGCCGGTCTTGGTTTTTATTTCAAAAACCGAAGATATTCGTCCGCCATATTGAAGAGGAATATTGCTCTTAAATAAAGAAAATTCATCCACCACGTCGGCATTGAAAGCAGAGAAAAATCCGGCTGCGTGCGATGTATTGTAGATGGGTACATGGTTTATATAGAAAAGATTTTGGTCTGTTGGCGAGCCGCGTACATTAAAACCCGACGAGCCTTCTCCAACTGTTTGAACTCCCGGTAGGAGCAAGGCCACTTTTACAATGTCTTTTTCTCCAAAAACCAAGGGGATTTTTTTTACGCTTTTGGCACTTACTTTGTCAAATCCCATTTTAGTGCTGCGAATATTGTTTTCTTTTTCGGCATTCACAATCACGTCTTTCAAAAGGAAAATTTTGTCGTCGAGCGAGAGGTTTAAAACACCGTCGGATTGTAAGTCAACTTCTATTTGCTTTTCAACGATGTTCACACTGCTGATTTTCAAAACGTGCTTGCCAATATTGAGTGTTAGCTTGTAATTTCCTTTCGAATCGGTTACTACTCCTTTTCCACTAATCAGATCCACAATAGTGGCTTCTGTTATTGCTTGGCCGCTAAGACTATTGATAGCAATTCCATTGATGGTGGCGGTAAGTTTGTTTACACCTTTTTCTTTTGTTCCAACCACAACCGACTGCGCAACAAATTCCTGGATGGTTTTAATATAATTCTGATCCGTAAATTCGGAGCTCTCTTCTGTAGTGTTTGAAATGGCGGCATTGAAAAAATACGAAGGCAATTGGCTCGAAATGGAACCGTTTTTTGTGAGGAACACATTTCCTTTGTTGTCGAACGAAGCAAAAACATTGTATTGAATCAACTGCTCGTTTAATACTACCTTTAACTCAATGCTATCCGAATCAAAGCTAACAACAAACTCAGGAATTTCTGAAAATTGATAAAAAAACTGAAGTGGATAATTGTGTTCTATTTTTTGTACAAACGTACTCCACAATAGATTTGAATACGAATGAGGCAATTTGATTTGCTCGTTTGTTTTTGATTGACTTTGGCCAAAAGAGCTGATCCAAAAAAGCATTATTGCGAGTGAAAGTATGCGTTTTCTCATGCTTATAAATTTTCGGTAATCTGCATAAGGTTGCGCAACTGATTGTCTGTCATTTTCTTAAAACGAATCTTATTTTTTCTGATCAACGAAATAAGTTCATCTTGTTTTTCGCTGAAAAGATTCAGAAATTCTTTCTTCGATTTTATCAAATAAAAAGTATCCTCTTTTAAAATGTAGATGTTTTTTCTGGGTTTTAAGTATTTTCCGTATTTAATGCGGTCGGAGAGCTCGTCTTTAAATTCGATGCTGTGTTTAAAATATGCAGTTGTTTTTCCTCTATAAATCAGCTCCGCATACCCAATCGGGTTGTTGTTGGCGAAATTGCTTGTATTGTGAAAAAGATGCTTTTCAATTTGAAGTGAATCCACAAACGAATTGTGGAGAACAATATCTTTCGACATAGCTTTGTCGTAAGTGTCTTTGATAATGATTAAGTCCTCTTCGATAGAATATTTTAAGGCAATATTTTCGTATGGAATTCCTTTGATAAATAAAGTTCCGGGCAGCCATTCATTCATTTTAAAATAAGGATGTCCGAGTGCAAAAAAATGTTTTGGCTTGTAATATTTCCCATTGATCAACCGATCGTCGGTTCCATATACTTCATTGCTAAATTCGGATAAATGATTGTGCGGAATTTCTTGTGCATTCAGCTTATTGCTGAATCCGACGACTAGCAAGCTAAGTAGCAGAATAGAATAAGATTTTGAGTTGCGTTTTTTGAATATCATAAATGGTTAGTAGGCTTGATGCTTCAAAGATACAGTTTTATATCTGTTTTTGCTTTTTGGATACTGTTAAATTTTGAGTGGTCTTGCGGATTCACATTTTATATGGGCACTAAAGCTATCTTTTTTTAAACTTATAGGGAAAATTGTGCTTATACAAATGCCGTTGCTTCAATCTCCAACGAGCATCCATAATGCAAAGCGGGTGAAGGAACAACAATTCGTGCCGGTTTATGATTTTCGAAAAATGCGGCATACAATTCATTCATTTGTGGCCATAATTCGATGTCGGATAAAAAGATGCGCATTTGAAGAACTTTGTGTTTGGAACTTCCGGCTTCGTTGAGTATTAAATCTAATTTCTTGAAAACCAATTCCACTTCTTCTTTGAATGTAGCCGGTTTTAGTCGCGAAATGGGGTCCAAAGGCAATTGTCCCGAAATGTAAAGAATGCCGTTGTGTTCCATTACAGTCGAATAATGTCCATTGCTTTTTGGCATATTGGGCGTTTCAATACTTCTCATTGTCTTTTATTTTTTGGATGATTTTCTTTAGTTTTTCTTCGTCTGCATCCGACGAAAACCCCATTGAAAGCAGATTGTTCGTATCATTTTTTTTTCGAATGCTAAAGTGAATCGCATCTAAACCAATTCCTTGAAAAGCGGACACGTTTTCAATTGATATTCCGCCTCCGGCCATTATTTCGATGCGTGAATTATTTTTTGCAGTCAAAGTTTTTATTTCGCCGATTCCGCCAAATGCGCTGGTGCTTGTGCCCGAAGTGAGAATTCGGTTAAAGCCTAGTTCAATGATCGTTTCAAAGGATTGATTGTAATTCGTTGAAAAATCGATGGCACGATGAAAAGTGCTTGTCAATTGATAGCCGTTTGCCAAACGCACTAACAATTCGCAAGAGTCAAAATCGATTTCATTTTTTTTATTTAAACAGCCAAACACAACGCCATTGGCACCGGCTTCGGCCGCTTTGCGAATGTCTTCTTTCATCAAAATAATTTCTTTAGATGTATAGATGAAATTTCCGGCTCTGGGTCGAATTAAAATATGCGATTCCACATTCGAAAGACGGGAACATGCTTTTATAAGTCCATAAGAAGGAGTCAATCCACCCAAATCCAAGGCTGAGCATACTTCAATCCGATTCACTGAATACAAATTTGCCAATTCTGCTTCTTGCAGGTTTTCAATACATACTTCTATTTGCATTAGATTGGCTAATTTGCTGTTCTGTTGTTTACTAATAAGAATTTTGAATTTTTAGCCCGCAATTTTTTTGTTTGTGATGGCCAAAATTTCTGTTTCCATTTTTTGTGC
>DMBV01000044.1 GCA_003445975.1 Bacteroidales bacterium
GACTAACAAAGAATATAGTACAGAAATGAAATCGATGAGTGTAAAATAACGCTCCGTTTCAGCTCATTTTAAACCTCGCGAATGCGGGGTTTTTTTATGCTGCTAAGTTTTTAAATTCATTGAAATCGGGCATTTATTAATACATTTGTAACAATGAGCCCAACAATTCAACTTTCTACAACTCCTCTGCTTTTAAAGCACAGCGCGCATTTAAGAGCAGCAGCATATTGGATGCTAGTGTTTTTTGACGACTCTACTCCCGGACACTATTCCACATTTGGCCGATTAAGAAGAATATTCGGTTTTCTATATCGCTCGGCAAAAAAACGCAGACAAGAAAAAAAACAACAGAAAAAGGAACAAAAAGGCGAAAAAAAAACCAAAAACAAATTCAAACGCAGAATGCTTTGGCGCAAGCTGAAAGTTGTTTTTCGCGCTCTCTTTTTTGGCAAAAAGAGGGATCTTCAGAATAAAATTTATACCGAAGTAAGCCGGCGAAAAGAATGGGAAAGACGCAGAAAAAGACGAATTCGGAAAGTGATTCTGAAAAGCTTTTTTAAGCCAAAGAAAAAAAGCCTTGTTCGGCAAAATAGCAAACTTAAGCGCAAGAAGGAGGCTCGGTTTCAACGTTACCGAAGACACCGACTCTATTTTTTTATCTTTAAACGAAATTTGCAACTGCTCGGTAATTTTATATTAGGAAAAGGACTCCCCCGTAATAAGAAAAAGAAAGGCACTCTTCTTCACTTAGTTTTTACGCATGATTATTTAGTCATCGCGCTTAATTCTTTGGTTTTCTTTTTGCTGTCCTACTTTCTTATTTCCTTTCTCGAAAAGATAGGAATGGCTTTTACGGCCATGCATTTTGATTACAAAAGCGTAATTTATTATTATAAACTTGAGTACTTGGTTGATAATGACGACTGGTATGCCGACGCTGTGAAAGCTATTTTTGCATCAGGACCCATTTTAATGGTAATTGTTGCTACGCTCTTGGTGATCCTTTACAGCAATATTTATTTAGAAGACGGACTTCTGAAACTCTTACTCCTCTGGGGAATTTTCCATGCCTACAATACATTTTTTGGCGGAAGTTTGATTGGGGCGCTTACCGGAAAAGAATTCGGTTACGTAATCATGTATATGTATTATTCAGATACCGGCAAACTCGTTATTGCCCTATTTGTTATTCTATTGATGGTTGTTTTAGGCTCTGCAAGTGTGAAATTTTGGATTTTTAGTGCCAATTCCTACTTTAATTATTCCAAAACGAACAATAGGCAAGCTTTTATCATCAGCCAAGTTTTTATTCCTTACATTTTAGGAAACCTGCTGATTTTCATTATCAATCAGCCAAAATTGATTTTTTACCATGTTTTAGTAAACTTGAGTCTTCTGTTTATGCTCCTACCAGTACTTTTCTTAAGTCGTTTCCATCAAGAGTTTTATTTTGACGAAAAGCCCAAACGAATCAATGTTTCGTATTTGGCTCTCATTGGAACAGTGCTGATTTTGGCAATCTATCGCATTGGGCTGGAATATGGATTGAGGCTGGGTTAAACTTTATTCTCCAACTCCTGAATCGTTCTCCATAAAAGATAGCCGGTTGTTTACTTTACGGTGAATTTTCTTTTTCTTCTTTGAGCCAAAAACAAACCAACAATTGCTACCAAAAACAAGGGAATCAATACATTCAGACTTTGGATAAGAAGAACAGATTGCTGCACTTTTGTTTTATCAAGCAATCGCATTTTAATTTCGCGCGAGCGAATATTTATCAATCCGTTCGATTGAGTTAAATAATTCAGGCTGTTGATGATAAAATCTTTGTTTCCGAATGATTGTTGCGTAAATTGATCGTAGCCCAAAGGCAAAGGATAATTTTGGGTATAATGAATCTGATTTTTAATCAAATCGCCATCCGAACATACCAACATACTCGTGTTTTCACTAATTGATTTTTGCTTTGGAAGAGCAAAATTGTCTTTCAAAACCGGCTTTATTCGGTTGGCAAACAGACTGTTGAATTCGCCTTCGAGAAGCACCGAAACAATTTGTGGCGGCGACTGATAAAACGAGGCTTCGGGTTGATTTTCCAATAAAGCCAAATCGATAATTGCCGGACTTGGTACGATATGCGAATAGATTGACGACTGCAACAGAACGGTTTTCTTTGCTTTTTGAGCCGATACAGTATCTAAAGTGGACGGAAATTCACTTAAAATGGAATTTAAATTTCGAACAATCGGATGTTTCGACTGGGGCGTTAAAATAGGAAAATAGACCCACGGAAGCAATTCTTGTTGTGGCTGATTGCCAAGCATTCCGGTAACAACAGGAATGGAGCGCGCGTTGAGATCCAACAATAAATTGGCATTTAATCGAACTCCGTATTTAAATAACTGATCTTCCAAATTCAATTCGGCAGGCAAGCCGATTGTTTGACTGCTGGAACGCAAACTATCCATATTGGCGTTTACCGGATCGATTAGCCAGAAAACCTTTCCTCCATACATAATATATTGATCAATCACATATTTGTCGGCTTCGGAAAAAGCGTGCAAAGGCTGAGCGATAATCAAAGCATCAATCAATGGTTTCGGGACTATTTTTCGCTGAGCGGAATCTACTTCAAAAAGGCTGCTCATTCGGCCATCAATCCGCAAAGTTCCCAAACGATAAAATTCGCTTAACGAGCGTATAATGTCTGCCAAATAAATGGATTGCATTTCACCATGACCTTCCAAAAACGCAACAGTAGGTTTTTTCTCGTCGAGCAGCTTTTGCAAGGAAGACATCAGCTTGTATTCCAGGTTCTCGATCGAATTGTTCAGAACTCGCTCCGGCGAAACGCCCATTTGAGCATTGAGCAGCTCTATCGGGATTTCGTTTCCTTTGTATTGAAGAACAATTCCGGGAAAAATCAGCATTCGACTATTTCCGTCTTTCTTATTTACATGCAAATCGGTTGGCTGCAATCCTTTATCCACAAGCTCCTGCATCAAAGCTTTGCGTTTTTCGTTATCGCCAATGGCCGAAGGATTGATAAAAATATACTCGATATAAGGGCTATATGCTTTAAATTCGTCGAGCATATCTTTTGTTTCGTTGCGAAGTTTTTTGAAGCCAGCCGGAAAATCTCCTTCCAAATACACTTTAAAATAGGCGTAATCGTCCAATTCTTTGAGCATTTGAATGCCGGCATCCGAAAGTGTATATCTTTTTTCGGCTGTAAGATCGAAACGAAGATACACACCCGAAACGAAAACATTGAGCCCAATCAGGATAAGAATTCCAACAAAAAGCCGAATGAGACTTTTTTCGCGAGGCGATCTGACTTTGTTATTCTGTTCTGTTACCATTTTCTTTTGCTCAATATCGTGTGTGTAAAGAATAGGAAAAGAGCCGAAATGCTAAAGAAATAGAGGATATCGCGCAAATCGATCACGCCTCGGCGAATGGATGCATAGTGGGCATTTATTCCCAACGATTGAACAAACAAATCAAAATGACCGAAAATATCGAGCGAATAAATGATTTCAAAACCAATAAAAACAAATGCAGAAAGTGAAATTCCAAGAATAAATGCAGTAATCTGATTGTCGGTGCTGGCCGAAGCAAACAAACCGATCGCCACAAAAGCCGCCGCTAAAAAAAACAATCCGATATACGAACCGGAAATTGGTCCCAAATCGATGTTTCCGCTTGGAAAACTAAACCGATAAACTGTAAAAACATAAATGAGTGTTGGCAGCAAAGAAAGCAATACAAGGCTGATTCCGGCCAAATATTTTGCGCCAATAATTTGCCAATCGCTCAAAGGCCGGGTAAACAAAAGCTCAATGGTTCCGCTCTTTTTTTCTTCGGCAAAAAGCCGCATGCTGATAGCTGGTATTAGGAATAGAAATACGAAAGGAGCCAATCTAAAAAAGGAATCCAAATTGGCATATCCAAAGTCGAGAATATTGTATTCGGTAGGGAAAACCCAAAGCAAAAGGCTACTGATCAATAAAAAAATCAATACAACCAAATAACCGACAGGCGTATTTAAAAACGAAGCAATTTCTTTTTTATATAGAGCAAACATGAATGTATGGTAAAATTAAACCTAAACCAAAACTTCGATTCGAATGACATCGTCGATATTCAAACCAAGTAAACTGCTGGCCTTTCCTTTGTTGATGGCTATTTCCAAATGATCTTCCGAATCAAAAAGAGCCAAAAGTTCGCCTTCGTTTACATCCATATACGATTTGCTAATCTTCGATATTTCGTAGTTTCCAGCACGTAAAAGTATTTTGAATTTTTTCCCTTTTACCACCTCATTGAATAATTTCTCAGTAATATTACTGATTACATTTTGATAACCATCAATATAAATGACTTTCCCTTTGATCAGATTATTTTCAACAACTGGCTTGAACGATAATTTATTGGTAAGCGATTCCCGTTTATCGCCCAAAAGAGCAATATCATTGCCTTCGATCAAATGCATGGCCGCTTGAACAAAAACATCTTTGGTAGAGAAAGAAAACCGATTGGAAGTTTGAATGATGTCAATCTCCACAATCATCTCTGGCTTTTCATCAAAAATAAGTGCGAAAATACCATTGTCGGCACCAATAAAATAATGCCCTTTGTATTTGATAAGCACATGAGGTGTTTCTATTGAAGCTTCGGTATTTACGCCCACAATATGAATACTTCCTTCAGGAAAATTTTTATAGGCACTTTTAAGAATAAACGATGCCTGATTCAGGTCGAAAGGCGGAATTTGGTGCGAAATATCGACGATAATCAAATTGGGAACACTTCTTAAAAAAGCCCCTTTAACTGATGCGAGGTAATGATCCTTCAATCCCCAATCTGTGGTAAGTGTTACGATAGGCATTTTCATTGATTTAGAACACAAATATTTTTCAAAGATACCAAAAAAACCATTCCTTGTTTTTTTGAATAGAACAGAATATTCGTCAAAATATTTTACTAAAACAGCCCATTCAAGCCATTATTTTTCAGAAATTCGCCACTTAAACCAACAACAAACGCATGGGAGAGAAAGTCCTTTCTGTCGAAGGCTATGATCCGCTTGTCATTTTTGGCACCAACGAAAGCAATCTGGAAATTATCCGCAACTTGTTTCCGCATTTAAAAATTATCGTTCGAGGAGAAATGATCAAACTCATCGGCTCGGTCGAAACGATGAAACATTTTGAAGAATACTTTGATCAACTGCTGATGCATTTTGAGCAATATCAGTCCATTTCGGAGAGCGATCTGCGAAGCATTTTTTCGAGCGAATCAAAAACAGAAGGAAGCTTTTTGCCGAACGATATTTTGGTACATGGCCGAAATGGCATGTATATAAAAGCGCGCACAGAAAATCAGCAAAAGCTGGTTGCTTCGGTCGATCAAAACGATTTGACTTTCGCTATCGGTCCTGCCGGAACCGGAAAAACCTATACGGCTGTTGCGTTGGCAGTGAGAGCATTGAAAAACAAAGAAGTAAAACGGGTCATTTTGGCTCGTCCGGCCGTTGAAGCCGGCGAAAGTCTGGGTTTTTTGCCCGGCGACATGAAAGAGAAACTGGATCCATACATGATGCCCTTGTACGATGCTTTGCGCGATATGCTTCCGGCCGCGAAACTGGAAAAATATCTGGAAGATGGAACCATCGAAATTGCGCCGCTTGCCTATATGCGTGGCCGAACATTGGATCACGCATTTGCCATTCTGGACGAAGCGCAAAATGCAACTCAAAATCAGTTGAAAATGTTTCTGACCCGAATGGGAAAAACGGCAAAATTTATTGTTACAGGCGATATCACCCAAATAGACTTGCCCAAAAAACAACAATCGGGACTGATTCAAGCCACTAAAATATTGAAAAATATCCCCAATATTCAAATCATTTATTTGAACGAAAAAGACATAGTGCGTCATCCTTTGGTGGCAAAAATAATCGAAGCCTATAAAACAGACGAAGGTCAAATGGGGTTTTTATCTAAAATAGAACATAGAAAAACAGAAAGTTAGTAAAGTATTTTCTAACTTAGCATTTTTAAAAAAAAGTATAAATCACTATAAATGAACACAATTGTAAAGTCAGCGTTTAAATTTCCGGGATTAAGCGGAATGTACAAAGGAAAAGTGCGAGATGTGTACACCATTCAAGAAGAATTATTGGTGATGTTGGTAAGCGATCGGATTTCTGCTTTCGATGTGGTTCTGCCAAAAGGAATCCCTTACAAAGGACAAGTTCTGAATCAGATAGCCGCCAAATTTTTAGATGCCACCGTCGATATTGTACCAAATTGGAAGATTGCAACACCCGATCCAATGGTTACCGTTGGAATTCAATGTGAGCCATTTCCCATCGAAATGATTATCCGCGGCTATTTAACCGGCTCTGCTTGGCGTGCATACAAAAAAGGCGAACGAGAGATTTGTGGCGTTCCAATTCCCGACGGAATGCGCGAACACGAACGCTTTTCAGAACCCATTATCACTCCCACAACCAAAGCCGAACATGGCGCTCACGATGAAGATATATCAAAAACGAGAATTCTGAGAGGCGGTTTAGCTTCGCCCGAAGATTACGCCTTGCTCGAAAAATACACCATGGAACTTTTTGAACGCGGAAGCAAAATGGCCGATGAACAAGGATTGATTTTGGTTGATACCAAATATGAGTTTGGAAAAAAAGACGGGAAAATCTACTTGATAGACGAAATTCATACACCCGATTCGTCCCGCTATTTTTACAAAGAAGGCTACAAAGAACGTTTTGCCAATGGCGAACCGCAAAAGCAACTTTCCAAAGAATTTGTTCGTGAATGGTTGATGGAAAACAACTTTCAAGGTCGCGAAGGAGATGTTTTGCCCGAAATGACAGACGAATTTGTTCACTCTGTTTCGGAACGATACATTGAACTATACGAACAAATTACTGGCGAAAAATTCAAGAAAGCCGACAGCCCAAATGTATTGAAACGAGTGGAGAAAAACATTCTCAGTTTCCTTTCAAAACATTATCAATCGTAGCAAAACACGCGAAGGATAAACTCGCTTGGCTTAGATGATTTTTGCTGCTTGCCATTCTGAACTAATTCATTTAGAACGATACGGATACCGTCGTTTATGAAACAAAAAAAACCATGCTAAACAAAGCTTTCTTTTTGCTTTTACTTCTTCCAAACGCGCTGCTCTTTGCCCAAAATCTTGCAATCGGCAGTTGGCGCGACGAGATTCCATACAATCAAATTATCGACCTGACAGAATCGGACGAATTTATCTATGCAGCCACGCCCTACAGCTTACTCAGCCTGCACAAAAAAGAAGCGGTACTTAAACGAATTTCGAAAGTGGACGGTTTGTCGGATTTTGGCGTAAGCCATATCGAATACAATTCGACATACAAAACCTTATTGGTGGCTTATACCAACGCAAACATCGATTTAATTAAAAATGGAAAAATAATCAACCTAGCGGATATACAACGAAAAACCATTCTTGGCGACAAGAAAATAAACGCCATCTTGTTCAAAAATCAATATGCCTACCTTTCGTGCGGTTTTGGAATCGTGGTAGTGGATATTGACCGTGAAGAAATAAAAGACACCTATTACGTTGGCGAAGATGGCACAAATCTCTCTGTTTATGAGACTGCCCTCTTGAACGAAACCCTTTTTGCAGCAACAGAAAAAGGAATTTATCAGGCCGACATAAACAATCCGAATTTAGCAAACTACAGCAACTGGAAAAAACTGAACCATTTACCATTCCCGAACGATCCGTACAATCATATCGTTCCTTTTCAAAATACAGTGGTTATAAATCGCCTGACAGATGTAGTGAAAGACCAGCTCTTTGCCGTTACCTCCACTTCCTGGGAAGAAATAGTCTCTTCCATTTCCGACAAAACATTCAATATGGATGTGAGCAATGATAAGCTAATTGTTTCGCATAGTTATTCCGCCGGAATTTTCAATGCCGATTTTTCATTCAATCGAAAGATATATACCTATGGCGAAAATTTTTCGATAACCCTTCAACCCAACGAAATCCTTACCTCTACGGATGGGAACTATTATGTAGCTGACCGACTTCAGGGTATTGTAGCTTCGGCCGATCTGATACACTTCCAAAATCATCTGCTGAACGGGCCGAGAACGACAAGAGTTTTTGATATTGCCGTTTCGGGAAACAAAGTAGTGGTGGCTTCGGGAGGTCGCGACGAATCTTTTGGTAATATCTATTTGCAGAACGGAATTTTTTCTTTCGATGATGGAAGCTGGACAAATTATTACAAAGGCGTAACACTCGCATTGGATACGGCTTATGATTTCGTTTGTGTAGATATCAACCCAAACAACACAAACGAATTTGCAGTGGGCAGTTGGGGAAAAGGCTTATATACTTTTAATGAAAATGGTTTTGATCAGGCATACGGAAAACACAATAGTAGTCTAACTCCAAACTCTACCTACAGTCATATTATGCGTTTAGGTGGTGTTGCATACGATTCTAAAAACAATCTCTGGGTAGCTTCGGCCGTTTCCAATGCGCTGTTGCACAAGAAAGATCCAAGCGGAAATTGGACTGCTTTTGAATTTGGGGCTTGGACAGCTTATGACATCAAAGATATGATTGCCGATCAAAGGGATTATTTATGGATTATCTTGCGTGGCGGCGGAGCCTATTCCTTATTTGTTTTTGACGAAAATCAGAATACAAACCAGCAAATAAAAGGACTGAGTACAGCTCCCGGATACGGAAATATTCCCGGCACGAAAGTTTTATCAATTGCATCCGATTTGGATGGCGAAATATGGATTGGAACAGACGAAGGTATCGGAGTCATTTATCAGCCTGAAAATATTTTTTCCGGCGGCAATTTCGATGCTCAACAAATTGTGGTAGAACGAGATGGTTATCCTCAATATTTGTTGGAAAGCGAAAAAATAAACGCCATTGCTGTGGACGGTGCCAACAGAAAATGGATTGGAACGGATAGAGCCGGACTGTTTCTGTTATCGGCCGACGGCCAAGAGGAATTATTAAATTTTACAGCCGAAAATAGTCCTTTGTTTTCGAACAGAATCACCTCCTTGGGAATAAACAAGGATGGCGAAATTTTTATAGGTACCGATTTGGGATTGTTGGTTTACAAAGGAACGGCTACTCATGCCGAAGAAACATTTAAAGATGTGTACGTTTTTCCAAATCCCATACGCCCCGATTATGTTGGCCCAATTGCTATTCACGGACTTACTCGCGATGCTTATGTAAAGATAACCGACATCAGCGGCCGACTGGTAAATCAAATTCGATCGGAAGGCGGGCAAGCAATCTGGAGCGGAGAAAATATGAATGGCGAAAGAGTGAAAACGGGTGTTTATCTTGTTTTTATTGCCAATATTGACGGCTCAGAAAGTATGGTTACCAAAATAATGTTTATACATTGAGCAATCAACACATCCCAACGCCGTCGCTCAGTTTCATTTCATAAATTTTTAAGGGCTTTTCAAAATGCGCGGCATAGGCCTTTTGAAGTTGTGATTTAAATTCAGGTATCGCCTCGTTCAACACCAGATTTATGGTACAGCCACCAAATCCACCGCCCATCATACGCGCTCCCAAAACAAATGGCATATCGTAGGTTGCTTCTACCAAAATATCCAACTCTCGGCAACTCACTTCGTATTTGTGTCGCAAACCTTCATGACTTCCATACAATTGTTCGCCGAATCTTTTCCAGTCATTTTTTTCCATTGCCCGAAGTGCATTTTGCAAACGATCGTTTTCCTCAATTACATATGAGCAGCGTCGAAAAATCAAATCCGACATCTGGGTTTTGTTTCCTTCAAGTTCGGCCAGAGACAGATCGCGGAGACTTTGAATCGGAAAACCGTTTTCCTTCATAATTTCTACTCCTTTTTCGCACTGTTCGCGGCGTAGGTTGTATTCATTTTCGGCCAAATTATGCTTTACGCCGGTATCAGCAAAAACAAAAGAGTAGTCTTTGAGTTTAAAATCGTGGTATTCGTATTCTAAACTGCGGCAGTCCAATTTTATCAACTTATCGGCTTTGCCGTGCATTACAGCAAACTGATCCATAATTCCACATTTCACTCCAACAAAATCATGTTCGGCCTTTTGAGCAATCAAAGTCAAATCCATGGCAGAGTTTTCCAAATCATACACTTTGTTTAAAGCAAAAGCCAGTCCCACCTCAATGGCCGCCGACGAAGAAAATCCGGCTCCAAAAGGAAGGTCGCCGCCAAAAACTAAATCGAAATAGCCTGGGCTTTTGTGTTTTCTATTCAGCCCATCAATCACTCCCAACAAATAATTGGCCCACTGTATTTTAGATTGGGCAATGTCTTCAATTTCTATATATTCATTTAAGTCGTAGGCAAAAAATCGAAATTTCTGAAGACTATTTGGCGCAATTGCAAAATAGATTGATTTGTTGATAGCGGCAGGCAACACAAATCCGTTGTTGTAATCGGTATGTTCGCCAATGATATTTATCCGTCCGGGTGAACGGAAACAAATAGGTTCGGCATTGAAAAGCGCCACAAATTTCAATTTTATTTCTTCCAACATATGTATTGATTTTTGGCTAAATTTACTGTTTTAAACAAACGGTGATGAGCTAAAATCTATTTTGTTAAAAACAAAAAATGATAATTTATTCATTCGTTCCATACATTAAATGTTATTTTTGCACTTATGAATCAGAACACTTTTGGAAACAATTCGCCTGTAAAAAAGACGGGATTGGCAAACGTAAACAACCTAGTAGGATCGGGCAAAATACCGCCTCAAGCACTTGATTTTGAAGAAGCTGTTTTAGGCGCATTGATGCTGGAAAAAAACGCACTCACTGCCGTCATCGACATTTTACATCCAGAAGTGTTTTACAAGCAAGCCCATCAGAAAATATTCAAAGCTATTCAGGATTTGTTTGCTTCGACAGAGCCCATTGATATTCTTACTGTTTCGAACAAATTGAAATCGGAAGGCGATTTGGACGAAGTAGGTGGAGCCTATTACATCACACAATTGACCAATCGCGTGGCCTCTTCGGCCAATATTGAGTTTCACGCACGGATCATTCTACAAAAATTTGTCCAACGAGAATTGATTCGCGCCTCTTCCGAAACAATTAAAGATGCCTTTGAAGACAGTACGGATGTTTTTGAATTATTAGACCGAGCCGAACAACAACTTTTTGATATTAGTGAACATAACTTCCGTAGAGAATCTGTGGATATGCAGAGTTTGGTTTTCGAATCTATCCGCGAAATTGAAGCCGCACGAGATTCGAAAGGAAGTCTGCGTGGAGTCCCTTCCGGATTTACCGATCTCGACCGTATTACGGCTGGTTGGCAAAAGTCTGATTTGGTGGTCATTGCGGCACGTCCCGGAATGGGAAAAACTGCATTTGCTCTAACGATGGCAAGAAATGCCGCCATGGCAAAAAAACCGGTGGCAATTTTTTCTTTGGAGATGTCGGCAGTGCAGTTAACCACTCGTTTAATTTCTTCGGAAACCGAAATCACTTCTGATAAACTAAAAAAAGGAAAACTCGAAAATCACGAATGGGAACAGCTAAACACACGCGTAAAAGCATTGGTGGAAGCGCCCATCTTTATTGACGACACACCATCGCTATCCGTTTTTGAATTGCGTGCAAAATGTCGCCGACTGAAAGAGCAACACGGTATAGAACTTATTATTGTGGACTACATTCAATTGATGCGTTCGGGCGAATCGGGCGGAAACCGCGAACAGGAAATCAGTACTATTTCGCGTTCGCTGAAAGCTTTGGCCAAAGAATTAAATGTCGCGGTTTTGGTTTTATCGCAATTAAACCGATCTGTAGAAACACGTGGAGGATCAAAGAAACCACAGCTTTCCGACCTGCGTGAATCTGGAGCCATTGAACAAGATGCCGACATGGTGGTCTTTATTTATCGCCCAGATTACTATGAAATTGACGTGAATGAAGATGGTCAAGACATGAGGGGAAAGGGAGAAATAATTATTGCAAAACACAGAAACGGCCCTTTAGATTCTATAAAACTTCGCTTTATTGGTCAATACACCAAATTTGTGGATGATGTGTCGTTTGATCTTTCCGGACGTTCATCTTCCTCCTTGAAACCATCAGACGAATTTACCTCTACTTCTCCATCACCAAGAACAGTTACTCGTTCTTCTCGAATGAACGAAGAAGATTTGCCACTTTAG
>DMBV01000046.1 GCA_003445975.1 Bacteroidales bacterium
ACAATCACATAGTCGTTTGCTGCCATCATCTGAAAATTCCAACGATACGACCAAAACTGACTAACGGTTCCTTGTGGGCCGCCCTGACAATACAACAAAGTGGGATAGCTTTTATTTTCGTCGAAATGAGGGGGAAGAATGACCCAAACCAACATTTGCTTTTTATCTGTGGTCAAAACCCAACGTTTGGTAATTTCGCCAAAGGTCAACTGATCCAATAGATGTTTGTTTTCGAACGACAATTCTTGGGCTTCGCCGTTGACTGGATTTACAGCATAAATTTCTGCAGGTTTCGACATGGAAACACGCGTGGCTATAAGCGTGTCGCCCGCATCAACAACCGTTTGATAATCGTGCACGCCCTCGGTGATTTTAGAAATCTGTCCATTTTCAATATCTAAACGATATATTTCTTCGGTAGCATGCCAATCGCTAATAAAATAGATGGATTTTCCATCGGCCGACCAACTTAATCCATTTGCATTTTGATCAAAATCTTTGGTAAAATAGGTTTTCTCACCCGTTGCCATATTTAAAACGAACAAACGCGATTTGTCCGATTCGTAGCCATCTCGTTCCATGCTTTCCCAAGCCAACAGACTTCCGTCGGGCGAAAAACTAGGATTCAAATCGTAGCCTTTCATTCCATCCGTTAAATTTTTTGTTTCTTTCGTTTCCAAATTATAGGAATACAAATCGGAATTGGTACTTATTGCGTATTCCAGACCTTCGAGCTTGCGCGAAGCATACACAATTGTTTTGCTGTCGGGAGTCCACGAAATTTGTTCTGTTCCGCCGTTTGGTTTTACAGGTGCATCCCAAGCTTCGCCGTTCATAATATCGATTGGCTCGCCCAGCTTTCCATCTGCATAATCAGCCACAAAAATATGTGTAAAAGAATCCACCCATGAATCCCAATGGCGATACATCAAATCGTTCATCAATCGACCGGTGGTTTTATCCAAGTCAGGATTTTCTTTTTGAACTGCATGATCTATCTTTACTTCCTTGGTAAACAATACACTTTTCATATCCGGCGAATAGAGAAATCCGGAAATCCCATCTTCTACATTTGAAATTTGACGAGGATTTGTTCCGTCCACGTCCATTTCCCAAAGTTGCATGCTTCCGGAAACGGCAGTCATGAGTCCGATTGCTTTTCCATCGGGGCGCCACACTGCACTGTATTCGCTTTTTGGTGTATTGGTGATTTGCTTTTGATTGGAGCCATCCAAATCCATTAAAAACAATTCGCGGTTTCCTTTGTCTTCCGCAACTGAATAATAGTTAACTCCATAAAGTATTTTTGATTTGTCGGGCGAAATTTGGACTTCACTCAATCGACCAAAAGCCCACAAAATTTCGGGCGTCATGATATCGCTTTCCAGCTTGAGCAGGTGTTTCCCAATGGTATTTTGAGGAGTTTCTTTGGCCGGTTCTTGTTTGCACGAACTCGCAAGGAGCAAAGCCACCACGCTAAAAATAAAACTTAATCTTTTCATCTTTTGTTCTTTGTTTTTGGTTGGTATTTTTTTTGATTATTTCATGTGTTTATAATTTNNGTTTAGTCGTGGATGTTTCATTGTGTTTCATTCGTTCAATAAAGCGAAGGTAAAAAAATTTAGAGGGCAAAACAGTCATTTAAATTGTAAAAGTTTGAATAGCTATGTTTTTAAAATTTTCAAGACTTCTGCGGCAGCTTTGGCAGAAGCGCCTCCTTCACCCAAAACGGTTTTCAGATGTTGATATTCTAATAGCATTTTTGTTCGATGATTGGTATCGGAAAGTAGTTTATTCAATTCTGTTTTTAAATTTTGCTCCGTAAAATCATTTTGAATTAACTCTTTGACTACTTCGGCATTCATGATCAGATTGACCAACGAAATATAGGGAATGTCCACAATTCGTTTGGCAATTTGATACGAAATCTGGCTTCCTTTGTAGCACACCACTTCGGGGACGTTCAGAAGCGCTGTTTCTAATGTTGCCGTTCCTGAAGTTACCAGCGCCGCGTAAGAAGCTTGCAGAAGTTTTTGTGTATTATTTTTGATCAAAACTACTTTTGTAGTGGCCATTCTTTCGAAATAAAAGTCATCTTCGATGGAAGGAGCTCCGGCAATTGCAAACTCATATTCCGGAAATTGATCGACCATTTTGAGCATGACACTCAGCATTTTCGCTATTTCTTGTTTTCGACTTCCGGGCAGCAGTGCGATTATTGGTTTGTTGTCAAGCTTATTTTCCGCGCGAAACTGATTTGTATCCAACGGTTCTTTGGGCAATGCATCCAAGATTGGGTTCCCCACAAACTCTACCGCATAATCGTATTTTGCATAAAATGCCTTTTCGAAAGGAAGGATTACGAGCATTTTATCAACAAACTTTTTGATGGCATGCACACGCGATTTTTTCCAAGCCCAAATTTGAGGCGAAATATAATAAACAACTTTAAATCCATGTAGATGAGCAAATTTGGCCATGCGCATATTGAATCCGGGATAATCGACCAAAATGAGCACATCAGGTTTCCATTGCAAAATATCTTGTTTGCAAAAACGAATATTGCGAAGAATGGTGGTGAGATTTAGTACAACTTCCAAAAATCCCATAAAAGCCAAATCGCGGTAATGTTTTACGATTTCGGCTCCTTGTTTTTGCATTAGATCGCCTCCCCAAGCACGAAACTGAGCCTGTTGGTCGCGCAATTTTATTGCAGCCATCAAATTGGAAGCATGCAAATCGCCCGAAGCCTCACCGGATATAAGGTAATATTTCATGTGTTTATAATTTCATGTTTCGGCCACATGTTACATCCACGATAATCATCCTCTTGTGTGTCAAAATTGTTTTGTCGTGGATGTTTCATACAAAATGAATCATTTTAAAAAGCATTTCTATTGATTGTCAATACTTTGTTCTAAATATTTTAACGATTCGATTTGGTCGTAAGCGGTTAAATCGATTTTTACAGGAACAACCGATGCAAAACCTTTGGCTATGGCGTTTATATCGTTTTCATTCCCATTGTCGCGGCTCACAAATTTTCCGGTAAGCCAATGATAGCTCCCGCCTCTTGGGTCTGTGCGACTATCAAACTCTTCTTCCCAAGTGGCATCTGCTTGGCGGGTGACTTTGATTCCTTTTATTTCTTCGATAACCGGAAAATTCACATTTAAGCATATTCCTTCTTTCAAGCCATTTTCCAAAACTTGTTTTACAATATGCTGAATGATTGCTCGGGCGGGTTCAAAATTCAAATGATGACTAAAATCGTTCATCGAAAAACCAATTGATGGAATGTGATCAATACAACCTTCGATCACGGCAGCCATGGTGCCGGAATAAACAATATTGATGGATGCATTTGATCCGTGATTGATGCCCGAAACCAATAAATCGGGTTTCCCTTTCAGAACAACTTGTTCGGCTAGTTTCACACAATCGACCGGGGTTCCATTGCACGAATATTCTTGGTAATTTTCTTCATTTACAAGGCGTCGTAATCGCAATGGTGTATGAACAGTAATGGCATGTCCCATGCCGGATTGCGGACTATCTGGCGCAACAACAACTATATTTCCAAATTCGCGCATGACTTCAATCAAAAAACGAATGCCTTGTGCCTGGACACCGTCGTCGTTGGTGATCAATATGGTTGGTATTTTTTTCATTTCTATTCGTAAATTTTGAATTTTTATTTAGAGATATAAGCAAGCGAGAAAAGAGCATCTGTGGATGAAATGCATGAATCGTTTATTTCATTTTTTCCATTACTTCGGTTACTCCACCCGAAACGATAAATTTCATTACTTCTGTACTAGGCAAATTGATTGGAACCACATTTTCTTTTGGAACAACAATTACAGTTCCCATAATTCCGTAAGAATAAGGTAGGTAAACGACAAGTTGACTGCTATCAATTCCCATTTCAGGAACGCCTGCTTTTCGAGTAACAAATCCAATTCGCATCAGTCCGCTTGCATCCATTTTCACCAAAACAGGCTCCGTAAATTTCTTTTTTCCGCCTACAAATGCGCCCATCAAATCTTGAACTGCAGAGTACAAATCTTTGATAAGTGGCGCTTTATTGATCAAGTATTCAAAATAACGAACCAAAGGTTTGAAAATAAAACTCGACCCAATCAAGCCCACCAAAGTGATAAACACAAGCATAATCAAAAGACCTAAACCCGGAATTTGAAAGCCTATATATTTCATTTCCAATGGTTCGGATAAGGATTCAAAATAGGCGAAAATGGTATAAATTACGTAAACGGTAATCGATATAGGAACTAAATACAATAGACCTTGCCCAAAATATCGAATCATTGATGTCCAAAAATGTTTCATTCAAAATCCTCCCTATTAATGATTTTATTCGAATTCAAATGTACACAATTCTGCATAAACTTGATGTACGGGCAAACCCATGACGTTGAAATACGAGCCGGAAATTTTTTCGATTCCTATTTTGCCAATCCATTCTTGAATACCGTAAGCACCCGCTTTATCGAAAGGGCTACACGTTTCAATATAATAATCGATTTCTGCTTGGCTTAGAATTTTGAAATAGACTTTCGTTTCTGCATAAAAAGTTTTCATTTTCCTTTTGGAGCGCAAAGTAAAAGCCGTAATCACTTCGTGGCAATTGCCCGACAGCAATTCGAGCATTTGATTCGCTTCCGCTTTATTTATTGGTTTTCCCAACAGCCTACTTTTATATCCAACCACGGTATCGGCCGTAATCAAGATGCTATTCTCATTGAGCTCTTTTGTGGAAAATGCGTTTGCTTTCAATTCGCTCAAAAACACGGCAGCGTCAATGGCGGAAAGATTGTCGGGGAAAATTTCCTCTACCGGGCAGCTAATTGTTCGGAATTTCAATCCAACATCTTCAAGCAATTGTTTGCGGCGAGGCGATTGTGACCCTAAGATGAGGTCTATATTTTGAAAACAAGAATTCATTCTTAAAATTTAAAATTGAATTGACAATACTTGCATACTTAAAATTCCGGCTATCATTATGATCTTCATCAAAGAACTTAAAGCATGAAAATCGTTTTTCTCTTTGGCTTTTTTCGCATTCCATTCAAAGTAAACCGAAGGAATAAGGGTGGCAACAAAAAGATAAACGCCTAAATAATACCATTGCAATTTCAAGCTAAGAATAAAAAAGACAAACAAGCTGATAATTAACAATCCGTTCAACACACGAACTAGAATCAGCGTCTTTGCGTCGCCATATTTTACGGGAAAAGTTTGTATTCCGAAGAGCTGATCGCCTTGCTTATCTTCCAGATCTTTTACTATTTCGCGTATAAAATTGCTTAAAAAGGCAAAGAAAACGTAGGCTTGAGTGAGTTTTAAAATAAATGGAAGCTGTTTTGTCATGGCGCTTAATTCGATTGGATTCTGTAACAAACTAAATACATGATACAAATAAACCAAAAAAACACTCAAAGCGGTGAGTGCGGCAATGAGCAGATTGCCAAGCAACACTTGCCTTTTTAAGCTCTTGGAATACAAGCGCAATAGCAAAATCACAAGAATTTGGATAAGTGCCAACTGCTTATATCCAATGTTTACAACCAGATAAAAAGACAAAAGAAATCCAATACTATTCAATGCATAAACCCACACCATAGCGGTTTTTGTCGAGAGTATTTTTCCAACAATTACTTTTTGAGCTTTGTTTACCAAGTCAACTTTCACATCAACCAAATCGTTGTAAATATATCCGGCTGCTGCGATCATAGTCGTTGACAACATCAAAACAAACAAATGCAAAGTCGAGAATGGGAGCACGATGGCAGCAGCAACACTCAGCTTTTCGATGATCATAAAATGAAGAAACCCTTGCGCAAGCACCAACACAACTAGGTTTTGCCATCGAATAAGTTGAAAAAAGGCTTTTATCACACGCATTGTTTTATTCTTTTACCAATGAAAAGCTTCGCCGTCCATCCATTTTCCTTGTACTTTCATCACTTGTTCAATAATATCTCTCACGGCCCCTTTCCCACCTTCTTTGTGCGAAATGTAATCGGAAATACTTTTGATCTCTTCAACAGCATCTTCGGGACAAGTAGCCACACCCACTTCCAACATAATTTGATAATCGGGAATATCGTCGCCCATATACAAAACCTGCTCTTTAGTTAGGTTTTTGGCAATCAGATACGCATGAAAAACTTCCATTTTATTTTTCACGCCCAGATGAACATCCTGAATATTTAGAGCTTCCAATCTTTTTGTCATGGTCGAAGATTTTCCGCCTGAAATAACGGCTACATTGTAGCCTTTTTTCACAGCAAGCTGAAGCGCATAACCATCTTTTACATTTGCCGCCCGCATCATTTCGCCATCTGCTGAAGGATAAACGGTTCCGTCGGTGAGCACTCCATCGTAATCGAAAATAAAAGTTGTAATCGATTTTAGCTTCTCTTTATAATTCATTTTTTCACGATTTTAATTTCATAATGTGATTGCTTAACAGACGGTATATTTGTTGGTAATCGGAATGTTCTGACAGTTGATTAATTTGATTCTCAATCGTTGGCCAATCTTTACGAATGGCAGGACCTGTTTGCGCTTCAGCAGGTGAGAGTCGGTCTAATTTTTCGATTGTTTCCTTGATGAGTGGTTTGAGTAATTCAAAATCCAGATTGTTTTCTTTTAACAATTCGGAGGCAATAAAAAGCATATAATTCGAAAAGTTGCAAGCAAAAACTGCTGCCAAATGCAATTGTTTTCTTTGTTCCGAATCGATCATTTTCACGGTCTTGCTTAGTTTCAATGCCAGCGAATGAAGTTCGTTCAAAACAGTTTCGTCTGTACTTTCTAAAAGAAGGGGAATAGTCGAAAAATCAATCGCTTTTTCTTTCGAAAAAGTTTGCAAGGGATAAAATACGCCGGCTTTCATCAGCGGGTTCGAAAACACGTTCAATCCAATGCTTCCGGAAGTATGAAAGTGTATTCCTGCAAAAGAATCAAACTGATTTATCAATTCTTCTAAAGCCGAATCGGAAACGGCAAAAAGATATGCATCGGCATTTTTTGGAATATCGGAGATCTTTGAATACGTTTTTGCTCCAAGTCGATTGGCCAATTCCTGAGCATGGATCGCCCTGCGGCTATAAACGCCCAAGATTTCCAATCCCGAGTTTTTAAACGCCAAAGCCAAGTGAGTTGCTACATTTCCCGAGCCAACAATTACGACCTTTTGAATAGCCATAAAACACCAATTTTTTACAAAAATAATAGAATTCCCTCGATTGGCTTGAAAAATATCTAGTTACTGCTGTATTCGCCAAATTTTAAATATTTTTGAAGAGAAAATAAAATCACGATGCAGAAAAATAGAATTGCACTCATTGGCGGATCTGGACTCGAAAAGCTGGAACTACAAAAAAACGCCGAAGTTTTCCAAATCGATACGCCCTACGGAAAAACTTCTTCGCCCATTTTTAAATCTGTTTTTCCAAATTGGGAAGTCTATTTCCTTTCGCGTCACGGACTTAAACACGAACATTCTCCTACTCATGTAAACAACAGAGCAAATGTGTGGGCTTTGAAACATTTAGGTTGTACCAAAATAATAGCTACCACCGCTGTTGGAAGTTTGCGTGATGAAATAAAACCCGGCGATTTGGTTTTTCCTGACCAATTTATTGATTTCACACGCTTTAGAAACAATACTTTTTTCGACAATTTTGAATCAGGCGAACCGAAACATGTTTCCATGGCCGACCCTTTTGATGCGGATATCAGCTTAAAACTTGGGCAAATATGCAAAGATTTAAAATTTGATTATCATCCAAAAGGAACGATTCTAACCATCGAAGGGCCGCGGTTTTCGACACGCGCCGAAAGTAAGATGTTTCGCGTTTGGGGTGCCGACTTGATAAATATGAGTACAGCGCCGGAAGCAATGCTAGCCAATGAATTGGAAATCCCGTACACAGCCATTGCCATGAGTACCGATTACGATTGTTGGAAAACAGATATTGAAGCGGTGAGTATGGAAGCTGTTTTTGCTGTGTTTAAAGCCAATGCACAAAAAATTATTCTCTTGCTGGAGACATATTTTAAAAACTAAAATTGATTCGATAGCTTGGCTAAATGAACCTCCGCATTGCAAGCAGACAGCGAAGTTCAGGAAAATTTTCAATGAAACGTCTTGATTTTTGGTTCGTAAGCCGAAGAATTAGAATCCCGCTCGGTGCGTTTAGATGTGTTCGAACAATGGATTCTGATTTCACAAATAAATGCTTAAATTTGTTAATCTCACATTTGATACTGCAAATAATATGTGATAAATTGACAAAAAGCAACATCACACAAAGGACAAAATAGAAAGATTAAACACCCGAAGTGATGAAATAGAACCCATCCATGGGATTTGTAGGAAGTCAGCCGCGTTTGGGTTCCAATCCGATTACCATTTCAGGATTAAAATCAACTCTATGCACGCTTTCGCCAAATCTATTGATAGAACTTCCCTTGCCAGCTATCGCGCTTTTCCAATTCTTTTTCAATTTGTTGAAGGATTTGATCGTTTCGGATATTTCCCCACGAAGGACTAACTAAAAAACGAGGCGGAACCTCGCCGGCAAAACGTTCGACCACGAAATTTGGATTCAGTTTTTCGATAAAATCCACCATAAACTGAATGTATTCTTTCAGCCCAAATAAATTGAATCGCTCGGGATGATTCAGATATTCCTTTTGCATGGCAGTATCAACAATGATCTGCAATTGATGAAATTTGATATTGTTAAGCGGAAGTTTCGATACTATTTCTGCTTCGGCCATCATTTCTTCACGCGATTCGCCGGGCAAACCAAAAATAAGATGTCCACCAACTTTTACTCCGGCAGCAGCGGTTTTTTCGAGGGCTTCGATGCTTTGCTCAAAAGTATGTCCGCGATTGATGCGTTTCAATGTTTTATTGTAAACCGATTCGATGCCGTATTCAATAATCACATAATGCGTCTTGCTGATTTCCGCAAAATATTTCAGCTTTTCGTCGTCGATACAATCCGGACGCGTACCGATAACCAATCCGGCAATTTCTTCTTTTTCTAAGGCTGGTGCGTAGATGCGTTTTAGGTTTTCCAAAGAAGTGTAGGTATTGGAATAGGCTTGAAAATAAGCCAAGAATTTATTCGCTCTGCGATATCTGTTTGCGTGAAACTCAATTCCTTCTTCAATCTGCAATTCAACTGTTTTTGAAGGCGTATTGTAAGATGGATTGAATGAATCGTTGTTGCAATAGGTGCATCCGCCGCGAGCCACTTTTCCGTCGCGGTTAGGACAAGTAAAACCGGCATCGATAGTGACTTTCTGTATTCGTTCGCCCATTATTTTTTCAAAATA
>DMBV01000124.1 GCA_003445975.1 Bacteroidales bacterium
ATCATAGACAAAATTTAGCTGGAAGGAAAATTTAGCATACATTCTGTTTTGCTTGGCGTTTTGCTATTTTCTTTCAATCGGAGGCAAAGCTGTTTTCCTTGTTATTCAATTTCTTGGATTGTGGAAACGCTCATTTCCTATTTCATTCTCTACCCAAAAGCGAATGCTTTTTTATTTGCCAATGAATAGAAGAAGTAAAGGTTATTTTCGAAGCTCGAAATTTTCACCTAAATACACTTTTCTAACATGAGGATCGGCTGCAAGTTCTTCGGCAGTTCCAGTTTTGAGTACTGCGCCTTCGAAAAGCAAATAAGCTCGATCAGTAATTTTTAATGTTTCATGAACATTGTGATCGGTAATCAAGATGCCTATATTTTTTTCGCGCAGTTTGGCAACAATGGTTTGAATGTCTTCAACGGCAATGGGATCGACTCCTGCAAATGGTTCGTCGAGTAGAATAAAGTTGGGATCCATGGCCAAAGCACGGGCTATTTCTGTTCTGCGTCTTTCGCCGCCCGAAAGCTGAATGCCATTGCTTTTGCGAATATGCTGCAATCCAAACTCGTCGAGCAAAGAGTTTAATTTTGCGTCGCGCTCGGCTTTGTTCAATTTTGTAAACTCCAAAACGGCTGTGATGTTGTCTTCGACCGACATGCTCCGAAATACAGATGCTTCTTGAGCCAAATAACCAATTCCCAATTGAGCTCTCTTGTACATGGGCTCGTTGGTGATGTCCATTTCGTTTAGAAATACACGTCCGGAGTTAGGTTTTATCAGTCCAACAATCATATAAAAAGAAGTTGTTTTTCCGGCACCGTTTGGACCGAGTAATCCGACAATTTCCCCTTGTTTCACTTCAATACTTACACCTCTAACTACCGTTCTTTTGCCGTACTTTTTTAAAATATTTTCAGTTCGTAATAACATGTTGTTTGGGCTTAAAGTATTCCTTCTTTTAATATATCGTGTAAGTGCAAAACTCCCAAATAGTTGGTTCCCTTGCATACGAGTAGTTGTGTAATGCTTTTGTTACGCATGATTCCGAGTGCATCGACCAAAAGTGTATCAAATTCAACTTTTTTAGGCGACTGATTCATGATTTGTTTGGCAGTCAATTGGTCTATTTGTAAGTTTTTATTGAGCATTCTTCTTAAATCGCCATCAGTAATAATGCCCACCAAGTTTTTTCCGTCGAGTACTGCCGTTGCTCCCAATCGCTTCGAGGTCATCTCCAATATAACTGTCTGAATCGAGTCGCTGATCTGAACCTGGGGTTTTTCGTTTTGGGCGATAATATCAGCTGCTTTCAAATAGAGTTGTTTGCCTAAAGTGCCACCCGGATGAAGTTTAGCAAAATCATCTGTTGAAAAACCTCTGAGTTCCAACAAACAAACAGCCAAAGCGTCGCCAACAACAAGCTGCGCGGTTGTGCTCGAAGTGGGAGCAAGGTTGTTCGGACAAGCTTCCTTTTCGACGGTAGAATTTAAAATATAGTCGGCCTGTTTTGCTAAAAAAGAATCGATATTTCCTGTGAGAGCAATTAAAATGTTTCCGAATGCTTTAATGAGCGGAATCAAAACTTTAATCTCGGGCGATTCTCCGCTTTTTGAAATACAAAGCACCATATCGTCTTTTCGAATGATGCCTAAGTCGCCATGAATGGCGTCTGCTGCATGCATAAATACAGATGGAGTACCCGTGGAGTTGAGTGTTGAAACAATTTTAGTAGCAATATTTGCGCTTTTTCCAATGCCTGTAATAATCAATCTACCTTTTGATTTGGCAATGCATTTTACGGCTTGTTCAAACTGCTCGTCAATAAAGCCAGAAAGCTGTCTTATAGCATTTGCTTCTTCTTCGATGGTGCGAACGGCAATTTTTTTTATGTCGATGTGTTTGTTCAAAATGGCGCGATTAGATTACAAAGATAAATTCTTTTTAAAAGCCATCATTTTTTCTTATCTATAAAAATAGGTGTCGGTTTTTGATTGATTTCGTCGTTTTTTTTGCATCAAAATAACTAAAAATATTTCCTGATAAAGTGTAAAAAAAATCGTACCTTCGCGCGCATTTTTAATTAATTACGGATTTTTCTGAAGCTAAAATCTTTGTTGTAATTGAAGAAAAATTTGATTATATTTGTTTAAAACATATTGTTAGAAATATTAAAACAACCAAAATACAAAATACTTTTTGGCCAATTATTTTGGATTTAAAGAGGGAAATGGGAAGTACATGATAAAAAATAGGGATAAATATTCGCTCTCCGAATTATTAAAGAAAATTTTTGGTTTTGATAGCTTTAAAGGCAATCAGGAGGAAATTATTGACAATCTGCTTGATAAGAAAAACGTTTTTGTAATTATGCCAACTGGTGGCGGTAAGTCAATGTGTTATCAACTGCCTGCACTCACCAGCGAAGGAACTGCAATAGTGGTTTCGCCTTTGATTGCGCTCATGAAAAATCAGATGGATGCTATACGGAATTTTGGTGCCGACAAAGGCATCGCTCACGTTTTGAATTCGTCATTGACCAAAACGGAAATAAATGAAGTGAAGGCCGATTTGCTAAGAGGAAAAACCAAATTGCTCTATGTGGCGCCCGAATCGCTTACCAAGCAAGAAAATGCTGATTTTCTTAAAAATATCACTATTTCATTTTATGCAATCGATGAAGCTCATTGTATTTCAGAATGGGGACACGATTTTAGACCGGAATATCGGCGATTGAGGCCAATTATTGATACTATTGGTCAAGATGTTCCAATAATTGCCCTCACTGCCACAGCTACTTTAAAAGTACAGCAAGACATCTTGAAAAATTTAGCCATAGAAGATGCCGAAATTTTCAAATCCTCTTTCGATCGCCCAAATTTGTATTATGAGGTGAGACCTAAAACGAAAGATGTTATTAAAGACATTATCCGATACATTAAAACACAGCCCGGCAAATCGGGGATAGTGTATTGTTTGAGTCGTAAAAAGGTGGAAGAAATGGCCGAAACACTTCAGGTAAACGGGATCAAAGCACTTCCATATCACGCCGGATTGGATGCCAATACGCGAAAGCGAAATCAAGATATGTTTTTGATGGAGGATTCGGATGTGATTGTTGCAACGATTGCCTTTGGAATGGGAATCGACAAACCGGATATTCGGTATGTCATTCACCACGATATTCCTAAAAGTATTGAAGGATATTATCAAGAAACCGGACGTGCCGGGCGTGACGATGGCGAAGGAAACT
>DMBV01000119.1 GCA_003445975.1 Bacteroidales bacterium
TGCGAATCTTGCACCCGAAATTCAAGCCGTTAGTTTTGTTCAATTAAACGAAAACACACAATTAAGTATTCCTATTCACCTGCTCGACGATGCCTCTGTATTTTGCAATGCGCTTCAATTAACCGCTCTTGCATTGCCGTCATTTGCCAGTCTGGTTTCGCTCTCGGCATCCGACTACGAACTTCGATTTAATCCAGGTTTTCAGGACGCCGGAAGTTTTACATTTCTGTTCGTTGCTTCGGATGGCTGCCTAAACGACACGCTTTCGGTGGAAATAAGCGTTCTAAACATCAATCAACTGCCTACTGTCGAAAGCGTTCCGAATATTGAAATAATTACAGGCGAAACACTTACAATCGCCATCCAAGCCCACGACTTAGACTTGGAAACATTGGCTTTTTATAGTGTTAACTTACCTGCTTTTGCTGTACTTACCGACAATGGCGACGGAAGTGCCAGCCTAACTTTAAGTCCACAAACTGAAAATCTGGGAAATTATATTTTCGAAATTGGTGTGGAAGACGAACAAGGCGGCCTTGGCTTTATAAATTTGACCATCGATGTATTTGTTTCTCCAGTTATCAATCGAATTATATTAAACGCAGCTATGATAAGCGATTTGGTAGTAGGTGGTTCTTATTACAGTCCTTTGTATTTAGTCGATGAACAGAATTTGGATCCTTTGATCGACGCACACCCTAAAAGTAGAAGCTGGATTCCGGCTAAAAAATCGGGAGCAGGACCATACGAAACCATCATTGATTTAGGACAGGAATATTATATTGAAAACGCTCTTTTGCACGATATGCTTTCAACCGGAGATTTACATATTTCCATGGGAATTCCGAATCAATGGACCGAAGTGGCTGTGAATACAACATCTCAATCAAGAATATGGAACAATGTGGCTTTGGGAATTGTTAGCCGTTATTTAAAATTATCGATGGTAAATACCATTTATGCACAAATAAATGAAGTTGCCTTGTATGGCTATATTATGAGTCCGGCCAAAAGAACGGCCGTCGTTTTGGCAAACGAAAACAGAGAAGATTTTTTAGTGTATCCGAATCCTGTAAAAAATGTCCTGAACATAAACAAACAATCGGAAGATCAAAAAATTGTAATCTTCAATATGAACGGCCATGCGATGTTTCAAACCTACGAAAATCAGGTGAATGTTACCGATTGGTCGAGCGGCTTATATCTGATTCGTATTTTTGAGGGCGATAATATGATATACCAGCAGAAATTTATGAAAATTGATTAATCATAAAAAAAGAGAGCTTTCGGCTCTCTTCTTTATTTTTAAATAGAACTCTATTTATTTAACAAATACTGCATAACCCCATTTTGTCAACGAAAAATTGTTTGCAGTTTCGAGTGGCTTAAATCCATTTTCGATATAAGAAGTATAGCCGGTCAAATCCACATTTTCGAGGCTGAAATTCAAATCTTCGGCCGATAAATTCAAAACAACTCTTACATTTCCACGATCATAAGCAAATATCTTGGCATCGTCGGAACTTTTTAGTCTGACGTATCTGGTTCCATACGGACCATTCCACAAGGCTTGTTGAGTGTGTTTTAGAGAAGCCAATTTGGTATAAAAATCGGCTTTCGGATAATTTTCCCAATCAATACTATCTTTTTCGAAAAACAATAAACGGCGATTGAAAGCAGATTCTTGTCCGTTGTAAATCAAAGGCATATCGCCAATTGTAAAGGTAAGAACAGCCATGGCATCAACAGCTTCGCCCATGCGCTCATATTCTGTTCCATTCCATGAATTTTCATCGTGATTGGTGATGAAATAGAGCTTGTAAGAGCGGGCGGCATAGATTGAGTCTTTTTGATTGAAATAGGCATTCAACAGATTCACATCCATCTTGCCTTGAGCAATTTGATTCATAATATGATGTTGATTCCAGCCGTAATCCATATCAAATGCTTTGTTTACAAGCTCCGCTTTTTCGGCCTCTGCCAGCATAAATACCGGTTTCACTTTGTTCAATTCCGCACTCGTTTCTTCCCAAAATGCGGTTGGAATTTCGCCGGCAACATCGCAACGGAAACCGTCGATGTCTATATCTTTTACCCAAAACAACATTTCATTTTGCATGGCTTTGCGCAGTCCGGCATTTTCAAAATCGAAAGCCACCACATCGGTCCAGTCGAAGGGCGAAACCATTTTCCCACTGCTGTCTGTATCATAATATTCAGGATTTGATTTCACCCATGGATGATCCCATGCACTGTGATTGGCGACCCAATCCAGAATAATATACATTCCTAGTTCGTGTGCTTTGGCTACCAAAGATTTAAAATCGTCCATCGTCCCGTATTCCGGATTTACTTTTGAATAATCTTGAACAGCATAATACGAACCCAGGCTTCCTTTCCTGTTTTCCAATCCAATTGGATGAATAGGCATAAACCACAAAATATCAACGCCCATTTCTTTTAAACGAGGAAGGTTGGCTTCAAAAGCTTTGAAAGTTCCTTCATTGGTATATTGCCGGAGATTTACTTCGTAAATAACCGCGTTTTTGGACCATTCAACGGGCAATTCGGCTTTTGCCTGCGATTGGTCAGAAGTTTTTTTATCGGCCTGATTTCCACATGCCTGAACAAGAAATACCAAGGCAAGAAGACCAAGGAGAATAATTGCATTTTTCATCATCGTAAATTGTTTTAAAGGTAAAATGAAACACTGCTGCTACCAAAATAAATCACGGATTTGTATTTGAAAGCAAGTGTTTTTCATAAATTTTTTGAATTGAATAACTGGTTAAAGCACAAATATACAACAAAAAATAAGCGGGCAAATAAGTTTCGATTGGAGTATTGAATATGAATCCGAAATACTTTGCTACTTTTGTTTAAAATCATTTTATGTTGGCGTGGAAAGGATATTTAGGCAGTTTCAAAAACTATTTGCGCTTAGAAAAATCGTTATCAGCAAACTCCATTGAGGCGTATTTGCTTGATATGGAAAAACTTATGAGCTATTTCGAGTACAAACAACTGAATTTACGTCCCGAACAAGTAAAACTAGAACATTTGCAAGATTTTTTGCGCTGGGTAAGTGAACTAGGACTAAGTGCCCGTTCGCAAGCGCGATTGATATCCGGCATTAAGTCGTTTTATAAATATTTGATACTCGAAAATTATCAAAAAGACGACCCCACGGACTTGCTCGACTCACCAAAGCTCGGAACCAAATTGCCAGAAACGCTTTCGACAGAAGAAATTGATGCCATGATCAACCAAATAGATTTGAGCAAAGGAGAAGGCGAAAGAAACAAAGCCATGCTGGAAACGCTTTATGGATGCGGATTGCGTGTTAGCGAATTGACAAATCTAAAACTTTCGAACATTTATGTGGACGAGGGTTTTATTAAAGTGAGCGGAAAAGGCGAGAAAGAAAGATTGGTTCCTATTGGATCTCAAGCATTGAAGCAGATTTCGATTTATGTAAATCTGGCACGCGTTCATTTAGAAATACAACGAGGTTTCGAAGATTATGTTTTCTTAAACAGACGCGGAAAAATCCTTACTCGCACAATGGTTTTTCTGATTATCAAAGATTTGGCTGTCAAAGCCGGAATTCACAAAAATATTAGTCCGCATACTTTTCGCCACAGTTTTGCCACGCATTTGGTCGAAGGCGGTGCCAATCTTCGTGCCGTACAAGAAATGCTTGGACATGAATCCATTACCACAACAGAAATCTACACTCATTTAGATAGAAACTACCTAAAAGAGGAAATTTTATTGCATCATCCGCGAAGTGTAAAATTTTAAATAGTGCTGTCTATGGTGCCGTCGTCTTTGATATAGACGCCCCAGTTTACGGCTGCCAACTTTCCTTCGATGAAATAGAAATCCATCAGCGCATCATCGCAACTTAGGCGTTTTTCGCCCCACTCCTCTTCATCTTCTTCAAATACTTTATAGCCATTGTCCAACATCAATTGCTTTATTTCGGCTTCTGTTTTTGTAAAAACTTTGACACCAAAAAGAGTGGCATTTTCGTTGTCCACATCAAAATTGGAAACGATAGGCTCTATCAAGCCTTCTAAAAAAACAGTAATGCCTTGTTCAGGATAGGACAAAATAGTTGTTTTTAAATCGTCGTCGGTGCGAATATCTTCAGCGGTTTCGGGCTGGCCAAGAATTTTTGCTAGATTTTCGGGGATTTCGCCGAACAAAATAGTGCCCAGCCCTTCTTTTGGTTTAATTTCGAGATTTAACATATAATTTTCATTAAGTTCATTTGGCAGTCTATTTCGTCTGCAACTATTTGTTATTTTTTCAATGATTCGAATAGATTCGTTCGTTGATTTAAGCCGGTCGTACAATCTCAGTTTGATTGAAATTTTATTCGGCATTTCATACGCAAACAAATATAAAATAAATAATGGAAAACTGGATTTTTTTTTAAAATTTTATGAATCGAAAAATGGACAAAAAGGCATTGAAATTCTAAATTTTTGCTATCTTTGCAGCCGCATTTTGGTCCAGTAGCTCAGTTGGATAGAGCAACAGCCTTCTAAGCTGTAGGTCCTAGGTTCGAACCCTAGCTGGATCACCCAATAATCAACAAAACCCTTGTAATCAATAAATTGCAAGGGTTTGTTTTTTTATCGTATTCTTTTTTCGGAAGCTTTTTCATGAAAAATAAAATAATGCCAACTCCAAACTTCCGCTTACTTTCCTTTTTTCTGATAAAAAATTCCGCGGTCTTGACGAACAGATTCAATTTTATTTTCGTCTTCCAAAATGGCAAGATATTTATTTATTTCGTTGATATGCAAACCCACCATCTTAACTAAATCGTCGAGCGTACAAGGCCGACGCAATATAGTTTCCATGATAACAGACTCTATGTCATTGCGGTAAGACTGAATATTTTTCCGATTGGGCGCTGCTGCAATTATTTGAACATTTTCCAGATTCCAATATTCGAGCACGCTTTGCAATTCTTGTTGGCTGGCACCTCGCAGGCCGGATAAAGTTCCTGGCCGGTCCAATGTATTGAGCTGAACCGAATCGGGCTTTATTTTTAGAATGATTTCCTTCAGCGCATCCAATTCTTCGGGCTGATTGTTGTAATCGGGCAAAATAAATACTTCAAGCCAGATTTTTCCTTTGAAATTTTGAGAAAACGCAATCAATCCATTCAGGTATTTTTCAAAATCTATATCGCCAGATGGTCGATTTATTTTTTTAAACACTTCATGAGTGGCGGCATCCAATGAAGGAAGCACAACATCGGCATTTTGCAACGATGCACTCACTTTTTCGTCGAAAAGCAAGGTTCCATTGGTTAAAACAGCCACAGGAATGTGTGGTTTTTCCTGCTTGACAAACTGAATAATTTCGCCAAGACTGCTGTTGAGTGTTGGCTCCCCGGAACCCGAAAGAGTGATGTAATCAGGATCGGGATTGTGAAGGAAATAATCGATCAGTTCGTTTTTTATTTTTTCAAACTGAAAATATTCTTTTCGTGTGGTGGTGAGCTTGGTGGTTTTTCCCACTTCACAATACACACAATCGAGCGTACACACTTTTTTGGGAACTAAATCCACTCCAAGCGACATACCCAATCGACGAGAAGGCACCGGACCAAATAGATATTTATACATGCAGATTGAAATTTTAATTCGAAACTTGTGGCAAAATTAGCATTAATAATAGAAAACGATCCTGAATTCGCATTTTAATCGTTCCATTTATCAAAAAGAAAATGAAAGTATTCTAAGAACATTTTTTGAAGAACAGGCTTACTTTGGCTCCTTTGCCAGGTTTATTTTCCACTTCTATTTTTCCTTCGTGTGCCTGCATTATCAATTTTGCAGCGGCCAGATTTAGCCCAAATCCTTCAATATCGTGCTGTTTTTCGCCGGAAAAAACATCGAAAGCGTACGACAATGCTTCGTCGGTAAATCCACAACCTTGATCGTGAATTTCGCACACCAAATAGCCGGGTGCATTGAAAACATTTAACTCTACATAAGCTTGTTCTTTCGAGAATTTGACGGCATTGTCCAACACACTGTGAACGACTTTATTCATCAATTTCTCATCCACTTTTAAATTTGCAATAGCGGGTTCTATGTTTTGAGAAAAGAAGACAGGCTTTTCCTGCTGCCATTTTTGCTGTATATGGCTTTTTACTTCTTCCAAGAGGCTTACAAAATCGAGCTCTTGGTTTTCTAATCGATAGGAATGGACATTGAGTTGAGTGATCAAGAGCGATAGTTCCGAAAAATTGTAAAGTCGATCGGCCGATTCGGTAATCAAATCGACCAACTCACCATTTTCTTGATCGATATTTTGTTTTAGGATTTCCAGAAATCCAATAATGCCATTCAATGGAGTTCTAATCTCATGACTTATCAATCCCAAGAAAGCGGATTTAGCTTTGTCGAGTGTTTCTATTTTTTTTTGTGCTTGTTCCAACGCTTTTGTGCGGTCTAGAACTTTTTCTTCAAGATAGCCATTCAGGTCTTCCAAAACTCGCCGGTTTTGGCGCAATTCCAAATGCGTGGATACGCGAGCAAGGAGTTCGTTGGTATTGAATGGTTTTGTTACGTAATCTTGGGCGCCAAGTTCAAAGCCTTTCACAATACTCTCTATATCGTTTTTGGCTGTAAGAAATATGATGGGTGTTTGGGCGGTATGCGGGTTTTGACGAAGAATCCGACAAACTTCATAACCATCCAGCTCCGGCATCATAATATCCAAGAGTATCAAGTCGAAGTTATTTTCCAGAGCTTGATAAACAGCTTCTTTTCCGTTTTTGGCATACGCTATTTGATAATTTTTCTTGGTGAGAATATTGCCCAGAACCATCAAATTCTTGGGCAAATCATCAACGATTAATATTTTGTAATCCGAATCTTCCATTGTTTTAGCTCCCTAATATTGCTTGTAATTCCGAAATCAGAACAGGAAATCTATTTAATGATTTTTCCATTTTTTCCGTATCAAAATTTTCAGTATAAAAACCCAATTCTTCCGCATATTTTTGAACCGCTTGCACTGAATACTTTCGACCTATAGAACCAATCTGTAGTGCAAAGAGCAATATTTCGTTCATGAATTTTTGTTTTCTAAATTTTTCATGGAGCGGAAGCAGTTCATTTAAATCGGTGATAGCCAATTGTAGGTTTGATAAATCGATTTCTTGTTCAATCAATCGCTCTTCTTCTCTATCATCGGAGTATATGTTGCTCTTCTCTTCCTGCTGCATTTTCTCAAAAGGCAAGAAATTGGCAATTTCCTGCAACAATTCTTCCATATTGAGTGGTTTTAGCAGAACTTGATTAAAACCTGCTTCGATGTATCTGTCTTCGCCCAAATCGGAAATAGAAGCTGTGAGGGCAATTACCGGAATGTCTTTCAGAAGATTTTCGTTCCGAATTATTTTTAAAGCATCAAAACCATTCAATACGGGCATTCGAATGTCCATCAATATCAAATCGGGAAACAATAATCTTGTTTTTTCGATGGCTTCCTGTCCATTTCCGGCTTCAAAGATTTCGATGGCGCTTTCGCTAAAAAGTTCTTTGATTAAGGAGCGGTTTGTTTCGCTATCGTCCACAACAAGGAGTTTTGATGGTTTAAAATTCAGCTGACGAACGCTGTAAAGTTCGGTTTTCTCCACATGAGTTATTTCTTGATCCGAAATCTCCACATCGTTTAAATAAATCTTGAAAGTGCTCCCTTGCCCAAGTTCACTCGCCACTTCTATCCTTCCGCCCATCAGCTCGGCCAATCTTCTGGAAATGGATAATCCCAAACCTGTTCCACCATATTTTCGTACATCTTGCCCATCTGCCTGATGAAAAGCCTGAAAAATCCTAGCTTGCTGTTCGGCGTCAATACCAATTCCGGTATCGCTTACTTCGATCAAAAGGTTTATTTTATTTTCGTTCAAAGCTTCGGCTATTATTTTGGCATTTAGTCCAATTTTTCCTTTTTCAGTAAATTTAAGTGCGTTTCCGATGAGGTTGACCAAGATTTGACGAATCCGTATTTCACTCATTATCAATGCTGATGGAAGCTTATCGTCTAAGTCCATTTCAAATATCAAATCTTTTTCATCGCATTTTAGCGCAAAAACTTGTTTTATTTCTTCGAAAAGATTTGCAAGGTTGACTGGTTTATAATCGATCTGAAAATGACCGGCTTCGATTTTTGATAAATCGAGAATATCATTGATCAAAACTAGCAAACTCCTTCCACTGCTACGAATTGCATTGAGGTAATAACTTTGTTTTTCATCTCTTACCAAAGACGATAATAAATCAGTGAAGCCAATTATCGCATTCATAGGCGTGCGAATTTCATGACTCATATTGGCCAGAAATTGACTTTTACTTTGGCTGGCTCTTTCGGCATCGGCTTCGGCTTTTATTCGTTCGTCAATTTCTTTTTGCAATTGCACATTTGAATTTTGAAGCTCTTTGGTTTTATTATCGACTAGCTTTTCCAATTGTTGATTTTGGAACGTAATACGTCGGATTCGCAAGCGAATCGACAAAAAGATGAATACGCCAATTAGAAAGAGAATTAAGACAATAAACCAAATTTGCTTGTACAAAGGAGAATCTATTTCAAAAATCAATTGTGCCGGATACAAAGTACTGTTTCCGGCTTTATCGGTGGCTTTTACTTTGAAAGTGTACTTGCCCGGGCTCAGGTTGATGTAGCTCACAAAATTGATGGTTTTGCTATCAATCCAATCTTTATCCACATTTTCCAACTGATAATAATAGTTTACATTTTTGGGATTCAGAAACTCGAGCGCAGAAAATTCAATTCCAATATTTCGCTGATTGTATTTTAGTTTTATCGATTTATTTTCGACAAATTGCTTTATAAGGTCATTGTTTTGGTCGTGAAAAATACTTATACTATTGATAACAAAGTCGGTAAAAATATAATTAAAAGTACAGGAATCGGAACGGATATCAGAAGTGTTGATTACATTGAGCCCTCTTTGCGTGGCCATATAAAGATGCGCATCTTTCCCAATTGTGGCCGCATTTTCGATAAACCCATTGCTTATCAAACCATCAATTTTGTCGAAAAGGGCGAGCGTATTTGTTTGGTATTCTATTCTATTCAATCCTGCCGAAGTGCCAATCCAAAGATTTTCTTGTTCGTCTTCCAAAATACTAAGCACCGTATTGCTTATCAGGCCGTTGGCTTTATTTAAATGCTCAAACTGAAGATTTATCCTGTCGAATTTATTCAATCCGCCATCGGCAGTTCCTATCCACATTGTTCCTTGAGAATCTTCAAATAGACAAAGAATTCGATTGGAACTCAATGCCCCTATTTCTAACGGATTGCTTTCGAAGCGATTTTTCGCTTTTGTCAACGGATTAAAAAAAGCAATTCCATCCGACTCCGTTCCCAACCAAATATTCTTTCGATAATCCTGAACTATCGAAGTAATATTGATTTCGCCATCGGCATTCGGAAACAGCTCATGGTACGAAAATGTCTGAATTTTATCCGGCTGCTTCGCCGAAATCAATGAAACAGTACTTTCGCTGCACAATACGATATTATGATTTTCATCCTCAAATACGGCTTGAAAATTTGTTTTAGTATCATTTCTCCATGGTAATTTTTTTCGTGATGGAGAGACTAATTTATTTTCTCTTTCTTCTTTAATTTCCAGGATGTTGTCTTTATAAATTATCCACAACAATCCTCTTGAATCGATCAATATTTTTTTGATTTCGTTCGATTTCAACTGATTGCTTTCGCTGTTGTAATAGGCATAGGGATACGCACCTTGTTTGAGCATAAAATGGTAAATTCCTTCCGACTGCGTTCCAATCCAGAGCGATTTATCTTTGGCATGGTACTGAATACTCGTAATTTCAGTTGTTATCAAATCATTTATCTGATCTGCAATTAAACTATTGTTGATGGATTTGGGGTGCAAATCGAGCAAAGCGACTCCGCCATTCTGAGTTGCCACCCACAAATGTTTATTCTTATCTTCGAAAATATCAGTAACATAATTAGAAGGCAAACTATTGTCTTGATAGTCTTTATACAGAAAAAATTGAAAGCCTTTTCCGTCCAATCTTTTTAGATTTATCCCTTTAGTTGTACCAACCCACAATTGGCCATAGGAGTCCATGCACAAACTTGTAATATAATCGCCCGAAAGCCGATGTTCATTGTTTGCTTTGGTATTGAAATGTTCGAACTCCAGTTTTTCGATATCAAATCGATCCAGTCCTTGGTTTGTTCCTATCCACAAATCGGTTTTGCCATCAAGTAAAAGGCAATTCACCTCATTGCTGATCAGCGAATTTCTTTGTTTTGGTTTGTTCCGATACCAAGTAAATGAACCACTCTGTTGGTCGTATTTGGAAATGCCGAAATTGGAGGCAATCCAAAGCGATCCATTACTATCTTCGCATATATCTGTTATTTGCAAACCTTCTGCTTTATCGATGTCATTTTCTTTCACAGAAATTCCGATAAAAGAGCCATTGGATTTATTGTAGCGATAAAGTATATCGGTGTTGTTTCCAATCCATATATATCCATTCTTATCTTCATACAAAAGGGAGATTGGATGTGTATGCATTGCCGGAAAACTGATTGCATTAAAAGGTACAAAATTCCGATTTGCATCATCAAATTGAAACAATGTAGAATTGTAAGATCCAAACCAGAACATAGACGATTGGTCTTGCATCATAGCCGTAAAATCAACAACGGGATTTGTGTGGGTCGTTTGTTCATAAACAAACGTATTGATTTTAGTGCCGTCATAACGGGCAAGGCCGTTTTTGGTCGAAATCCAAATATAGCCCTTCTGATCTTGCATTATTGCTTGAATATTGTCGCTTGGCAATCCATTTGACGTGTTGATACGCACAAAATGGGGATTGTTGATTTGGGCTAAAACATCAGAAGTGAAAAGGGCTAACGAAATGATCAGCCAAAGTCTAAAAGCGAGAGTAGTAGAAATTTTGTATTTTCTAATTTCTTCAATATTCATTTTTTTAGCTTCTACAGGTGAGTTCATAATAAGTTAATCATGAAAAAATCACCCTATCTGCTTCAAAAATAAGAATTTATTTTATTTCTTCTTCATTTAACAAATTATAAATACTCGATTTTCCAATATCCAGCTTATCGGCCACAACGCGCACTTTATTGTCGTATTTTTTCAAGAAATAAATAACGATTTTTTTATAATATTCCTTCATTGTCAATTCGGTAGAAAAAATATCCTCTACTGCACCAAGCGAACTAAAATTAATGTCTGGATCGTCGATAATTTCGTTGTTCGACAAAACTGTAGCCAACTCGATGACCGATTTAAGCTCGCGTACATTTCCCGGAAAATGATAACTTTTCAATTTTTCCTGGGCTTTGGCGCTTAAGGTCTTGGTATCTAATCCGTTTTCTTTGCAGAAGTTATCGATAAAATGACGCGCTAAAATAAGCACATCGCCTTCCCGATCGCGCAATGGAGAAAGATGAATGGGCAAACCCAACAATCGGTAATACAAATCTTCTCTGAAATTTCCGGCTCTAACTTGGTCGGCCAAATTTTTGTGTGTAGCAATAATCAAACGAGTATCCAACTTGATAACCGTATTTCCGCCAACACGAGTCAATTCGTTTTCTTGCAATACACGCAGTATTTTGCTTTGCATATTCAGATCCATATCCCCTATTTCGTCCAAAAACAAAGTTCCTTTGCTGGCTTCTTCAAATTTCCCGATTTTCCGAACATTGGCTCCGGTAAAAGCTCCTTTTTCAAAACCAAACAATTCACTTTCGATGAGTTCGGATGGAATTGCCGAAACATTTACGGCTACAAATGGTCCACTTTTTCGGTCCGAATTATAATGTATCCCTTTGGCAACCAAATCTTTTCCCGTTCCTGTTTCGCCGGTTATGGAAACATTGATATTGGTTTTTGTTGCCTTTTCGATGAGTTTAAAAGTGCTTTTTAATGGCGAACTATTTCCAATCATTAAATTGTTGAGTTCGAATTTTTTTTCAATTTCAGACTCTAGTTGAACAATTTTTCGTTCGTAAACGCTAAATTTTCGAACTTTTTCCATGGCCATCCAGAGTCTGTCTTTTAAATCCTGATCCTTGACAATATAATCGAATGCCCCTTCTTTCAATAAATTTACGGCCACACGAATATCGCTTTGCGCCGATATTATGATAATTGGAAAATTTTTGTTGAAACTATGAAAACTTCGCATGGCTTCCATCCCATTCATGCCGGGCAAGTTGTAATCCAAAATGATCAAATCCGGATTTTGATAGCGTTGTGCGAGTGCATCCTTTCCATTAAGAAACAGACTTATTTCGTTTTCCGGATTCAGCGATAAATAGTAGAGAATGGATTTTCCAAAAATCACATCGTCTTCAACAATAAATATTTTCAAAATATGGACGTTTTTCCAGCAAATATACAATTTCAAATGAAATTGACTATTCAAATGTGATTTTCTATTCTCGATTTAACAAAATAGTGTTTAACGAA
>DMBV01000045.1 GCA_003445975.1 Bacteroidales bacterium
CAATTTATAAACATTTAAAAAGTATAAAACATGAGAACACTTACGAATTTTTTACTAAGCACTTTGGTTTTTTTAAGCTTGGGTTTCACCACAACTCTTGCAGATGGAGTCAATTATTCTGCCTATGTCGTTTATGGAGAAANNATATCCAAAGAATATGTTTTTACCGAAAAACAAACAGAATTGACTATTCCTATCTCTTTTGCAAAAGCACAAGATATAAATGGGCTGGGCTTGGAAATGGCTTTTGATTCAAAAAACATCGAAATAATCAGTCTGAGCAGCAAATTGAATGAACTCGATTACAAAATAAGTGGAAACTCAATAAAATTAAGTTGGATGAGCCATTTACCGGCCAATTATGCTGCCGACCAAACTGTAATAAGCCTAAAAGTACGAATCCAAAATGCCCAAGACCTCGAAAGTCAATTGAGTCTTTTGTCCGAAGCGCAATTTGTTGATGCCAACGGACAGCTTATCGAGCATGTTCAGTTGAATATGCCTTCTTTGAAAAAAACCATTGCAGGCTTGGAAGTTGGCAATGTGTATCCAAATCCGGGAAATAATGAAGTAAATTTTACCTTAAATCAAGCTTTTGCTGCAAATGTTCAGGTCGAAATTTACAATCTTTCCGGACAATTAGTTAAACAAATTGAAGTGATGCCTAGAAACAGTAAAGTCACTATTTCAACCGGCGATTTGCCCAATGGCTCCTATTTATGCGCCATTAAAATGGATGCTATACGCGAGGTGAAGTTGTTCAGCGTTCAACATTGAGTTTTTACAAAAACCAAAGGCTGTTCGGTCTGTCATTAAGTTGGTCGAACAGCCTTTTTTTAACAAAAAAAAACAAATATCCAATGCGAAAAATCCCAATGTGATTGAAGTATAGATACGGAAATCTGATTTCTTCCGAGTTTATATAGAATTATAATATTAAAGCAAATATGAAACATTCACGACTAAACAATTTTGACACATAGGAGGATGATTATCGTGGATGTNNGAAAATTGCAATAAAACACATGCTTGACTTAACGTTAAATACAAGCAATTCTTGAGTTCGTCGTCCAAAGACAAATGTCCGTATGTAAATGGTAAATTGTTAACTTTCTCGTCCAATAGACCGGGTGGCTATGGCGGATTCGATTTGTATTACTCATTGTTCGAAAATGGGAGCTGGTCGGCGCCTATCAATTTTGGTAATAAAATAAATACCGCTTTTGACGAATACAGACCCATCTCTTTGCATATTCAAAATTTCGACAATAATCTATTGATTTTTTCTTCGGACAGGCCGGGCGGTAAGGGTGGATTTGATTTATATTACACCGGAATTAAACAATTGATTGTCAAATAATAGTTAAGCTTATGCCAGAACAACACATCCACGAATAAAACGGTAAGGATATCAAAAAAAAATAAACATCTGCTTTACACTTAAGTCTTGATTAAAATAGTCTGTTAAAAATTGAATTGGATTACAGAATCTGCGTCGGCTCATTTTTAATTTGGATACGTGTCTTTTTTTGTAAATTTGCTTATGATAAAAAAGATTCCATTTCTATTTGTTTGTGCTGTTCTTTTCAGCACAAATTTGCAAGCACAAACCGATTCTAAATCCGCGAATCAGGAAATCAGAATCATAAATCGCGTTTTAGATAGTTGGCACGAAAGGGCTTCGGTAGCCGACACCACTTATTTTGATTTGTTTGCTCCTGAAGCCATTTATTTAGGAACAGATCCGAAAGAAATATGGACTGCAAAGCAATTCGAACAGTTGTATGTTAGCTATTTTAGAAAAGGAAATGCATGGAATTTTAAGAAAAAAAACCGGAATGTATATATTGGCACAAATGCCCAATATGCTTGGTTCGACGAAACGCTGGATACCTGGATGGGACTTTGCCGCGGAACGGGTGTGATGGAAAAAGAACCAAACGGTCAATGGTTCATTAAGCACTACAGCCTCACAGTATTGGTGCCAAACGAAAAAATTAAAGAATACGTATTTCTAATCAATGGGGAGAAATAGTTTCAGAAGCCAAATTTGTTAAAACCACAAAATCCTTTACACTCAATTGTTCGGCTCTTTTGCTTAAAAGCAGATCGTATTCAGCCGGCCATTGTTTTGCACCCATGCTTTTCAATGCATTTCCAAGTGTTTTCCTTCGCTGATTGAAAGCGGTTTTTACCAAGGTTTTGAACAGCACTTCGTCGCAATCGAGTTTTTCAATTTGATTTCGTTTCAATCGGATAACGCCCGATTTTACCTTGGGTGGCGGATTGAAAACCGTTTCGCTCACCGTAAAAAGATATTCAATATCGTAATACCCTTGAAGCAAAACGCTTAAAATTCCATACGTCTTGCTTCCCGGTTTGGCTGCAATGCGCTCGGCCACTTCTTTCTGAAACATCCCAACCACTTCATCAATCTTCTGACGATAATCATAAACCTTAAAAAGGATTTGATTGGAAATATTGTAAGGAAAATTCCCGATAAGCGAAAAATTTTCGTCAAATAAATCATCCAGAGAAAAACGCAAAAAATCCGCTTCAATTATTTGCTGAGTCAGCTTTGGATAATGTTGCTTCAAATAACTGACCGATTCCGAATCTATTTCGATAATTTTAAAATTCAACGATTCATTCTTGAGAATATATTGAGTCAGGACACCTGTTCCGGCACCTATTTCGAGCAAATTTTTGCTTGCAGGATTGATTGCCTCCACAATATCTTTGGCGATGGATTTATCCGTCAAAAAATGTTGTCCAAGATGTTTTTTGGGTCTTACATAATCCGCCATCTGCTCTGATTAATGAATGATATCGAATCGGGTGAAAGCTTGCAAAGCCTTTGGAATTTTGATGCCCTCTTCAGTTTGATTGTTTTCGAGCAAAGCGGCTAGTATGCGAGGCAAAGCCAAGGCGCTTCCGTTCAAAGTATGGGCAAATTGATTTTTGCCATTTTCATCTTTAAAACGAAGTTTCATGCGGTTAGCTTGAAATGTTTCGAAATTGGAAACGGAACTCACTTCCAGCCAACGTTTTTGAGCGGCCGAATAGACTTCGAAATCGTAGGTGAGNNCCTTTTCCTTTGTAAACCGGAAATCCTGCTCCGGTAAGCTTATTGCCCAATTCAAAATCGATCAAATCATATTTGGTAGCCAAATCCCAATGCGGAACAGCGTTTTCGGCAAGTTGAGGAATATTCCCTACATTTTCTATAATTTCGTTGTCCAGTTCTCCTTTGCCCGGTTTTACACTTTTGTGAGGCAAATTTGGCAAAAGTATTTGTTTGTCAAGCAGTGCTTTTTCGGTTTCATTCAGCAAGTCGCCCAACGATTTGGAAAGCTCCTTCAACTCAAAGGTTTTCGCTTTCAATTTTTCGGCTTCATCAACTTGGTTTAGCTTCATGAATTGACCTATTTCTTTGGCAATCAATTTGCTTTCGGACAACACATCATCGAGGCTTTTTTGGGTATCTCTCCGTTTTGTGTCCAAATTGATAATCTCTTGAACCAAACCGGCCGCATCGAAATTCTTAATTTTCAGGCGATCAACAACTTCCTGAGGATTTTCTTTGATAAATTGAATTGTGAGCATAGGGAAATTTTTCACAAAAATAAACCCTTTCTTCGGAATGCTAAAAGAATTTTAGTTTTTAATTAAAGCCTCCGGAAGCAAACACGAAACCGATGATGTTCAAGTCCTATTCGGCTGCCGAAAATGCAGAAAAACCGATCCGTCATTTTTTTGAACACTTCGCAAATAAGTGTGCAAAAAAGGACGAGGACTGTGCTTTTGGTTTTCAATTAAACATTTTGCAATTCTTTGAAATGTGGCATTCTTACCGTATTTTTGTAGAACTTTAGGGGGTCAATACTATGTCGAGAAAGTTTTTTTTTATTTATTTTATGCATTTCATTTTTTTTGGTGCAGTGGCCCAAACCAACGAAAAAGAGGAATTTTCTGCACAGAAACAAAAGAAATTCAACCGCTTTTTAGAACATAGAAGCCTCGATTCGGCTTATCTTTTTTTAAAAACTACCCCAAGCAGTGATTTAGATTATTATCTGAGTTGGAAAACCTTGGCNNTATTTGCAAACCAACAATTTACTACAAATTGCATCCATCAACGGGCGTTTTGGCGATTCTTATGCTCGATTGGGCGATTACGATTTAGCAAAAATTTATTATAAAGAAGGAATTGGCGTTTTGAGCGCATCAAATCCCAAACACTCCTCCGAACTATTCAATTTGTATATTGGACAAGGAAAAACAAGCCATTTCTCAGGAAAATACCTCGAATCGATCTATTATTTTGAAAAAGCACTGACTTTCTACAATTCTACTTCCTTTTCAGAACTCGACCAAGCCAAACTATTCGAATTGCTGGGCGACTCCTATTATATGCTGAAAGATTATGAAAAGGCATTGGAATTTTACTTGAAATCAAACGCAATCCTCTCAAAAAATTTACCCGCCAAGCATTATAGAATTACAGCAAACCAAACCGATTTGGCTGCTACCTACAAAGGCTTGGAAGATTACAAAAATGCAATTGCTTATTTTCGTTTGGCCGAGGTAAATGGGAAATTAAGCGCCTATCAATATCGGGTTTTTGGCGAAACNNATGCAACAAAAATACAGCAGCAATCTGATTTTGAACAAAGAAGTAGAAACGCTGCTCAATCATGCAATTTTGGTTTCCAACAAACTCTACTCGCTCACCAAAGAATCGAACTATTTCGAAGCTACCTTTCGCTTTATTGAGCAAAATAAATCAACTGCTTTGCTCGCCGGATTGCAAAAAAGCAATACGCTTCGTTTAGCCAACGTCCCAAGTTCACTGATCGAAAGAGAAAATCAACTCAAGCAAAACCTTTTGAGCATTCAAGAAAAAATAAGTTCGAGCACCTCCAAACTTTCATCTGCGGAAAATAAACTTCAACAAATTTTCAAACAACAACAGGAAGTTCTGCAAAAAAACCTCGATAGCATTCAAAGCGTTCTTTTTGAGCAATATCCCGATTATTACAGATTGTTTTACGGAAACAATGTAATCAGTATAGCACAGGTTCAAAGTCATCTCGATAAAAACAAGGTAATTTTGGATTTTGCGCTTTCGGATTCTTTGCTTATCACTTATGTGATTCGCAAAGACGACGCCACGCTCACCACCAAAAAACTGCCTGCCGGATTCAACAACTCCATCGAACGCTTATTGCAATTGATTCGTTTTGTGAACACTGACAATAGCAAGGCCGATTTTCAATCGTTTACCCAGCTTTCCTACAGAATATACGAATTTTTGTTTGCCGATATTGAAGAACAACTGCAAGGAAAAGAGTTGCTCATTGTGCCCGACGGCATTTTAAGTTATTTGCCTTTTGATGTTTTACTCACCCAGAAGGTGAATCTTGAAAGACCCGATTATCGGAAACTCCCCTATTTTATCCGAACTCATGTGAGCAGCACATTAAATTCGGCAGCTATTTACTTTAGCTATTCGCAAAACAAAAAACGCAATTACGGGCAGATTGTCGCTTTTGCGCCGGATTATTCGTTTCTAGAAGGCCAAGCAGCTTCCAACAACAATCCGTTTTCATTGATGCCCTTGAACCACGTAAACCAAGAGCTGGAAAGCATTTCAAATGCTTTTGATGCTAAAATATACAAAGGCAATCAAGCCACAAAGGAGAATTTTCTAAGCAGTGCCAAACAGGCTTCGGTACTACATTTGGCGATGCATGCCGTTTTGAATGATGAAGATCCTTTTTTATCACAGTTGGTTTTTGCACCTAAAGAGCAAGAATTTAACTCGAGTTTATTCTTGGTTTCAGATTTATTTGGGATGACACTTTCCGCCGATTTAGCCGTTTTGAGTGCCTGCAACTCCGGAAACGGAAAGCTCAACAAAGGCGAAGGAATCCTTAGCCTGTCCACCGGGTTTCAATACGCCGGCGTTCCGAGTATCATCATGACGCATTGGGATGTAAATGATAAATTCAGTGCCGAGCTGATGTCGAATTTCTATGCCAATCTAGCCCAGGGAATGGCCAAAAATAATGCTTTGCACGAAGCTAAATTGAAAATCATAAACCAAGAAAACGCCTTGTACTCTCATCCCTATTATTGGGCCGGATTTACACTCATCGGAAACGAAACAGCTATTGTAGCGGGAAAATCAAAATTTGGCAATAGCCTTGAGTTTATAATCCCTTTGCTTATCCTTGCTTTTTTGTTTTTAAGAAAAAAACAAATCCAAAATGGATAAAAACCAACTGTTTCATTTTCTGGAATCAAATTATTTAAAATACAATCGTTTCGAATTTATCGAAAACGATCCCATTCAAATTCCGCATCGTTTCAATCAAAAAGAAGACATCGAAATCGCTGCGTTTTTGTCGGCAAGTATCGCTTGGGGACAACGCCCAATCGTCATCCGAAACGCCAACCGCTTGATGGAATTGATGGAGTATGCTCCGGCCGATTTCGTGCGGAATTGTACCGACAAAGATTTAATTAATTTTGAATCTTTCAAACACCGGACTTTCCAGTCGATTGACATCCAATTTTTTATCAAATCCTTGCAAAATATTTATCTGAATCACGGAGGAATGGAAAATGTGTTTTCCGAAGGATTTAAAATAGATGCACAATCGGCCTTAATTGAGTTTAACGATTTGTTCTATCAAACTTCGCATCAAAAAAGAACTGAGAAACATTTGTCGAATCCGGCGAAAAATTCGGCTACAAAACGCTTGAACATGTTTTTGCGCTGGATGATCCGCCACGACAAATCAGGGGTTGATTTCGGACTCTGGAAATCCATTTCGCCGGCTCAATTGATGCTTCCGCTCGATGTGCATACTGCACGAATTGGAAGAGGCATCGGATTGCTCACCCGAAAACAAAACGATTGGCATGCGGTGGAGGAAATTACCGCCGCCTTGCGCCTTTTTGATCCCTACGATCCTGTAAAATACGATTTCGCACTGTTTGGTTTTGGCGTAAACGAAAAAAACGAATGATAATCCGGTTTCTCGCTGAATTTTTGTTTTAATTTGTACTCAGACTCTATTTTCGAATGAATAAAACGTTTTATTACATCGTCTTTCTGATAGTTGTTTTAGTTTCAGGTTCTTGCCGCAAAACAATTGATCCATCCAACGATGGCGACACTGCTTTTGTAGTCCGCTTACTTTCCTTGCAAGAGGCACGCTTTGAGGCGTATTGTACAACCGAAGATGTTTTTTTGGATAAAGTAATGATTCAAAGTCCCAACGGATTAAATTTTGTTCAGGAATATGAACACCAGTATTTTACCAAAGGCGAAACCTTTATCTTCGGAAATCTCGCTGCCGACGACGGAATGTGGCTACTCACATTTATTGGAACAAGTGCCATCACCGACAAAACTTTTCAGGTCATTACTCCTTATGATATGATTTTACTACCGGATGATTCCGAGTAAATAAGGAAAATATTGACCCAAAATAATCAGTCGCCTAACTTTCATCCGAGTTATTTATTTTAAATCCCTGCATAATTTATTTCACCTGAAATCGCATTCTTAATCGACTTTGCGCTCTTGCTAACTCGTACAAGGCAAAAGTTAAATATATGTCAAATCCCGATTGCTAAATTATCCAAACGTAAAAAGGCTATCTTTGTCGGTCAAAAATTACGCATGATTCAGAATTTAAATTTGATGGATTTTGACGATCAAATGAAGCATGGCTATGCTTTGGTCGATTATTGGGCACCTTGGTGCCAGCCTTGTCTTGACCAAAATCCCATGCTTGAGGAAATTGCAAAAGCACTAAGTCCGCGCATCAAAGTTTTTAAAGTCGATATAAACGACAACCGCGTAATAAGCAACAAAGAAGGCGTTCGGAATATTCCTTTACTCATTCTATATCAAGATTCCAAACAGATTGCTCGCTTTCAAGGCATCCAATCAAAAGAAATTATCATCCAATCCATTACTAAAATTTTACACGATTTATGATTTTATTAGAAGCAAATTTGAAATTCATGCTACCCGTTGCCCTTTTGGGTTTGGTCATATTATTTTTAGTTTATCGTATGTACAAAATGCGTCAGTTATTTACAGGGTCGCAAAGTCAAGAAACAAGCGAACATACACTTATCCTAACAGATGCCAATTTTGAAGCAACAATAAGAAAAGGAATTACTTTAATCGATTTTTGGGCTCCATGGTGTGGCCCTTGTCGCATACAAGGCCCAATTGTAAATGAATTGGCCACTGATTTGCAGGGCAAAGCAAAGATAGGAAAACTGGATGTAGATAAAAATCCGCGCGTTTCAGCAAAATTGGGCATTCGAAACATCCCTACCCTCTTTCTTTTTAAAGATGGAGAAATCGTAAAACAATTTGTTGGCGTAAAGCCGAAAAATGTTTTACAAAAAGAGATAGAAAAATATTTGTAATTCAATAGATTATAAAATTTATATACTCCTGATAGCAGAAATACGAATGTTAATAAAGCTTAATTTATCGAATTTGATAGATTGTTAGTCCAATAACAGATTTGTTTTTTATAATTTCGTCTAAATTTGCGCTTCATTAAATACGTTTAACCAAAAATCAAAATTTAAAATTATGTCATTAAAGCAAAAATCTTTGGATCTGAAAAGCAGAATGCGCGAAGCACTTTCGGGTGGAGGATCAAAAGCGATTGAGAAGCAAAAAGCCGTTGGAAAATTAACGGCACGCGAACGAATAATGGCCATTCTCGATACCAAGTCTTTCCATGAATACGATCTTTTTGTAGAACATGCGGCAAAAGATTTTGACATGGATAAGAAATATTTGCCCGGCGATGGAGTAATTATAGGAACGGGCACTTTGTATGGTCATCCTGTTTGTATTTATGCACAAGATTTTACAGTAGCCGGTGGTTCCTTAGGCTATATGCATGCCAAAAAGATTACCAAAATAATGGATCAAGCCATGAAAATGAAAGTTCCTTTGATTGGCATCAACGATTCAGGAGGCGCCCGAATTCAAGAAGGGGTAAATTCATTGGCCGGTTATGGTGAAATATTTTATAGAAACACACAAGCCTCAGGCGTAATTCCGCAAATTTCAGTTATTCTCGGCCCCTGCGCCGGAGGAGCCGTTTACAGTCCTGCCCTTACCGATTTCGTTTTTGTGGTGGACAAGATATCAAAAATGTTTATCACCGGTCCGGAAGTGATCAAAACCGTTTTGGGCGAAGAAATTTCGATGGAAGACCTTGGCGGCGCACGCGTTCATGCCGAAAAAACAGGCAATGCGCATTTTTATGCCGATAGTGAGCAAGAATGTTTCGATCAAATAAAACAACTCTGCACCTATATCCCATGGAATAATCTGAAAAAAGCCGATCGTTTTCCAAAAAAACCACCCAAAACCCGACTTTACAAAATTGACGATGTGATTCCAAGTGATCCACGCCAGCCATATGATGTACGCGATATCATCAAATCATTGGCCGACGATTCGGAATTTTTTGAAGTTCAAGAACTTTTTGCAGCAAATATAGTCATTGGATTCGCCAGACTGGACGGACAAACCGTTGGCGTTGTGGGAAATCAGCCGCTTGTATTGGCCGGTGTTTTAGATGTTGACTCTTCCGATAAAGCTGCCCGTTTTATTCGCTATTGCGATGCTTTCAATATTCCCTTGTTAACTTTGGTCGATCTTCCGGGCTATTTACCCGGAGTGGATCAAGAACATGCGGGCGTAATTCGCCATGGCGCAAAGATTTTATATGCTTATTCAGAAGCTACCGTTCCAAAGCTTACGGTGATTATGCGAAAAGCGTATGGTGGCGGATATATAGCCATGTGTTCCCATCATTTGCGTGCCGATTTTGTCTTTGCTTGGCCCATGGCCGAAATAGCCGTTATGGGACCTGAAGGAGCTGCCAATATTATTTTCCGAAGCGAAATAAATGCGGCAGCCGATCCCGAAAAAGTTCGTCAGGAAAAAATAGAAGAATACAAACAGAAATTTGCAAATCCTTATGTGGCTGCAGCGTATGGCTACGTAGATGCGGTAATTGAGCCAACAGAGACAAGGAAAATGTTGATTCATGCACTTGAAATTTCGTCTTCTAAAACGATTACAGTGATCGACAAAAAGCATGGAGTTCCACCATTTTAATCAACCCAAATGAGCAAGAGAGAAAAAACAAAAAAAGACAAGAAGGTCGAAAAATTTGATTCGTTTTATGTGGATAATTCGCTTTACTATACACGTGTTCCCGACGCTGTCAAGAACAAAAAACCCTATGCTCCACTAAATTTTAATGAGATACTCGCTTTTATTCCCGGGACAATACAAAAAATTCAAATAAAAGTAGGAGATCGAGTAGAAAAAGGAGATCAACTCATGATTTTGGAGGCAATGAAAATGGACAACGTTGTTCGAGCGCCCTTTTCAGGGAAAGTAAAATCCATCCTAGTAGAAGCAGGAACCATGGTCCGGAAAAACCAAACCATCGTCGAGTTAGAATAATGTAATTTCATTATACTAAGAAAAAAAGCCCTGCATTCTATTCGCAGTGCTTTTTTGCTTTGTTGGTTATTCAAAGGCTAATGGAGGCGATTTATGTAAACATACCCTTTTATCGCTTTTCGCCCTTGTCCCAAATTTAATATATAGAAATAAGTAGCTTGTGGCAATATTTCTGCAGGAGTTATCGAAAACAGATTGGTTCCATCCCAATCGTTTTGGTAAGGTTCGCTCTCAAATATTTTATTTCCTTTTTTATCGTAAATAATAATAGAATTGTTAGGATAATAATACAATCCACGAATGTAAAACACTTCGTTGATGCCATCTCCATTAGGCGAAAATGCTTCCGGAATATGCAAAGGATTTGGATTGATAATGATTTCTACTTGCGCCGTGGAAATGTCACCGGTTTTGTCCTTTATACTATATTCAAAATGATCTCCCTCATACCAATTTCGCGTCGGTGTGTAAACAAAGAAATCGTCCAAATGATTGTTCGGAGTTGCATTATCATGCCAAATAATTTGTCCATGAAAAGGATTGGAAGTGATCTCCAGACCTTGTTCCATTGCACCGTCAAATCCAAAGGAATCATTTTCCAAAACATTCAACTTATTGTCTTTGCTGTTTTCTTCAAGAGTGAAAATATCATCTTCTGCAATAGGGAAATCGTTTACAAAAAGCGTATGTTCAACGATTGATTGGTTCCCGCACTCATCTTCTATTCGGAATGTATAAGTAAAAAACGGTGGAGAACATAAGGTATCAAAATGTGTCGAAACAGTTGATACACTTGGGTTTTCCGTACAATTATCCCAAACATTTTGGAGCATTGTTACACTTGCTGCCGGAACGTCTTCCATTCTGGAATAAGTAACGGGCATTGGCTGATCGGCAGTTGGTGGAATTGTGTCGTGAATCGTAATTTTTTGACTTAAAAATGTTTCATTTCCACATACATCAGCAAGCCGATATGTGCGCGTAATAATTTCAGGACAAGCATT
>DMBV01000123.1 GCA_003445975.1 Bacteroidales bacterium
CTGTGACGATATAAGGACTATTTGCCAATGTCCATGTTGTATTAGAGGATAATACTCCTGATACATTTGTTTGTGCAAAGACTGAGAAAGTAACAGCCACAAACAAAATAAATAAAGATTTGCGTAACATATTGCTCTTATTTGGTTAAATTTATTTATGAATATATGCCGATTTAATTGTTTTGCTACAGTTCCTTTTTGTCCAAATATTTTCAAACTTTGGTTTCACACCTTCACAATGATATTAAAAAGTCTATATAAACCGATCACTTCTTAAAGATATCGATTTGTTTCTCCCTAATAAATAATAGGAAGAATTTGCTTATACAACCTCAAATATAGGCATTTATAGATACTCATTTCAACAAATAAGATATAATAAATTCATTCCAAAATAAATCGAAAAAAGGATTGTTTTTTTGAAAAATTATGCCGTATTTTGCAGTCCGTTTTTCAGAAACCAGAATTTAAATAGTAGTACGATGTCAAGAATTTGCGAAATAACAGGAAAAAAAGTGCTCTCAGGAAACAATGTTTCTCACTCTAATGCTAAAACTAGAAGAAAGTTTTATCCTAACTTACATACCAAGAAATTTTTTATTCCTGAAGAGGACAGATATATTACCCTAAGAGTATCCGCCAACGGAATGCGTACCATCAGCAAAAAAGGCATATTAGTCGCTTTGAAAGATGCTAAAGCAGCCGGTTTTTTTCAAGAATAGGGTATTTTAAATCTAAGGAAAATGCTGTTTGACAATCAAACAGCATTTTTTTTGTATATTCATTCCTCCAGCCGAAAGAATAAATTCAACAAAAGCACGTTTTAAGCTAATTACGTATATTTGCCTAAATGTATTTAAACAAGCCAAAAAATTGCACGCTCAGATAAGGTCAAATTCAAAATTGTTTCTTTTACCGCTTGTTCTTTTTCTGGCGGTCACCTTGTCCAGCTTGGCTCAAAACGTCCAGCAATCGGCTTTGGTGTTTGGAAAAATAAGTGATGAAAACGGAATTGCCATTGCTGAAGTTAATATTCTCATTCTGAACGAAAAATCAGGGACAAGCTCCGACGAAAATGGCAATTTTCAATTAAAATTAGCGGCAAATAAATTGTTTACGCTTCAGTTTTCTTATGTAGGATATCAAAGCGAAACAGTTCAAATTCAATTAAAAGCCGGCCAAGAGCGAAATCTAAACGTTTCACTCTTTCAAACGGCCAAACAATTGGCCGATGTGGTAGTTGAAGATAAAGAAATTCGCAAATCCACTCTCACACGCATCGATCCGCAAGCTGTTCAAATAATTCCCAGCGTAAACAACAATGTGGAATCGCTCATAAAAACACTTCCGGGAGTCAGTTCAAACAATGAATTGAGCTCTCAATATTCTGTTCGTGGTGGAAGTTTCGACGAAAACCTGATTTACGTGAACGGAATTGAGGTGTATCGGCCACTTCTTACACGCTCCGGACAGCAAGAAGGACTTAGCTTTATCAATTCCGATTTGGTTTCCTCTATCCTATTTTCGGCCGGTGGTTTTGAAGCTAAATATGGCGATAAAATGGCTTCCGTTCTCGATATAAAATACCGTCGTCCAACACAATTCAACGGCACCACGAAACTGAGCTTACTCGAAGCTTCTTTGCATTTGGAAGATATTATTCTGAACAACAAACTCAGCTATATGATCGGATTTCGACAAAAAACCAATCAATATCTGCTCAATAGCCTAGATACCAAAGGAGAATATCAACCCTCTTTCACTGATATTCAAACGCTTATTCATTTTCAGAAAAATGCCAAATGGGGTTTCTCTTTCTTAGGAAATTATAGCCGCAACCGATACAAACTCGTTCCTCAAAATAGGGAAACGGCTTTTGGGCATATTAAAGAAGCGTATCAGCTCAAAATTTATTTCGACGGACAAGAAGTAGATCAATCAAATACATTGTTCGGTGCATTTACCACTACTTTCGCCCCCACAAAAAACCTGAATCTAAAATTCATTGCCAGCACGTATGAATCTGTAGAACAGGAAAATTACGACATTCAAGGACAATATTGGATCGGACAATTGGAAACAGATTTAGGTCAAGACGATTTTGGAAATGTAATAGAAACACAAGGCGTTGGAACCTATTTGAATCATGCCCGAAACAAACTGAATGCGCAAGTTTGGAATCTCGAACATCAAGGGATTTTAGAACACAAAAGCGGATTGATCCAATGGGGATTAAAAATTCAACACGAACTGATCAACGATCAATTGAACGAATGGGTTATGATTGATTCGGCAGGATTCTCCAAACCCTATCCAATTGATTCTCTTGGCTATACCGATCCTTTGGCTCAAACATTTTTTCCCTATCTCTTAAACGACACTTTGTTTGCCGAAAATAGTTTGAACTCAAACAGAATAAGTGCTTTTGTGCAAAATTCATGGGAATTCAAATCCAACGAGCATCAATTTTATATTACGGCCGGCACACGCCTGAATTATTGGGATTATAACCACCAACTGCTTATCAGTCCACGCATTGCTATCGCTTTAAAACCCGATTGGCAAAAAGACATTCTATTTCGGATTTCGGGAGGACTCTATTACCAATCTCCTTTCTACAGAGAACTTCGACGACCAAACGGAACCTTAAATAGCTCGATCGAAGCTCAATCGTCAGTTCATTTTGTATTTGGTAGCGATTACAATTTCAATGCGTGGGGACGTTCTTTCAAACTGATAAGCGAGTTTTATTATAAGAAATTCGACAATTTGATTCCGTTTATTGTGGACAATGTGCGTTTGATTTATAGCGGCGAAAACAGCTCCAAAGGGTATGCCGCCGGCATTGATATGAAAATAAACGGCGAATTTGTAGAAGGGCTGGAATCGTGGTTGAGTATTTCGGTGATGCAAACCAACGAAATGCTGCGCGACAATTTCTACAACTCCTATTTTTCCAATTCACCTGCGCCTCTGGCAAATAGCTGGATTCCTCGTCCAACAGATCAACGCGTAGCTGTTTCTTTGTTCTTTCAGGATTATTTGCCCATGATGCCTACATTTAAATTGAATATGAATTTGGCCTTCGGTTCGGGTTTGCCGGTCTATTATCCCAATCGCGATTTCCAAACCGTCATCACGCGAACTCCACCTTATCGGCGCGTAGATATCGGCTTTGCCTACGAACTAATTGGCCCCAACAGCAAACGGATAAACAACAAGATTGCACGGAAATTTACAAATATCGACCTTAGTCTCGAAGTACTCAATCTATTGGATATCAACAATGTGGTGTCCTATCTTTGGGTGAAAGACAATTCCAATTACGTTTATCTTGTCCCAAATTATCTCACTCCACGCAGAGTAAATCTCAAATTGGCCTTTAAGTTTTAAGTAAGGTATCAATCAGAATACAACCTAATTGCATTTGAACTTAAATTTAATTTGAGATAAATCCAGATTTGCTTGAACAATCTTCGTTTTCAGATTTTCTTTGAAGACAATGGTTTTTCTCATCATTTCTTCATCGCCTGCGGCTAAAATTTGCGCAGCTAAAATACCTGCATTTAATGCTCCATTTATTCCAACAGTAGCTACAGGAATTCCCGGAGGCATCTGAACGATAGCCAATAAAGCATCCATTCCGTCGAGCGAAGCATTAATTGGTACGCCAATTACCGGAATTGGTGTCATGGATGCAATTACACCGGGCAAATGTGCCGCCATGCCTGCTCCTGCAATGATTACTTTTATTCCACGCGCTTTTGCGTTCTTGGCAAATTTCTCCACTTCATCGGGTGTTCGATGAGCCGACAAGGCATTGATTTCGAAAGGAATTTCCATCTCATCAAAAAACTGAGCCGCCTTTTCCATCACTCCCAAATCGGAAGTACTTCCCATAATAATACTTACTATCGCTTGCATAAATATTTCATTTATTTAACGATAGCAAAAATATCAGTTTCAGCTTTGCAAAACAATTTATTAGGTATATTTATCCCAACAAAACTTAAACAATGATTTTACTTGAAAATATACAATTTATCGACTGGAAAACTTTCGAAATTACAGAAGGAAATCTATTGATAGAAACAGGAATCGATCAAGCCATTCGGTTTGTCACCAATGAGCAAACAAAAAGTTTGCCCGTGGAGTGTGAACGCCAAAATTGCAAAGGCAAATATGCAACAAAATCCTTTGTCAACGCTCATCATCACGCTTATTCTGCTTTGGCAACCGGAATGCCACCACCTGCAAATGCGCCCGAAAATTTCCTCGAAATTTTGGAACGTGTCTGGTGGAAATTAGACAAGGCTTTGAGCAAAGATGCTGTAGAAATTTGTGCTGCACTCACCTCCATTTCAAGCGCAAAAAATGGTGTAAGTTTTGTTATCGATCATCATGCTTCGCCCAATTGTGTGAGCGGCTCATTGAAAAATATAGCTGCTCAGTTCGAAAAAACAGGATTGAATCATCTGCTGTGTTACGAAATTTCCGATCGCGACGGCCTTGCCATACGCGATGCCGGTTTGGCCGAAACGGAAGATTATCTTAAAAATAATCAAGGACTTGTCGGTTTACATGCCGCTTTTACCTTATCGGACGAGAGCCTAAAGCAAGCTCAAATCTTGGCCGAAAAATACCAAAGCGGCGTTCATATCCACGTTGCAGAAGATTTTCACGAACAACAATACAGTCTGGAGATCTATGGAAAACCGGTGGTTTACCGTTTAGCCGATTTTGGACTCACCAATTTTGAGAAAACGATCCTTGCTCATTGCATTCATATCGACGATTTTGAACGAAACCTGATAGCCAATTCCAAGGCTTGGGTAGTACAAAACCCGGAAAGTAATTTGAACAATCGGGTAGGATTTTTCAATTCCCACAAACTGAAAGGCAAAACACTTTTAGGCACCGATGGCATGCATAGCAACATGATTCGCTCAGCACAATGGGCTTATTTTGCCGGTTTAGCAAAAGACAATATCGACCTGGAGAAAATTTATTCGCGCTTACGAATGGCTCACACCTATCTGAGATCCAACTATTTCAGTGGCGATGGCGAAAACAATATTGTTGTTTTTGATTACGATGGAGCTACGCCCTTAACACAAAGCAATTTTCTTGGACATTTCTTCTACGCCTTTGAAAATCGCCATATCGAAAGCCTGATAGTAAATGGTGAATTCGTGATGAAAGACAGACTGATTTTAAATCAAGACGAAGCATTCATTCACAAGGAATCAAAAAAATTGGCCAAAATTCTTTGGAAAAAAATGAGTTAATTCGATGGAAGAGAAAAATCAAATTTTTTTGTATATTCGTTCAACAATAGCATCCAACAAATAAAAATTAAAACCATGGGAATCGCAAATTTCAATATTACCAAAAAATCGGGCGAAGTCTTCCGTTTCGACCCTGATAAACTTAAAAAATCGTTCGAACGATCAGGAGCCAACCAAAAAGACATCGATGATGTGATTAATCATTTATCAGCCAATATCTACGATGGCATTTCCACCAAAAAACTTTTTCAGTTGGCCTATGCGCTTCTCAAAAAAAAATCTACAGAAGTAGCCGGCCGATATCGACTAAAAAATGCCATATTGGAACTGGGACCTTCCGGCTTTCCATTCGAAAAATTTGTTGCCGAACTCTTGAACTACCAAGGATTTGAAACCGAAGTTGGAACAATTGTACAAGGACATTGCGTTTCGCATGAGGTGGATATTGTTGCTCGGAAAGACAGCCAAAAAATCATGATTGAATGCAAGTTTCATTCGAGCACCAACACAAAATCCGATGTAAAGGTGGCTATGTATATTCATTCACGCTACAGCGACCTTCTGCTAGCTTGGAAAAAAACGGACCCAAAAATCATTCAGGAGTATCAAGGTTGGATTGTTACCAACACCCGATTTACAGAAGATGCTGTTCAATATGCCAATTGTGTTGGACTAAAACTCGTTTCGTGGGATTATCCGGCACAAGGAAGCCTTCGCGAACGCATCGACATTTCAGGCTTACATCCCATTACAGTCCTGCAATCTTTGGCAAAACGCGAAAAACAACTGCTTTTGGACAATGGATTTGTACTTTGCAGATCGCTGAATGCTGAAAATCTGAAACAGGCAGACATTACTGGCGACCGCGCAAGAAAAATTTTGCAAGAAGCTTTTACACTCACTGCAGTAAAGAAATAATTATTTTTTTGACTAAATAGTTCATATTCATCGCCAAAATAGCGAATATACTACTATGCTTAAATTTCTAAGACCCAAATCTTTTCAACAAGCACTGCCTGAATCTCAGATAGATCCAGCCTATAAAAAATTAAGATTCAAAGTTTTTCTGGGCATTTTCATCGGCTATGCCGCTTATTATCTTGTGCGTAAGAATTTCTCGCTTATCATGCCCAATCTCATCGAGCAAGGCTATACCAAAGCTGAACTCGGATGGGTTTTGAGCGCCATTTCAATCGCCTATGGATTGAGCAAATTCATCATGGGGAATGTTTCCGACAGAGCAAATCCAAGAATTTTTTTAAGCTTAGGATTGGTACTTTCTGCATCGACTATGATTCTGATGGGACTGGTTCCTGTTTTTACTTCCTCCGTTTCTGTAATGTTTGTGGTTTTATTCATCAATGGATGGTTTCAGGGAATGGGTTGGCCGGCGTGCGGAAGAACAATGGTTCACTGGTATTCGATCAAAGAACGGGGAACAAAAATGTCCGTTTGGAATGTAGCCCACAATGTTGGTGGCGGATTGATAGGTCCATTGGCAATTTTGGGATTGGCCATTTTTAACGATTGGCAGAGTGCTTTGTATTTTCCGGCCATGGTGGCTTTACTGATTGCTGTTGGCGTTTATTTTCTGATGGAAGACACACCTCAATCGTGCGGCTTGCCTCCAATCGAAAAATGGCGCAACGATTATCCGCCCGAATACAACGAAAAAAGTTTTGAGAATGAACTAAGCGGCAAAGACATTTTTTTTAAGTACGTTTTTTCTAACCGTTTTCTTTGGTACATTGCCTTTGCCAATGCGTTTGTTTACCTCATCCGCTACGGTGTTTTGGACTGGGCTCCCACCTACCTAAAGGAAGCGCGACACTACGATTTGAGCGAATCGGGCTGGGCATATTTTTTGTTCGAATATGCCGGTATTCCAGGCACTTTATTAGCCGGCTGGATTAGCGATAAAGTTTTTGGCGGACGAAGAGCTCCGGCAAGTATTCTGTATATGATTTTTGTAACCGCCGCCATCATTTTCTATTGGAAATCGGAAAGTTTGCTGATTATCAACTTATCGCTCATTATTATAGGCTTTTTGATCTACGGACCTGTGATGCTTATTGGTGTTCACGCCTTGGATTTGGTTCCCAAAAAAGCAGCTGGAACAGCAGCAGGACTCACCGGACTTTTCGGCTATATGGGCGGCGCTTTATTTGCCAATATTGCTATGGGATATATTGTTGAGCATTTCGACTGGGATGCAGGTTTTAAAGTATTGATTTTGGCCTCCATCATTTCTATCCTGCTTCTGACTTTAACTTTACGAAGCAAACATGCTGATAGCCATGAAAAATAGATATAAATTGTTCATTCTCGGCTTTTTAACATTTCAAATTGGATGTATGAATCAAAACAATCAAAGTGGAACAGGACAGATGACTGATGAAAACAGAAAAGTAAGAGATTTTGTAGTTGATCAGGCAATAATAGCCCACAGAGGGACAACCTACTGGGCGCCAGAAGAAACCGAAGCCGCTTTTCGTTGGGCTAGAAATACAGGCGCCGATTATTTGGAAGTGGACATTCAAAGAAGTAAAGACGGCGTTTTATTGGCTTTGCACGACAACAATCTAAATCGTACAACGGATTGCGAAGTCGTTTTTCCAAAGGATACGATTTATCAAGCAGGAAATTATTCTTATGAAGAATTGATGATCTTGGATGCCGGAACATGGTTTAATCAAAATTTTCCGGATCGAGCACGACTTAATTTTTCTGCCGAAGCTCAAGTGGAAAAAACAAATCAGAAAGCATTTTCGTTTAGCGGATTGGATATTTCCGGCGATTTGGAGCCAAAAAACGCACTTGTTCATCCAGATATACACATTTTTGTTGGTGGAAAACAATACATTTCTACTTTAGAAGACGTGCTGATGATGGCCAAAGGCTGGCGGTTGGCACGCGATAATCATGGAAAACGGCTGTACGACAAAATTGAAAATGAAGGAAAAACCACTTATCGCTTTTATTATGTCAAAGACGAAAACGATCTTGGTCATCGTCCCGGAGTGTATATCGAAACCAAAGAGCCGGAACTTTATCCCGAAGTAGAAATTCAATTGTCTGATTTTTTATCAAAAGTTGGTTGGAATATTGCTGAAAAACCTTCAAACCCAAAAGAGCCTTTTTATAAAAGCAGCAAAGTAAATTCGGGAAATACAAACGGCAAAATTGTTCTTCAAACTTTTTCTCCAAAAAGTCTGGAAAATCTAAATCAGCAATTCAAAGGAAAAGTCCCACTGTGTTTCTTGCTTTGGAAGGGCGATGAAAACTTTTTGCAATCCGATTCTGTTTCATACAAGAAAAACATCGATTTTGCTATCGTAAATCAAGCCCATTTTATTGGACCTTCCATTGGCGGCGTGCCAAATAATTATACCGATTTATTAGAACCTTGGCAAGCAGAAATGATTCATAGTTCAGGAATGAAAATTCATGCTTATTCGTTCGACACTGAATTTCAAACTGAGAAATATGCCAGCAGAAGCGATGCCATGTTTACCAATCGATCTGAACTAACAATTGCTTTTTATAAAAACAGAGATCTAAAGTCAGAAATCCCAAAAACGGACGCTCTACAAATTTTGAAAGATTTGAGATATTAAAATATTTCTATATTCGCAAACAAAAACACAAACATGCAAGAACTAAACTCTTTCCTCGGACTTATCGACTCGTATATTGGCGGCTCACCTTGGTTTGTCTTCGCTCTTTTGGGCACAGGACTCTTTTTTACTATTTATCTGAAATTTCCGCAAATTCGCTATTTCAATCACGCTATTCGAATTGTAAAAGGGAAATACGACAAAGTTACCGACAAAGGCGATGCCAGTCATTTTCAAGCTCTGGCAACAGCACTTTCGGGAACAGTTGGAACAGGAAATATTGCCGGTGTTGCGTTGGCCATTCACTTAGGCGGCCCCGCTGCTCTTTTCTGGATGCTGGTAACGGCTTTTTTTGGGATGACAACCAAATTTGTGGAAGTAACACTTTCGCACAAATACCGCGAAATTGCTGCCGATGGAAGCGTAAGCGGCGGCCCGATGTATTATATGAAAAATCGACTGAATATGAAATGGCTGGCTGCAATATTTGCCTTTGCTACCATTATTTCTTCGTTTGGAACCGGAAACATGCCACAAATTAACAGCATTTCCAGTTCTGTCTTTTCCAGTTTTGGAATTGCTCCATGGATTACCGGATTGGTTCTAGCTATCATTCTAGGATTTGTAATTATTGGAGGGATAAAACGCATTGTTAAAGTAACCGACAAATTGGTGCCAGCCATGGCAATCATCTATTTTATCGGTGCTTTTGGTGTAATTGCTTACAATTGGGAAAACATAATCCCGGCTTTAGGAATGATCTTTGGCGATGTACTTAACGGAACCGCTGCAACAGGCGGCTTTTTGGGAGCTTCTTTTGCTTTTGCTTTTAATCGCGGTGTGAATCGCGGATTGTTTTCGAACGAAGCCGGACAAGGCTCTGCTCCTATTGCACATGCTGCAGCTAGAGCTCATGAGCCCGTTTCGGAAGGAATGGTTTCTATCTTGGAACCTTTTATCGATACAATGGTGATTTGTACACTCACCGGTCTTGCATTGGTTTCATCGGGTGTTTGGAACGAAAAACACGATGCCAATTTCCAATATGCCGAAATGAAAATCTTGAATCAATCGTACAACGAAAACAGCGAAGCCGATAAAAATTCGCTTAAAACATATATCCTCAATCAAGAAACAAATGTTGCTCTTTTCAATGGAGATTTGATTGTGGTAGAAGGAAAGATTCAGAACAATTTAAGTGTTTTCCATTCTCGCTCCATAGCCGAAAATGTTCAGATTTTTGAAAATGGAAAACCATACAATGGAACGGTTTTAGTGAAAAATGGCGATGTTCAAAATACCCAATTGGCTTTTAAAGGCAAATCACTTTTAAACTCTGCTCCGCTCACCATCGTCGCTTTTAAGAAAAGTATTTTTGGCGATTTTGGAGAATATATTGTTACCATTGGCATCCTTTTGTTCGCCTTTTCTACAGCCATTGCCTGGTCCTATTACGGCGACCGAGCCGTTACTTATCTTTTTGGCACAAAATGGGTTATGACTTACCGAGTCATTTACGTTTTAGGTTTTTTTGTGGCTAGCTTTACCGATACCACCATCATTTGGACTTTCTCGGGCATTGCCATTGCTATGATGACACTGCCAAACCTATTCGGTATATTTATGCTTCGCAAAGAAATGAAATCAACCGTGAAAGAATATTGGGTAGATTTTTATAAAGAGCATACCCTATAAATTGAAACAATTCGCCAAACGGGGCGAAGATTATTTTGCTTATTGAATTTCAAACAGCCCAAAAACAAGCGTGATTGGGCTGTTTGAAATTTCGAAAAAAGCGTTTCGCTTTGATTCTACGCTATCTTTTTTTTTACAATTTATTTGCTATTGCAAGAGAAAAGCATACATTTACCCGATTTGAATATAATTCTCACAATCTAAAATTATAGCATCGTTAAACATCAAAAACCATAACGATGAACATTTTTGCTTTAGTCAGTCTGTTTTCGGCAATCTGCGTGTTAGGTTTGGGTTTGTTTGTATATTTTAGGTCCAATCGGAATTGGTTGACTTATATCTTTCTATTGCTCACTTTTGGGCTGGCATTGTTGAATCTAAGCCAATACCATTTGCGAACAGCACAAAATGCCGAGCAGGCACTTTTCTGGTCCAGAATTTTCGGAATTTGGTCCATCGTGCTTGGCTTATCTGTACATTTTACCTATGAGCTAATCCGCAAAAAGAGAAAAGGACTGCTGTTTTATAGCATTATCTATTTGCCCGGAATTTTAATTTTCTATTTACAGCTTTCTGCTGATTTGTTTCTGCTTCCTCCAATAGAACGCGAATGGGGATGGACTTTGCGATACAACAATGAATTTCCGTATGTCTTGGTCTCTGTTTATGGAATTCTATATTGGATGCTTTCTGTCTATTTTGCAATCCGCTATTTTGTGAGTACAGAAGGAGTGCTAAAAAAACAAGCTCGCTTGATACTTATTGGCTATGGAATCAATTTTCTGATAACCGTTTCGACCGATATTATCTTTCCTTATTTCAACATCAATTTTCCGGAATTAGGCACTGCAGTTGATCTAATTACCATTCTCCTTTTTGCTTACGCCATCTGGAAATATCAATTGTTTATCTTGGACAAAGATCCTCTAACGACCACACTATTTGGTAGTATATCCAACTATATTTTTCTAACCGATTTCAACAAACGCATAGTAGAAATAAATGCACAAACGGCCGAAGTGTTGGGGTATTCGCCAAGTGAACTGATTGGCAAACGAATAGACAAACTATTATTCATCCATAAAACAAGCCATAAGAACGACTTTGGATATACAAAAGATGTATCGACCGAATTTAAAAATCGCGAAATCGTTCTAAGAAAAAAGAACGGTGAAGCAGTGAGCCTTTTTTTCAATGCAAACTTTCTTCAACTAACACTTTCATCCCAGCCCGGAATGATTTATGTTGGCACAAATTCAGAAACCAATCGGATGCTCAAACAAAAAGCAGCCGAGAGCGAAAGTAGATTAGAATTTCTGGCCGAAGCCTCTGTGGACTTTCTAAAAGTGAAATCTAAAGAGGAGATTTACAGCTATATCACCCAAAATATCTATCGCTTAATGCAAAACAAAGCAGTAATTATATTTGCAGAATTCGAAGAAAAGTTGAATACAAACCTATGGCAAGTAAAATCGATTCAAGGCATCAATGTTCATATACAAGAACTTAGCAAACTATTGGGTTTCAATCCCAACTTGATGATTTCATCAACACAAAAAGCACCACTTTTGTCGATGGAAGAAGGCAAATTAGTTCGCCTCGAATTAGATTTTGAAAATTTAACGAATGGACTTATTTCGAATCAGATTGGAGACATCGTCAAAAAAATGTTAGGGATTACCGATTTATTCACTATTTATGTCAAACGAGAAAAAGACACATTCGGTACCATCTCCATTCTTACGCTAAACAGCAGCCCGAGTATTGATTTCGAACTTATCGAATCTTTTGCCTCACTTTGTTCGCAAGTCTTGGACCGGATTTATGCCGAAACAGAACTCGAAAAAAGTCATCAGCTTTTTAAAACCATCGTTGAAAACTCTCAAATCTCCATCTTTATTTTCGATGAAAACGGAAAATTTGTTTTGGCTAAAGGCCGCCATTTGAACAAGCTTGGAATTGAGAACAATGACATAATTGGGAAGTCGGTTTTCGACGAATACACCGGCTTTTCGTTTCTATTGCAACAAATAAGACGCGGGTTGGAAGGCCATATTTTTAGCGAAATAGTAAGCTTGAAGAATATAATTTACTACCATGTAACTTTTACGCCGGTAAAAAACCAGGAAGGAAAAGTAGTCCAACTTATATGTATGGCCGATGACATCACTTTCAGAGTTCGATCCGAAAAAAAGCTGGAAAACTTGGCCGAGATGCAATCTAAGATTTTCAGGGTTATTGGTCATGATTTAAAAAGCCCTATTGCCAACATTTTAAGTTATAGCAATTTGGTGATTAGTGATTTTGAATTGTTTAGCCGGGACGAAATAAAATCTTTTACTTCACACATTCAAAATTCCGGAAACAATGCATTTAAAATTCTTGAGAATCTTTTAGAGTGGTCGAAATCAATAAGCAAGGAATCGCCTATTCATTTCGAAACGATTTGTTTAAAAGAAAAAGTCCGTATTGCCCTCGAACAAGTGAAGCCATTGGCATTGAAAAAATCCATTCAAATCGTCATCAAACTCAACGAAAATCTGCATGCGCGGGCAGATAGAAATATGGTGATTACTGTATTACGCAATATCCTTTCCAACGCCATAAAATTCACAGCTTCCCATGGCCGAATTGAAATCAGTGATTCCTGCGACGAGCACAATGTTAAAATAGAAATTACAGATACGGGAATTGGCATGAACCAACTATCGCTTGAAAAACTCTTTGAATACGACGCCAATAAAGTGAGCAGAGGCACCGAAGGGGAAGCCGGAAGTGGGTTGGGTTTGCAAATTTCATACGATTTTATGAAGAAGATGGGAGGAAAAATTGAAGTGAAAAGCCAACCCGAAAAAGGCAGTGTATTCACGTTGATATTTCCGCTTCCTCAATCGGACGAATCAAAGAAAATTTTGATAAACCCAAATTAAACTACATTCCCGGAAATCGCGGAATATTTCTCAATTTGCTGTTTCGATAATAAAAACCCCAGGCTTGTTTCATCCAATGACCTAAAATAGGCACGGGAATAATGATTTCAGTATCGGACTTAAGTAGGATAAAAGTAAAGAAGTTATTTCGCTAACAGAAAAAATCAACCAAAATCACTTACTTTGTGTTTTGAATCATAAATACTTTAGAAATATATATGAAAATTGCTCTATTCTGGTTTCGGAGAGATTTGCGTTTGAACGACAATACAGCACTGAACGCTGCACTAAAATCCGGATTCAAAG
>DMBV01000001.1 GCA_003445975.1 Bacteroidales bacterium
ATGATGTCTTCCGGAAAGTTAACGGTAAAACGTTCCGTAATAATTTGACCATCAACGTTTACAAAAATATTTTTTTGTAGTGTATAAAACAACAAGGATACAAAAATGAGTAAGAAAAGAATCAAATAAATAACCCGATCCCAATTTGTTTTTTTGGGCGACTTATCCTCTTTAACTCCTCGAAGTACCGATGCTTTCGATTTAAATTTAAATGGCTTCATGCAGATTATTTTTTTTATTCATAGCTTACCAAAAACGCTCCTGAATTCCCTGAATTCGTTTTATATGTATTTAAAGCCGCTTTTGCTGCAGCCAGTGATTTAAAATTTCCAATGGTGTATTTAATATATCCGTCAATCTGATAGTTTGCAATTGGCTCGTTTATTTTGAATTTTTCACTTAAAAACTGATTCGACAAACTTACCTTTGAAGCAGCAATCTGAATTTGCCAAACTTTGTTGCCATTGATTTTAGTGCTTTGTACCGAACGATCGCTTGCCTTTTTTGTGATTGGTGTGCGATTGTCGTTGATGTTTATTTGTATCGTTTGGGTGTTCGCCCGATTCACATTGTCCATATTTTCTTTTACGGTGAGGGCAATGGTATCAAGCTTGGCTTGCAAGATAGCTTTATTCTTGGCGTCGTCGGAAAATATTTGATTGCGAAATGCCTCCATAATTCCTTCTTCCGTAACGGCATTTTTTTCGCTCATTTCGTAGGTACGCAAATCGGCCAAAATCATATTTTTTACATTGGAGAAGGCAAAATTCGATACGCCCGTTTCTTGTTTTAGGTTTGCCATATAGTTTTCCAAATGCAAACGATCGGAAAAATCGTTTCCGTTTAGGATTACTGTTAGTTTTTCTTTGCCCAAGGCAAGTTCTTGAATGAGTTTTTCTTCCAACTTTTGACGATTTGGAGCTCCATCGGAAGGTACAAAAACCAAATCGAATTTTGAATATACCTTGTTCAATATATTGATTGGAAGATCATTTGCTATACTTATGCTCAAGCGAATATTTTTAGGTTTCTGGCTAAGATCAATGCCATCCAGCCAATCTGAAAAATTCACTTCTTGAATCTCTTTGGCTTGAGTTGGATCCGTGTTCATCAGCAAGCTATAATGCAATCCTTTTATGTATGGATTGTTGATTACGGCTATTTCTGCCAAGTCGGCATTCACGTTTGGATAAACCTGACCTTTCGGAATCTTCATATTTAAAGTAAAATATATATGGTCGCGTGTGGCTTTTTCGAGCAAGTCGTTGAATTTTGGTCCCAAGTTCCACGAATCGATCTCAATCACCACATCTCGAAATTCGTTTTTCCATAAATAGTTTACCAAATCGGAGGTATTCATTTCATCAAAACTCAACTTATCAACAAACACCTGAACAGCAGTAGAATAACGGGAAGTAAAATCGCGCGGGTTTATAATTTCAACAAAATCCATGGGCGATTTTTTATCCAAATAAAAAGCCATCTGAACCAATTGAATGTACAGTCGCTTTTTCAAATCGATGATTTCGGCTTCTATATTCTTTTTATCATCAATCAGCCCTAGTGTAAAAATTGGATTGAATCCAATATCTTGAAAATCTTTTTTCACCATTTCTTTACGAATCAGTTCGTCGGCAAAAAGTTTTTTGTAATAAAACTCTTTTATTTGCTTTAGTTTGAACGCAAACTCGGCATAATGATTTACCAATTCGTTGTCGCCCGATTGAAACACAGATTGTCCTTCGGCCAAATAAATAGCTTCTTGGGCTGCCACCAGACTCTCCTTGTTTTTAAAACGAAGAGGTACGTTCACCGAAATACCACCGGCAGCAAAGGTTCTACTCTGATTCAATGGATCGACATATAAATTGTAACGCAAATAAGGCCGTACCGAAAAATCTTGCCACCATTTCATGCCATCGGCAAACATAGCAAGTTTGATAGAAGCTATGGTATCTGTTGTTTCATTCGAATGATAAATCTGCATCAACTTGTTCAAATCAATATCCACCAACGGAAGATTTTCGGCAGAGTATTTACTGTTTAACAAGGAATCGGGAATATTGTTTGGAATATGTTGATTGAAATTTTCCAATTGTGCAATTTGCTGGTTCAAATCTTCCAATTTGGCGCGAACATGCAATACTTTTTCCCAACCAACATAACGTAAATGATAGAGTTCGTTAGTAAATTGAAGTTGTTGAGCTATCAAATTGTAGCGTTCTTTTAGAACATCAATTTTTTGTTTGTTAAAGATATAATTGATGTAATTGAAGATAAAGCGATAATTTTCTGCATCGGCACGCTTTTTAGCATCTACATCTTTGAGAAAATATTCTTTCTCCAATTGATTGGCTTTGGTTCGCGACTCTAAGAATCCTCCTTTAATCACATTCCATTCCACGCCAAAATAGAATCGCCTCTTAAAAAATATATCTTCGTCATTCGCCAATCCCGGCTTAAAATTCTCCGAATAATCAGCTCTAAAATCGACGCCAATATCGCCCTTTTGAGATTTTATACGCGCTTCTACATCTTTTTTGTACGCTTCGGCCACATCGTTGGAAGTATAATTGGCATTGAACAACGCATTTAGATAGGCTGTATCGCCATATACATCGTTCAACGAAGAATATTTCATTGCTTTTGAAAACAACTGACTTACATCTTTGGCAATGGAAAAAACATCAATCGTATCCGGCAAAAAATCGCCCGAATTATTTGTGAGAACAGGCGGAACAGCGGCCAGATTTGCGATTCTTTTTTCAGGAGCACCGGCATAAAGACGGAGGCTACCAAAAACTAAAACAAATATTAAAATTTGTCCTAATTTAATCGCAAATACTTTTTTATTTTTCACGCTCATTCGCTCGCTGTTTGTCAATTCCTAAGCAATGCAAGATTCTGCGCCTGCATTTATCAAATTTAAGGCTATGAATTTGGCAGGGATTGATTTTATATACAAACTATCAACAGAGTTTTTAACATCCAACTTGGTTATACTATTGTGTTTCAATTGTTTAAATGTTTTGTGTTTACAATTGTTAATAACAAAAAAAGAAAGAAAAGCATAAATTGCTACATTTGTTTATTGAAAATGAGCTGTAAATCAGCCATTTTAAAAAAAGAAAGAATCCAAATTTCAGATCAAATGCAAGAGACTCCTATTTCAATTCTTATAGCTGAAGACGATGTGCTGTCAGGAAAAATGATGTCGATTACCATAAAAAAACTGGGTTACACATTAAAAGGCTTGGCGATCAATACAGACGATTGTATCGTGTGGGCAGAAGAACTAAAACCGGATTTGATTTTGATGGATATTGATATGCCGGGCAAGCAAGATGGAATTGGAGCGGCTCAGATTATTTCCGACCGCTTTGGCATTCCAATCATTTATGTTACTGCCAATGCCGAAGACAGCGTTTTTGCTCGCGCCTTAAAAACTTCTCCTTTTGGCTATGTTTTAAAACCCATAAGCAAAGAGTTGATTCGCACTGTAATAGAAATGGGCTGGGCAAGACATTTGTTGGATTTACAACTAAAAGAAAAACAAGCGGAGCTTCAGAAACTGAATAGCGAACTGGAAGCGAAAGTGGCCGAACGAACCATTGAACTTAAGAATAAAAACGAGCAATTGGAAACAGCTTTAAAAAGAGAAAAAGAGGTCAATGAATTTAAATCGCGTATTGTTACCACCATTTCTCACGAGTTTCGCACGCCCATGACAACCATACTTAGTTCGGCCGAACTCATGGAACGGCTTATAAAAAACAACCAACCTCAAGAAAAAGTATTTCGCCATACCAATCTTATCAAGCACAGCGTAGCCGAATTGATTGAGTTGCTGAATGATGTTTTGTTGGTCGAAAAATTTGATTCCGGAAAATACCAAGTTCATTTGGAATCGCTTGATTTAGATGCTTATTTTAAAGATTTGATATTTAAAATTGAAATTGGAATCGGAAAAGCGCATCAATTTGAGGCAAAGATAGATGATCAGATAGGAATAAGTAAACTCGACAAAAAATTGCTTGGCCATATATTGAACAATCTCTTGTCGAATGCATTTAAATATTCCGACAAAGAAACTACGGTGCGTTTAAATATACTTCGAAACGGAACCCATATAGAGATACATGTGATTGACCAAGGAATGGGCATGAACGAAGAAACCGTTTCGATGATCTTTGATTCTTTTTACAGGGCAAAAAATGTAACGAATATCGAAGGAACCGGAATGGGACTTTCGATATTGTCCAATTCAATAAATTTGCTTGGGGGCGAAATAACGGTTGAAAGTGCTCCAGGAAAAGGCAGCCATTTTAAGGTCAAACTGCCACTCACCAATTAATCTTCGATCATTCGAATAAAATCATCTTCCGAAAGAATGGGGATTTTTAATGATTCTGCTTTTTTCAGTTTTGCCGGCCCCATATTTTCGCCTGCCANNCTTCGATCAGCTGTTTGATTTCTTCGCGCGAAAAACGAGTAAAAACACCACTCACAACAAACGATTTTCCATTTAATTTTTCGGATACAAGTGTTCGGTTTTCGTTCACCTCAAACTGCAAACCTGCTGTTTTTAAACGAGCCAATTCCATCTCTTGGCCATCTGCAGAGAAATAATCCATCACACTTTGTGCAATTTTCTCTCCCACTTCCTCCACCGAAATTAACTCTTCGAAATCAGCATTTTTTAAATTTTCCATGCTTCGAAAATGAGCTGCCAATTTTTTAGCCGTGGTTTCTCCAACATAGCGAATGCCAAGCGCATACAAAACTTTTGGAAAAGGCATTTGCTTTGATTTCTCGATGCCGTTTAAAATATTTTCGACCGATTTTTCGCGCAAGCTCATGGTTTTTGTTTGAATGCCATCCTCTGAAACAAATCGCTTTTCTATTCCAAGTATAGCTTCTGCTTTGATGAAAAAAAGATCAGATAAATGACGAATCAATCCAGCATCGAAAAGCATTTCTACCTTTCCTTCACCTAAGCTGTCGATGTTCATCGCTTTGCGCGAAATAAAATGCTCTATTCGTCCTTTAATTTGAGGTGGGCAATGCAATTCATTCGGACAATAATGGTTGGCTTCGCTTTCTTGCCGAACGAGTTTTGTTCCACATTCAGGGCAGGATTCGGCATATTTAAAAACGCTACTTTCGGCCGTTCTGGCCTGCTTATTTACGCCAACAATTTTAGGGATTATCTCTCCTCCTTTTTCAACAAAAACCAAATCGTTCAACCGAATATCCATTTGTTCAATGATGTCGGCATTGTGCAAAGAAGCCCTTTTCACAATGGTTCCGGCCAATTGAACTGCTTCTAAATTTGCTACGGGAGTAATGGCTCCCGTTCGTCCAACCTGAAAATCGACCGAAAGCAAGCGCGTTTGCACCCGTTCGGCTTTAAACTTATAAGAAATTGCCCACCGAGGCGACTTGGCTGTAAAACCTAATATTTTTTGCAAATTGAAATCGTTCACTTTGATCACTACGCCATCGATCTCAAAATTGAGTTGATCTTTGGCATCGGCCCAATCCTTGATAAAGCTAAAAACGCCTTCAATAGAAGCATAGCGTGCCATGGTAGTAGGAATCTGAAATCCGAGATTCTTGGCAAATTCCAAACTCTGATAATGTGAATCAAAGTTTTTTTCTTCTGCAATCACATAATATAAAAAACATTCCAAAGGTCGCTTGGCAACAGCAGCCGAATCTTGCATTTTAATGCTTCCGGAAGCCGCATTTCGCGGATTGGCAAATGGAGCTTCGCCTAGTTCTTCGCGTTCAGCATTCAATTTCGAAAAAGCATCTCTGGGAATCAATATTTCTCCTCGCAATTCCAACACTTTTGGAAAGTCATTGCCTTGAAATTTTAAAGGAATGGAGCGAATGGTTTTGATATTATTGGTTACAATATCGCCTCTTACACCATCGCCACGCGTTACGGCTTTGGTCAACAATCCATTTTCGTATATCAAACTGATTGCAACACCATCGTATTTCAACTCGCATACATATTCCACTTCCTCTACATGGGCGAATTTTTTTACACGTTGATCAAAATCAATCAATTCGCCTTCGGAATAGGTATTTCCGAGCGAAAGCATCGGATTTTTATGCGTATATTGCTCAAAAGATTTCGAAATACTTCCGCCAACTCTTTGTGTTGGAGAATCGGCATGCTTAAATTGTGGGTATTCCTTTTCCAAACGCATCAATTCTTCCAAAAGCATATCAAAATCGAAATCGGAAATGAGTGCATTGGATTGATCATAATACAAGCGATTGTGTCGGTCAATTTCCACACTTAACTCATCAATTCTGCTCTTTGCTTGCTCTTCTTTCATGCCCAAAATATTAATCTACAATTTTAATGATTTTTTTATCTTTAAGCCTTGAAATCGATCGACAAAATAATTCAATCTTGACACGCGCTACTTTTTGCCGCCTTTTCCGACTTTTAAGTATTTTCAGCTTTCAAAAAGTCATGAATCTCTTTCGTTTGTACGGCAGTTTTTACTTCTCGCGCATCACACGAAAAGCCGTTCATTGGGGAATGCCATGGAGTATTTCCATCGAACCAACCACGGCCTGCAATCTAAGTTGTCCGGAATGTCCATCGGGCTTAAAAAAATTTACACGGCCCACCGGAAACATGAGTTTTGAGAATTTTAAAATCATCATCGATAGACAATCTAAATATCTGATTTGGTTGATCTTATATTTTCAGGGCGAACCTTTTTTGAATACTCACTTTTTCGAGTTTGTTCGCTATGCGAAAAAGAAAAGAATCTTTACCACAACTTCAACAAATGGGCATTATTTAAGCAAATCGCTTGCGCAAAAAACGGTAGAATCCGGCTTAGACCAATTGATAATATCGTTGGATGGATTGGATTCGGCGACTTATAAAAAATACCGAATCGGTGGCAATTTCGAAAAAGTGATGGATGGAATCAAGAATTTGGTAGAAGCAAAAAAAGCAGCAAAAGTGAACCATCCTTATCTGATTGTTCAGTTTATTGTTTTTAAAAGCAACGAGCATCAAATTAAAGAAGTAAAACGGCTTAAAAATGAGTTAGATGTAGATAAAGTTGAGCTAAAAACCGCTCAGTTTTATGATTTTGAGCAAGGCAAAGATTTGATGACTAGTTTGAATCAGTTTTCGCGCTATGCCGAAACAGAAAGTGGCCAATATAAAATTAAGAACCGACTAAAAAACCGCTGTTTGCGTATGTGGCAAGGAAACGTTGTCACGTGGGATGGCGATGTGGTTCCGTGTTGTTATGATAAAGATGCGGAACATAGATTTGGAAATTTGATTTCAACCGATTTTCAAACCATCAAATCAGGCGAAAAATACAAGACTTTTCGCCAACAAATCCTGAACGAGCGAGCGCAGATCGATATTTGCAAAAATTGTCCGGAATAAATTTATTGGCGAAATTGCTTAAAACAAACCCCGACTTCGCCCAACGCATA
>DMBV01000121.1 GCA_003445975.1 Bacteroidales bacterium
ATCTATCAAGCTATTTACCAAGAATCTATAATAAAATGATTTTGATTTATTCGCAAGAAAACAATCAAAAAATGGTACAAAAGTATATTGTAGATTATCAAACTATTACGAATAGTTTGACAAATTGCAAGTTAAAAGACAAAAACGATTTGGTAAACAATTTAATCTCATTACACTCCCTGGAAGAGGAAAAAATATTTTTGAAACAAAGCGAAATTCTACAAAAAGAAAGTTTGAACAGAAGGAGTTTATTCTTAGTCATTACGCTAATTCTGTCCATTTTATTGATTTGGTTTATAGTAAAAATAGCACGTATTAACAATAAAATAAAAATTGCAAATCAGATACTGCTAGAACAAAACGAAACAATTAAGAAACAAAATGCACAGTTGGAAATTCTAATCAGCACAAAAGACAAATTGTTTTCCATTATTGCACACGATTTAAGAAGCCCTTTCAACAGCATTTTAGGGTTTTCGAATCTACTGATGGAGCATATAAAAGAATATGAAACAGACCAAATTGTACAGCATGTGGCTTATATCAACAAGAACGCAAAATCTACTTTGGATCTGCTCGACAAACTTTTAAATTGGGCAAAAAATCAAACCGGGCAAATACAATTCAACCCGCAGAATTTAAACTTAAATCCGCTTATTCGTGAAGTTATTGCCTCCTTAGAATTTTCCGCTCGGATTAAAAATATTTCGTTGGAATTCGCTCCGCTGGCCGAAATAGAGGTTTTTGCAGATTCGAATATGTTGAAAACGATTGTTCGAAATAGTGTCCAAAATGCAATTAAATTTACACATTCCCAAGGCAAAGTCGAAATATTGACCGCGTCGCTCCCGCAAGGCGTCAAAATTTCAGTAGTTGACAATGGAATTGGAATGAGTAAGGAAATAGTCGATAATTTATTTTTCATTGATAAAACCACTATTGCAGCCGGAACAGCCAATGAAAAAGGAAGTGGGTTGGGATTGATTTTGTGTAAAGAGTTTATCGAAAAACACAACGGGAAAATAGAAATAGAAAGTCGAGAAGGAAAAGGCTCCAGTTTTTCATTTATCCTTTCGCATCCAATCAAGGGCTTGACATCCTAATTGATCGCAAATCAAAATGAGGTTTTTTTTAATGACAAAACGATTATTTTGCAAGTCTCAATCGTTCAAAAGCTTTCATCAAATCCTCCTCTGGGAGAATAAAATTTTCCGATTCCCAAAATTTGAGATCATAATAAGACGATAAATCGCTAAAAATTTGAGAGGCGTTGATTTTTTGGTTTGCAACAAATTGATGCGATTCATTTCCACTCAGTTCGGTAGCCACCATTTCGAATCCGGCATAATATTTCGACGACAAGAATTTTTGTTTTCGTTTCGCTTTTAAGCCCAATTCCCCTTTGATGTGATGAATATAATAAAACCCCTCGAATTGTTTGTAACTCACCGAATACTGTGCAAAAATCGGGATAATGTTTAGTTTTGGACTTCGCTTCAACACAAATGCATTACGCATCGCCAACAAAGCCATTTTGCTGTATTCAAATTCTATTTTTACAAAAGCCATACTCACCACATCAATATAAATGCAACCTTCATACGTGAATGGCATTTTCGGATTTTTCGAGTTAAATTCAATCTTATAAGTCAATTTCCCGTCGTTCAAAACCATGTCGCGCATTTGATACACATAGTCGCTCATCGACTCAATCATCAGAAAAGGAAAATCGTTCTTCACCACGTCTAAATCCAAACTCGATTGTATTCCGCCGTGCAATTTAAACTGTACCGAATCTTCCAGATTGAACGATTTAAAAGTGCGCTGTTTTACCAATCGCACTTGCTCCCTAAACAAAGTAGGACGATAAGCACGTTTTGAAATATCCAAAATGCCTTCGGAATAAATGCTGTAATTTTTATCTCTTTTGATGTATTCGCGATAAAAAGCGCGTTGCTTGAAAGGCTGATTGGGATAGTTTTTTTCTTTATACAAAATGGCCAGGCGAATTAAATTTTCAGGATACAAACCTCTAATTACCACTTCCTGCAAAGGAATGCTGACGGATTGAAGTCGAAAATGTTGAGAATTACCAATGGTTTGAAGTGGAAGTTTCAGACTTTGATAACCCATATAACTGATCAGAATTGTATCGGTGGCTTTGGGATTTGCCATTTTAAATGAAAAAACGCCCTCTTCGTTGCTCATTGTTCCCAGCGTAGAGTTTTGCAGAGAAATGGCTGCAAAAGGCAGCGGTTCGCCATTGTCTATATCGGAAATAAAACCTCCAAAGGTGAATGATGGAACAAGCAAGTTTTCGGATGCCGCCAAATTTGCAACAATTCGGTTTGTTTGTTCAAAAACTACCAATTGATTTTCGATAATTTTGTAATCCAAACGTGGGTTTGTAAAAATACTATCCAAAACAATACAGAGTGGAACTTGCTGAAAATCGGCTTTTACGCGTGGCGAATTTTTGATTAAATCGGAATTAAATGTAAAATGCAAAGCCGTCTGAAGTTCAATCTTTCGCAAAGCTGAATCGATCGAAATATCGGAAAAAGAAATGGTCAGAGGTAAAAAAAGCTTATTTTCTTGTCCGTTTCCAACAAAGGAAAGAAAAAAAAACAATCCGATACTCCACAATTTCTTCAATTCGACTACTATATTCGTGAATAAAGCACAATGCGTCCCTGTTTGTCGGTCGTTTTTTCCAGATTAAAAGTAAGACAAATAGCTTCCAACAAAGCATTCACCTCTATCCTATCGTAGGTAGAAGTTAAAGCCAAACTACGCAATTTTTCTTCATTCAAAACAATTTGAACATTGTAAACTTTACTGAGCGTTTCAACCACTTCTTCCAAAGAAGTATTGCTAAAAATAAGCGTTTTCGTTTTCCATGCCAAATAATTTCGATCAGTCATATTTTTGCTAATCAGTTTATTGCCTTCTAAACTGGCAAAATCTCCTTTCGTTAATACCAACTGATTTTCGATCCGTTTCAGTTCGGCAACGCGCACTTTTCCTTGCTCAACAAATACTTCCAAATCACCTTTTGGGTTGATGGTTTTTACGTTAAACGAAGTTCCAAGTACTTGAATCGAAGCTTTTTCGGTCTCAATAACAAAAGGGCGTGTGTGGTCGGCTTTCACATCAAAAAACGCTTCACCAACGAGTTTTACATCGCGATTTTCAAATCGAGAGGGATAAGTAAGCGAGCTATTTTGGTTCAGATAAACCAGCGTTCCGTCGGGAAGTTCGATCGTTTGCTGATTGGCAAGAGTTTGAATTGTATTCATTTTGCTTTGCGATTGCTGCGCAATTTTCAGCAAAACAAAACTCAAACCAAAGAGCAGAATCAGACTTGCTGCCACCGCATAGGTCTTCATTGATAAATGAAAAGTTGATTTCTTTTGAATTTTCTCTTGCTGAATTTTGGATAACAATGTTTTCCAAGCAAGATCTGTATCGGATTTATGCATATTTCCTGATTCAGCTACTAATTTCATTTTTGTTCTCATTTCGTTGAGCAGCAACTGATTGTCTGTTTTTTCTGCCCAGGCTTCAATAGCTGCCATTTCTTTTGGATTGAGCTCGCCTGAAAAGTAAGCCGTAATTTTTTCCCAATATTCTGTATTTCTATTCATTTCCATTTGATTAATTGGCCGCAAATTCGTCCATCGTATGTTTTAAATGTTTCAATGCTTTGGTCATATTTGCTTCAACAGTTTTAATACTGATAGACAATTTCTTGGCTACGTCGCTGTATTTTAAACCGTCGAAACGATTGAGTTTAAAAATAGTTTTACAACTTTCGGGCAGCAGTTCAATTGCGTTGTTAATTTTCTGATTCAGTTCATTATATTGAAGAACTTCAGCTGGGTTTAGATTATCTTGGTTATTCCAATTTATTTGTAAATTTTGAAAATCCAATTTCATTTTTTCCCGTCTTAAAAATTGCAAACTATTGTTGTGAACTGCTTTATAGAGATAAGCCGAAAAAGAAGTGTGAATGGCCAGTTGACTTCTGTTTTTCCAAAGCATATAAAAAATATCCTGAACAATTTCTTCCGCTTCAGCATCTGATTTGATTAACGAAAAAGCAAACGAGCGCAAAGGGCTGTAGAATTCTCTAAACAAGAGTTCAAACTCTTTGATATCGCCTTTCTGAATGGCTTTTAGTCTGGCTGTTTCGTGAATTGTCAAGTTCATAATTTTCAATCGAAAATACAAAAAATGGAGAGGGAAACGAACGATCCCGTTTTCCCTCTCCAAAACAATTGAATCGATTTTATCTATTCATAGCCTTATTCAATTTCTTAATAGCTACTTCGATGGATTTATCCGGTTCAATAGTATTGTATTTTCCCCAGAAATTTTCATCAGAAAAAACGCCCACTTTATCGTTCAATATATCGCTTCGTTTAAAACGTTCTTTGTAAGGAAAGGCTTCCGTATTTTCTTCGTCCCTATCGGTAATGGCGATTTCTGATTTGAGTGTATAAACGGTCGAAAATATTTTCTTCATCCATTTTACTTTAAACTGAACTTCTCCAATAGCATAACTAAAGTACCATTTTCCATTTTGTTCGCGGTATTTCACCGAATAAGTTGCAATGGTAGGTGTAACTTCGGCTCCAAAAGGTTTTTTCTTGATAAAAAGTTTTCCGGCAGCAATTGGGTCGTCCAGATTCAGACTAAAATCGGCTGCAGTCAATGCCAGTGTCTCCGTATCGACATACAATTTTCCTTCATAGAGCGGAAAATCTTGTATTTTCTCTCGTTCTTTGAAATGAATGACATAGTTCAATTTTTTATCAATTTTCGCCATATTATCAATCGAAAACACATAATAATCAAGCATATCTTCATCGATGAGGAAACTTTGATTTTTCATTGCGTCGAGCAACAAAGCGGTTACCGGACCTCCTTGTAGTTTAAACAAAATTGTGTCCATTTTCCGTTCGTCCATTCCTTTACGGCCTTTAAATATTCGAATCCTATCTTCCGTTTCGTTGGTATAGGGAGCTTTATAAATATCCACCACAGCCTCGGAAAGGGCAACATAAGTGCTTTTTTTCTTGACAGACTCGCGATAAAAACCTTTCATTGTATTGGCCTGTGCTGAATAATTTTGTCCGGTTCGGCGCAACATAGCTCTAACAATGGATTCTGGACTGTCGGGAAAAACCTGCACTTCATTCAGAGTAATAATGGCCGGTTGAAGCTCAAGGATATTTCCTTCGGATTTGAGCTTGGAAAGTGGAAAAGCCAAATTGTAATACCCCAAAAAAGAAATAAATAGGTTTTGCGATTTGCTTTCTTTGCTAATTTTAATTTGAAAATCGCCATCCAGATTGGTGATGGTGGCCGTGTTTTCATCTTCAACCGTAACGCTTGCAAAAACAAGTGGTTTGCGTGTTTGAGCATCTATAATTCTTCCTTTAAAACTTTTATAAGACAAAGTATCTTCGCCTTGTTTGGTGGTTTTTGAAGAAAAATTGACAGCCCAGGTGTTTGTGATTGAGGCAACGAAAAGCAATAAAATAATTGCTATCATTGGTTTTGTGCTAATTCTATTTGCTTTCATCTGTAATAAATTTAATTTTTAAAGGTCAGATGGAATATGCCAGATTGATTATAATATCCTCTTTGGTAGGTGTTTTATCCCAATCGTGGCTATTTCATTCTATTTGTTTTAGGTCAATTATTAAAAATATATTTCATCCTTTTCAAGAATCTACTAATAAGATGATTGAAACCGAAAAAACCCTATCAACGAATGAAAATAAATGAGAATAAAGATAAACACAATATTGTCAATCCTTATCTCATTAGGAAAAGAAAAAAGGAAGGCGATGCTTCCTTTTATAAATTTTTCTGTTTTAGAATTAAACCAGTCCCGTAAAGCCCATAAAAGCCAACGCCAAAATTCCGGCAGTAACCAAAGCGATAGGAACACCACGCATTCCTTTTGGCACTTCCATATTGTCCAGATGCTCGCGAATGCCGGCAAAAATAACCAAAGCCATAGTAAATCCAATCGCTGTTGCCATTGTGAATACAACGCCCTGCATCAAGTTCATGTCTTTCTGAACAGTCAAAATAGCAACTCCCAGCACAGCACAATTTGTTGTAATCAATGGCAAGAAAACACCTAAAGCGGCATACAACGAAGGGCTTAATTTTTTCAGCATTATCTCAACCATTTGTACCAAAGCAGCAATGACCAGAATAAAAGTAATTGTTTGCAAGAATGTAATTCCCAATGGGATCAAAATATAGTGTTGGGCAAGCCAAGTAACCAAGGTGGCAAGCGTCATCACGAATAAAACAGCACCCCCCATCCCCAAAGAGGTGGAAATTTTTCCCGAAACACCAATAAAAGGACAAATTCCTAAAAATTGGGCAAAGACAACATTGTTGACAAAAATGGCTGCGATAATTATAATAACATATTCCATGATTCAAATAATTTAAAATTAAGCATTCCTTTTATTCAAACGGTTGATGATTGCAATAAGATATCCCAACGCAATGAAAGCTCCCGGAGCGAGTACAAAAACCAGCATTCCATCGCTTTGAATTAGCTTGAAATTAAAGATAGCGCCATTGCCCAACAACTCGCGAATACTACCCAATAGGGTGAGTGCAAAAGCAAAACCCAATCCCATTCCCAATCCATCCATCACCGAAGCGCCTATCGAATTTTTTGAAGCAAAGGCTTCTGCCCTACCCAAAACAATGCAATTCACTACAATAAGTGGAATAAACAATCCCAATTGATTGTACAATGCGGGCAAATAAGCTTGCATAACCAGTTCGACAACCGTAACAAACGTAGCAATAATTACAATGTAAGAAGGAATGCGAACTTTATCAGGAATAAAATCTTTGACAGCTGAAACAACCAAATTTGAGCCGATTAGAACAAAAGTGGTAGCCAAACCCATTCCTAAACCATTGAGTGCTGATGTGGTTACACCAAGCGTAGGACACATTCCCAAAAGCAATACCAATGTTGGATTCTCTTTTATAAATCCTTTTGTTAGATTTTTAATTTGACTCATTCTTGGTTTCCTCCTTTATCTTTTTCGAAAGTATCGTAAGCGCGTTGAACAGCATCACAAAAAGCACGTGAACTAATTGTAGCAGCCGTAATTGCATCTACATTTCCTTTGTCTTTTTTTACTTTTAATGAAAAGTCGGCCGGATGAATTCCCAAAAATTGATCTTTAAACTTGGGTTCCGTCATTTTGGTGCCCAGACCGGGTGTTTCTTTTTGTTCCAATACAGAGATATTATTTATTGTTCCATCGGGCAAAAAACCGACCATAAGTTTTACTAAACCCGAAAAACCCTTCATGGTGTATGTTTCTACGGCAGTACCAATCACTTGGCCATTCTTGCTTGCCACATAAAATTGAAGGCTATCATTTCCATCAATAGGAAACACTTTCTTTTTGACAATTTGATCAAAGTCGGGAACAACAGCTTTTATAGCATCGTTTAGTTTTGCCTGTTTCGCAATTTCGATGGGTTCTTTGGTAAGATTATATACGCTACCCAAAGCCAAACCCGCAAAGGCGGTCACAACAAAAAGTACGACTACCATATTCAGAAAAGTAGATTGTGTTTTAGCAGCCATAATTATTTCCTCCCAAATCGTTTTGGTTTAAACATAGTATTAATCAACGGAGTAAGACCATTCATAATCAAAATTGCAAACGACATTCCTTCGGGATAAGCGCCCCAAATACGAATTGTAACGGTCAGCAAACCTATTCCAACTCCAAAAACAAGTTGTCCGTTGCGAGCCATTGGCGAACTTACCATATCGGTAGCCATAAAAATAGCGCCCAGCATCATACCGCCCGTTAGCAAATGGAAAATTGGGTTTACATAATGTGTTGGATCAATCAGCCAAAAAAGTCCTGAAAATAGAAAAGCACTTAAGAGTACACTCAAAGGAATTTCCCACGTAATTATTTTTTTCCAAAGCATAAAAATTCCACCAAGAATCAATGCCAAAGCAGAAACTTCGCCAAGTGAACCACCAATACCGCCCACAAATTGTTGCATAAAGGAAGGAACTTCGGCCATTACTTGATTCACAGACAAACCTGCATCCAAACCTTCTTTCACTATTCCCAATGGCGTTGGACCGGTAATTGCGTCGGCAATTTCACTAAATAGTGGTTTTGAAGTGGGCCACGAGGTCATTTGAACCGGGAAAGAAATCAACATAAAAACGCGACCAACTAAAGCCGGGTTGAAAACATTTTTTCCCAAACCACCAAAAGACATTTTTCCAATTCCGATGGCTACCAATGCTCCAATTACCACTATCCACCAAGGTAAATTGGATGGAACATTAAAAGCCAATAAAAGTCCTGTTATTACAGCAGAACCATCCATATAGGTATCAGTGCCCTTGATCAGATATTTCTGAATTAACCATTCAAAAAATAAAGAAGCGGCAACAGCAATGAGCATCACTCTAATTGCATCGAGACCAAAAAAATAGATAGCAACGAGCGAAGCCGGAATCAAGGCATACACCACTCCCCACATGATCTTTTTTACTGAATAATCTCCTTGAATATGTGGAGATGCCGAAATAGATAATAAACTCATACGCTATCTTATTTCTGATTTCTGTTTCTAATTATCTGACCTACTTTATTTTTTCCTAAACGAATAAAATCAAGCAGTGGTAAATTTGACGGACATGTATAAGCACACGAACCGCATTCGATACAATCCATAACCAATTCTTTTTCTACAATATCGAACTTTCCTAATTTTGCAGTTTTTGCCAAAAGGAATGGTTCCAATCCCATTGGGCAAACGCTCACACATTTGGCACACCGAATACATGTATTCGACTCTTTTCGTTTGGATTCTACATCCGGCATCAACAATATGCCCGAGGTGCCTTTTACAACGGGAATTTCGGTACTTAAAACCGCTTTTCCCATCATGGGGCCACCGCTGATTATTTTTCCTGTATCTTCAGGAAAACCATGAGCGGCTTCTATCAATTCTTTTATGGGCGTTCCAATCCGAACTAAAAAATTGGATGGTTTTTTTACTGATTTACCAGTTACTGTAACAACTCTTTCAAATAAAGGTTTATTTTTTTGTACTGCTTCGTAAACAGCAAATGCTGTTCCAACGTTGTTGACCACACATCCAACTTCCAAGGGCAATTTTCCGGCCGGAACTTCACGACCTGTCAATGCTTTGATCAATTGTTTTTCGCCGCCTTGTGGATATTTCACTTTTAAAGGATGAACGCTGATGCCGGTGAATTTATTTGCTAATTTTTCTAAATTCTCAATCGCATCGGGTTTATTGTTTTCGATTCCGATGAGCGCCTTTTCTGTCTTCAAAGCTTTCATCAAGATGCTCACGCCGATAAGCATTTCTTCCCCTTTTTCTAACATCAATCGGTGATCGGAAGTAAGATATGGCTCACATTCTACTCCATTGATGATCAAAAAATCTATTTTTTTTCCATCAGGAACTAATAATTTGACAAACGAAGGAAATGTAGCACCACCAAGTCCTACAATGCCCATCTCGTTGATTTTGTCGATGATTTGCTTGCTATCGAGTTTAATTTCTCTGCGTATTTCGTCATTGCGGTCAATGCTTTCCATCCATTCATCGCCTTCTACATTAATAATGATGGAAGGACGGCGAAAACCGCTTGTATCATAAGTTTCATCAATTTTGAACACTTTGCCCGAAACCGGAGAATGTATATGAGCAGATATAAAACCACTCGCTTTGGCTATTAATTGTCCAACTTTTACCAGATCGCCTTTGGCAACAATAGGTATAGAAGGTGCTCCCAATTGTTGTCCAACTGGCACTGTAACTTGCTTTGGCAAAGCCAATTTTTCTATTTTAGCTTCTGATGATAATTTATTTTCAGGTGGGTGAACACCTCCTAATTGAAAGGTTTTCATAGATTTCCCTTTAGTTTTTTACAGAGAATGAATTATGACTCTTTAGTATTATTTTCTTGTTTTTCAGGTGTTGCGACTTTCATGGCTGTTTCTTGTGTAGTTGCTTTAACAGATTCTTCTTTCACAACAAGTTTACGAAGCGGGAAATTTATTTCATGAATGGCATTTGTTGGACAAACTTCAACACATTTCCGACAAAGTTTACATTTTTCATAATCGATATAAGCCCTGTTGTTTTTCATAACAATGGCATCAAATGGACAAACGTCGAAACATTTTGCACAGCCAATGCAGGCTACAGCACAATTTTTCTTGGCTGGAGCGCCTTTTTCTTCGTTTACACACGAAACATAAATGCGCCTTTCTTTTTTACCAAGATATCTCAATTCGATGATATCGCGTGGACAAGCTTCTACACAAGCGCCACAGGCTACGCATTTGGAATTCACCTCGGGTAATCCTGTTTCAGGATTTATATATATCGCATCAAAATTGCAAGCAGTAACACAATCGCCTAAACCTAAGCATCCAAAAGAACAACCGCCTTCGCCGGCATACAATACACTTGCTGATGCGCAAGTTGCAATACCATCATACTGAACTTTTTTTGGTGAATTCGAAAAAGAACCATTGCACCGAACTACCGCAATCATTGGTTCAGCAATTTCGGCTACCAATCCCAAGACTGCAGCAACTTTTTGCATCACTTCGGCGCCGCCAACCGGACAATTAAAGCCTTCCATGTTTTCGGCTTTCACTATATTTTCAGCAAAAGCATGACAACCGGCATATCCACATCCGCCACAATTTGCGCTGGGTAATACCTCCTCTACTTCATTTATTCGCGGGTCTTCAAATACTTTAAATTTTTGAGCAACAAAAAATAAAATAACAGCAGAAACAAGTCCTATCGTTCCAAGCGAAACAACTGCGTAAATCAACACTTCGTTCACATTTCAAAGTTTTAGTTGGACGATTTTAGCTTACGTCCGTTTTTGATTCGACAAAAGTATAAACAAATTTAGAATGCGAAGATATATTAGAGAGTAATAAAAATACAGTTAATCAATTGATAATAGGATAGTTATAAATATTAAAAATTTCTTTTTCATTCAATTTGGTCGCTTAAATGCTGATTACCTGAACATTACGGTATGTCTTTAGAATCATTATAAATTTTTATAAATCAGTAAGATAGAATATATTTGCAAGGCTTATATAAAATCAATGAATGATAAAATAAAACTTGAGCTCACAGCTAGTCAGTTTTCGGCTCTGGCTCAATGTATGCTGAGCATCGAAAGTGGCTATTGTGCTGATTTTGATAAAGAATTGATGGCACGTTTTCTTCTTGGTCGCGTATTAAAAAAAATGATTAATCGTTTTCAGGATTTAAAAAAACAAAACAAAATTAGCCTCAACAGAGCCGAAGCGGCCGCTTTCCGCACCATAATGAGTGAGCATGTCGAAAATTGTGGCGTCTATGAACAAACGATCATTCGCGAAATTTTATCTCAAATTGGAACAAAACTCTAAATCTACTAAATAATGAAAGCATTCAAAGCTTACGACATTCGCGGAGTCTATAATCGCGATTTTAACAAAGACGACGTTTATAAAATTGGTTTTTTTCTTGCACAACTTTTAAACACAAAGAAAATATTGGTTGGGCGTGATGTTCGAACTTCCTCTCCTGAAATATACGAATACCTAACGAAAGGAATTTTGGATAGTGGTGCAGATGTTTATGATGCAGGATTGGCTACAACTCCAATGATCTATTGGGGAACTGCTCAATATGGTTTTGATGCCTCGGTAATGATTACCGCATCGCACAATCCGGCCGAATACAATGGTTTAAAAGTATCAAAAACCAATGCGTTGCCGGTTGGTTACGATAGCGGTTTAAGCGAATTGGAAGAACTGATTTCGAATGAAAATCCAAAACCTGTCGCAACGAAAGGGAAAATTTTTCCGAACGATTTTAGTGCTGCCTATCTCGCTTTTCAAAAAAGCAAACTTCGGGATATTTCGAACCTGAATATCGCAGTGGATGTTTCCAATGGAATGGCGGGCTTGTTTATCCGCTCCATTTTGGGAGATACTGCTCATTATATTTTCGAAGAATTGGATGGTACTTTTCCCAATCACGAAGCCAATCCGTTGGTTGCTGAGAATATTGTGGACATTCAAAAACTTGTTATGGAAACCAAGGCCGATGTGGGCGTAATTTTTGATGGAGATGCCGATCGGGTGATGTTTGTGGACGAAAATTCGCGGTTTATTTCGCCCGATTTAATTATCGCTTTATTGGCCAATCATTTTTTAAAAGAAAAAACAAAAGGTGTTCGCGTATTACAAGATATTCGCACTTCGAAAGCCGTTGGCGAATACATTTCGAAATTCAATGGCGAAATGCATATGTGGCGCGTTGGACGAGCCTATGCCGCCTTAAAATTGCGCGAAATTGATGGATTGTTTGGCGGTGAATTGGCCGGACATTATTATTTTAAAGAATTCTATTATTCCGACTCGGGATTGTTGGCGGCTAGTTTGGTTTTAAATATTTTGAGCGATTTCAAAAAGCAAGGAATTCGTTTTTCAGAAGCCATTAAACAAATTGAAGTGTATGAGAATTCGGGCGAGATAAATTTTAAATTGGAGAGAAAACAAGAAGCAATGGATGCGGTGATTGCTCATTTTAAGCAAATTGGTGTACCGGATGCTTTTTATGATTTTGATGGATATCGAATCGAATTTCCCGATTGGTGGTTGAATATCCGTCAATCGAATACGGAACCCTATCTTCGCTTTTTGGCCGAAGCCAAAACAACAGTATTGTTGGAAAAAATCGTTCGCGAATCGACGGAAATAATCAATAAATTCAAAGAATAAGCTTTTTGATGAAATTAGGCAAGCAACGAGTAGGAATACATTTTACAACAAACTTTTTGCTTGTTTTTTTTCTTTTTGCAAGCATCCAAACGCATGCTCAGGACACGCTTCAAGCCCGAAATCCTCGATTAATTCCCACGCTTGCATTGGCCGGAACTGCTTATGCTGGTGGAATGACAGGATTGTATTTTCTCTGGTACAAGGAGTATGAGCAGTCGAGTTTTCACTTTCTGAACGACAATCCTGCCTGGTTGCAAATGGACAAAATGGGGCACGTTCTAACGGCTTATCATTTATCAAAAAGTACGCATTCTGTTTTCAAATGGGCAGGAATGCCACAAAAACAGGCCCTTATTTATGGCGGATTAGCGGGGGTGGTATTTTTGTCGAGCGTTGAAATATTAGACGGTTTTTCTTCCAATTGGGGATTTTCGCAAAGCGATTTTGCTGCAAATGCCGGCGGAAGTGCTTTGTTTATCGGGCAAGAATTGTTGTGGAATGAACAACGTATTGCGATGAAATTTTCTTATTTCCCAAGTGATTTTGCACAATACAATCCTGCCGTTTTAGGCCAAAATTTCCAAGAACGTCTTTTGAAAGATTACAATGGCCAAACCATTTGGCTTTCTATCAATATTTCGTCCTTTTTGAATGAAAAAACAAAAATCCCCACTTGGCTCAATATTGCTTTTGGATATGGCGCAAAAGGAATGTTAAACACTTATTCCAACTCGGTTGAAAGCAATTTGACTATTCCCTATTTCAATCGAACACGGCAGTATTTTATCTCGTTGGATGTAGATTTAAGCAAAATAAAAACAAAGTCTGAATTCCTGAACATGCTTTTGGATGTGGTCAGCGTAATTAAAATCCCTTTTCCTGCCTTGGAATTTAATCAAGAAAATGGAATCGTTTTTCGTCCACTTTATTTTTAAGTTGTGCTTGCCGACTAAAATTTCAATCATTCCAGTTTCATTTTCCAATGTCTTGATTACATTTGCACAAACCAAAATTATCCTAGTATGAAAAACCAAATTGCTATACTGAGCACGCTCCTATTTTTTAATATTTCTGCTTTAGCTCAATCAAACCTGCTTACAGTGGCCGAAGCATCGGATTATACCAAAACCTCGAGTCATCAGGAAGTACTCCATTTTGTGACTGAATTGGATAAAAACTCGCCCTATTTACGATTGGAAACAATTGGCAAAACCACCGAAGGCAAACCAATTCCGATGCTTATTTTGGCAAATCCAATGGTAAAATCAGTTCAGAATCTAAAAAATGATTCCCGGCTGGTGGTTTATATTCAAGCCAATATTCACAGTGGCGAAGTAGAAGGAAAAGAAGCCACCCAAGCACTTGTACGTGATCTGTTGAAAAATCCAAAGAGCGAATTTTTTAAAAAGCTGATTGTTTTGATTGTTCCGGATTTGAATGCCGACGGAAATGATAAGATGAGCGAACTGAACCGCAGGAATCAAAACGGACCAAAATCGGTAGGAGAAAGACAGAATGGACAATTTTTGGATATCAATCGGGATGCAATGAAATTGGAAACTCCCGAAATGCGCGCGGTAGTTGGAAAAATATACACGGTTTGGGATCCGGCAATTGTGGTAGATATGCATACCACAAATGGTTCTTATCATGTTGAACCTGTTACATTTACATGGCAAATGAATCCAAATGGCAGTCGAAATTTGATCAACTATATGCGCGATAAAATGATGCCACAAGTTTCGGAAACCCTGCGCGATAAATACCACACCTTAAATTGTTTTTATGGCGAATTCATTGATCGAATTGATCCATCAAAAGGATGGATTTCGTATGCTTCCGAACCTCGCTACATGACAAATTATGTGGGACTTCGTAATCGTTTATCCATCTTGAACGAAAACTATGTATATGCCGATTATAAATCACGCGTTTTGGGTAGTTACAATTTGCTCTTATCCATTTTGGATTATGCCTCGGCAAATAAAGACGAAATAAAGGAACTAATTGCTCAAGCCGATGCACATAGTTTAAATAGAAACCAAAATACCATTGATGTTGATTCGTTTGCTCTAAAATACGAAGGCCGACCTACACCACAGCCTGAGAGCATTATGACTTTTGAGGTGAAAGCTGTAAAAGATGAAAATGGCAGAATACAATATAAAAAAACCGACCATCAGGTAAATGTAACGGTGCCTTACATTGCCGATTATTTCGCTACCGAACAAACAGCNNTCTTTTCGGAATACCTGTTCTATTCCATGCACTTTCTTCAGTTTATCAATCAGCAAATCAAGTTGCTCCAAATCGTGTACAAAAACTTTTATCTGTCCGGAAAAATTACTGCCCACAGTTTGAAATTTAGAGCTTAAGATATTGATTCGTAAATCGTTGGATATAACTTGCGTTACTCTGTTCAACAGTCCAACTTCATCAATTCCCTGAATATTTACAGAAGTTTTGAAATCGAGTTTCTGCTTCTGCTGTTTCCATGTAGCCAAAATAATTCGATAAGGAAATCGCTCTTTCATCGATTTGGCGTTTGAACAGTATTTTCGGTGAATGGTTATCCCTTTGGTTACGGTAACAAATCCAAAAATGGCATCGCCGGGAATAGGATTGCAACAACGGGCAAATTTATAATGGATGTGATCAATCTGATCGACAACCAAAATTTCGGAACTCGATTTTTCCAGTTTTTCTTCCTGAATTTCGTTGGAAACATTTCCTTCGCGTACTATGTTTATTTCTTCATTTTCAACATCATTCGTTTCATCCAAAAGCACTTTTTTTAGTTGAAGCGGGTCTAGTTTTTCGAGCGAAACATTTAAGAAAAGATCGTGAATTTGCTTAAATTTAAAATGATCGACCAACTTTGCAATGACCTCTTGGCTGAGTTCCATTTTCCAATTCTTAAACCTACGTTCGAGAATTTCTTTTCCTCGTTTTATTTCGTTCAGCCGTTCTTCATCGAGCGCCTTTCTGATTCTTATTTTTGTTCGGTTCGATACAACAAATTTTAACCAATCGGCATTTGGTTTCTGATTTTTGGAAGTGATAATCTGAATCTGATCTCCATTTTTCAAAACATGTTTGATGGGAACTATTTTTCCATTCACCAAGGCGTTGGTACAATGAGAACCAATATCGGTATGAATACTGTAAGCAAAATCGAGCACTGTAGCCCCTAAATTGAGTTTTTTCAGATCTCCTTGTGGCGTAAAAACGAAAATTTCATTTGCCAGCGGCTTTGCTCCCTTGGCTTCAAAAGTTCCGCTTACAATGCCTTCCTCTTGAATTACTTTTCGAATAAGACTCAACCATTCATCAATGCCGCCAGAAATTTTTCCACCCTTGTATTTCCAATGAGCAGCCATACCGTTTTCGGCTTCATCGTCCATCCTATTGGTACGAATCTGCACTTCCACGTCGCGTTTATACGTATCTTCTACAGTGACATGCAAAGATTCGTAGCCTGTACTTTTAGGAATCGTAATCCAATCGCGAAGGCGACTCAAATTGGGTTTGTATGTATTGGTAACGACCGAATAAGCATGCCAACAATCAGCCTTCTCCATCTTCGTTTCGCTGTTTAGAATGATTCGAATAGCCCATAAATCGAACACTTTCTCGAAAGCAATATCCTGATTTTTCATTTTCATGAAAATAGAATTGATCGATTTTAGCCGACTTTTAATATGAAAAGCCAGTTTGTGTTTATTCAATTCGTCCACTATGGGTTCCAAAAACTCCCGAATTATTTCTTGTCGTTGTTTCTCGCTTTCGATGAGCTTCTGTTTGATTCCAAAATAGATTTCGGGTTCTCGCTTTTGCAGCACCATATCTTCCATTTCAGACTTCATCTTATAAAATCCCAAGCGGTGAGCGATTGGAATATACACGGCATCCAGCAGGTTGAGCAATTGATTTTTCGATTCCAAATCCCTGATGGCATCAAAATTTCGTAACTTTTGAAGATGAATGGCCAATTGAATCAAAACCGCACGCATATCGTTCGAAACCGAAAGAATCAACTGCCGATGGAAATCGGGCTGACTTCTTGCTTTGTCGGTTTTTAGATTCTTGATATTATTGCTTCCTTCGATAATTCGCCAAATGGATTCGCTAAAATGATCGAGGATATATTTTTTTTCGGGCAATTTTTCTGTCCCAACAATAAAAACGGCACTTATCAAAGTATTGGAAAAAGTATTGAGTTCGGAAACCAAGATATCTAAAACCTCGATCAAACGTTCCTCTCTTGTTGAATCGACGGGCAAGATGCTTTGCCAAGCTTTTTCGAACCAGAGCGCATTTTCGATGCCTTGAATTTCTTCAAGATACTTTTTGTATTCGATGAGTTTGTTTTCCAATGACTATCCTATCTGACGCAATTCCAACCGCCCTTTACTAATTTTACAAACTTCGCAATAGATGAAATCGGTTGTAAATTCGGTGGATCTTTGAGCTTCATTTACAGTACGAATGCTTGTTTCATTTCCATCCGGGTCTTTCACCAAAAGCATCTGTCGTTCTTCATTAAACTTATCCAATTCGCTCGTGTGACCCAAAAATTCAACTTTTACCGTAGATCCAAGTCCATAGCGGGGATGTTTTGGCTCAAAGAAAACTTTTCCTTTACAATTAATTTTGTCTATTCGTATTTCCACAGATTCACCAATTTTGAAATCGTACGACTTATAAGGCTCCGCTTCCATCAAATGACGTTTCCCAAATGGATCTTTAATAATGAAATAGTCAATGCCGTCGGGCATTGTAATTATCTTGACCAAGAGAAAATTATAATAACAATTTAATTCCAATTCTCCTTGCTGGTTATTCACATATTCTGATGCTCCCATAATCGAAAAAAAAGCCCGACATTTATCGAGCCTCCATTTTTAAATTTTGTTGGCCATAGTGGCTTCGATGTCGTCTATTGTTTTTGGTATCGGTTTGCCAAGAATTCGGTGGCCTGTTTCGGTAACTAAAATATCGTCTTCGATCCGAATACCGCCAAAATCTTTGTACGATTCGAGTAATCCATAATTGATAAATTCCGCATTTTTATTTTCGGATTTCCACTGATCAATCAATGCCGGAATGAAGTAGCAACCAGGTTCAACCGTTAAAACAATTCCTGCTTTCAATTTTTTCCCCATTCGAAGATAAGCAGTGCCGAAAGAGGTAGCTCTTTTTGTATTTTCATCATAGCCTACAAAATTTTCGCCCAAAGATTCCATATCATGAACGTCTAAGCCCATTTGATGTCCAAGTCCGTGAGGCATAAACAAAGTATGTGCTTCGGCTTGTACGGCAGCGGCAGCGTCGCCTTTCATCAAGCCCACTTTTATTAAACCTTCAACCAAAACTTTGGCAGCGAGAAAATGGATATCGCGGTATTCTATTCCGGGCCGAATAGCTTCGATTGCGCTCATATTTGCATCCAAAACGGCTTGATAAATTCCTTTCTGACGTTCGTTGAATTTTCCGCCAACAGGAACGGTTCTGGTGATATCGCTGGCATAATGCATTGTCGTTTCTGCTCCGGCATCGGTCACCATCATTTGTCCGACTTGCAAAACATTTCCATGATAATGATTGTGGAGCGTTTCGCCGTGAACACTTAAAATAATCGGAAAAGAAACAGCACTCCCTTTTGCCAAACTGATACCTTCTATAGTACCTGCAATTTCTCTCTCGACGCGACCGGGATAAGCCATTCGCATAGAAGTTGTATGCATATCGTAAGCAATATCCATGGCTTTTTCAATTTCTTCAATCTCTATTTCTTCTTTGATTTCGCGTAGGCTAACGATGGCTTTTATCAATTCGACGGAAACAAAATTTTTGACTTCTTTGTGAGAAACGCCAAATAAATCGGCCAATTGAATGAGGTGAGTATTGCGATATGTTGGAGAGATGTGTATTTTCCGACCTTGCTCTTGGGCTTTGGAAATGTAACGTGCCAAAGCGGATAAATCAGCTGTGTTTTCTATTCCAACTTGCATGGCTTGTTCGGCAATACTCGGTTGAGGTCCCATCCAAATAATGTCGTCCATATCTACATCATTGCCAAAAATAAATTCTTTCTTCTCGTCTAAGTCGATCAATCCAACTAGATTGTATAAATCAAGTCCAAAAAAATACAAAAAGTTACTGTCTTGACGAAAATGATAGGTATTTGCTAGATAGTTGTACGAAGCTTCCTGATTTCCAATAAATAATAAGATTCCTGAATTTACCAGGCTTTTCAATTTATTTCTACGGTTTGTGTAAACGTGTGCAAGAAACATAATTAGGTCATTTTAATTTGTTTTCAAATGTACAAAAATAATTAGGTTGGCCTTTTATTTAAGCTTTTTTAAGGGTGAAAAAGTCCTGAATTTGATTTTTCTTCAGCACAATCAAAAACCGATTTGGAGCGATTTTGGAAGCTAGAATTACTTTGATAAAGGTTTAAAACCCAGTTCTTTTCCCTTCGAAAGCATAAAATCATACGCTTCCTGAAAGTCATTTCCAATAACTCCATCCAATATGGCATTTCGAATGGCATCTTTGATCCAGCCTACTTCTTTACTTGGTTTTATATCAAATACTTGCATTATCAATTCGCCGCTAATGGGTGGTTGCCAATTCCGAATGCGGTCTTGTTCTTCTATTTCGATTAATTTTTCTCTTACGAGCCGAAAATTGTTCAGAAATTTCTGCACTTTCGATTCGTTTTTTGAGGTAATATCCGCTTCGCAAAGCGTCATTAAAT
>DMBV01000152.1 GCA_003445975.1 Bacteroidales bacterium
GGATTATCGGTGGGCGAACCCCACGAAATGATGTACGAACAAACAGCTTTGGTTTGTTCCATTCTTCCTAAAGACAAACCCCGCTATTTGATGGGAGTGGGAACTCCGGCCAATATTTTAGAAAGTATTGCCCTAGGTGTTGATATGTTCGATTGTGTAATGCCTACCCGAAATGGCCGCAATGGCATGCTTTTTACCAGCGAAGGCATTATCAATATAAAGAATCTGAAATGGCAAAAAGATTTTTCTCTCATCGATCCAAATGGGCTTTCTTTTGTTGACAATCAATATACAAAAGCCTATGTTCGGCATCTGTTTTCGGCAAAAGAAATTTTAGGAGGAATGATTGCCAGTTTGCACAATCTTCGTTTTTATTTGTGGTTGGTTGCTGAAGCAAGAAATCATATCTTAGCTGGTGATTTTGCAAGCTGGAAAACGCAAATGATTAAAAAAGTCACTACACGTTTGTAAACCGATGAATAAAATAGATTATTACATTATAAAGAAGTTTTTAGGAACTTTCTTTTACTCCATTTTTTTATTGACGATTGTAATAATTATTTTTGATGTCTCCGAAAAAATTGAAGATTTCATCGAAAACAAAGCTCCTTTGTGGGAGATAATATTTTCCTATTATCTGAATTTCCTTCCCTATTTTGTCAATCTTTTTAGCTATTTATTTGTTTTTATAACGGTCATTTTTTTCACTTCTAAGCTTGCTGCCAATACGGAAATTATTGCCATTTTGAGTGCCGGAATCAGTTTCAGACGGTTGCTGCGCCCCTATCTTATTTCGGCAGGATTTTTAAGTTTATTGTCTTTTGCATTGGCAAATTTCGTGATTCCGCACACCAATATCGAAATGCGAAACTTTAAGCAGAAATATCTGGACAATTTACAAAAAGACATGGGGGAAAATATCCATTTCCAACTGGATAAAGGAACCTACGTTTATATGGAACGTTTTATAAAAAAGAAAAATACTGCCCAAAAATTTTCGATTGAACAACTCGATACACTTGGCCAACTCACTTATAAATTAAATACCGACAAAGCCATCTATGATTCATTAAGTGGTAAATGGCTGCTTTTTGATTATTACGAACGGAAAATTTCCGGCCTGAACGAAAATATTGTTTTTGGCACCTTGAAAGACACCACTTTGGCACTAAGCCCAAAAGATATGATTGTTATTAAAGAAGAATATGAAGTCATGGATTTTTTTGAAATCAGAAAATTCATCCATAAGCAAAAACAAAAAGGAGCTTCCAATGTGATGACTTTCGAAATTGAAATGAATAAACGCATTGCTTTTCCTTTTGCAGCCATTATTTTAACCATTATTGGCGTTAGCCTTTCGAGCCGAAAAGTACGTGGCGGAATTGGAATGCATTTGGGACTAGGTATTGCGCTCACTTTTATTTATCTTTTATTTATGCAATTTACCACCGTTTTCGCCATATCGGGCTATATTTCACCACTGCTTGCAGCTTGGGTTCCCAATATTATTTATTCGATTATTGCGCTTTATCTGCTGAAAAAAGCACCTAAATAATTTCGCGTCTATCAATAATAGCTATATTTACTCTTTCTAAAAAAGCAGAGTATTATGCTAATTCTTAAAGGAACAATAGTGGATGTTGTGGCCAATCGATTTTTCAAAGGCGAAGTGCATATTCAGGATAATAAAATTGTTGCCATCATTGAAAACCCATCTATTTCCGAAACCAACTATATTCTGCCGGGTTTGATTGATTCCCATATTCATATCGAAAGTTCGATGCTCATTCCTTCCGAGTTTGCACGATTGGCATCGATTCATGGAACAGTGGCCACCGTTTCCGATCCGCACGAAATTGCCAATGTTTTAGGAATTGACGGAGTAAAATTCATGATTGAAAACGGAAAAAAAGTTCCTTTCAAATTTTTCTTTGGCGCCCCAAGTTGTGTTCCGGCAACTCCTTTTGAAAGTTCGGGAGCTTCGCTTGGCGTTCAAGAAGTAGAAGAATTGCTATCTATGGACGAAATAAAATACCTGGCCGAGATGATGAATTTTCCGGGTGTGCTTCAGGGCAATTTGGAAGTACTTGAAAAATTGAAAAGTGCAAAAAAACACCATAAACCAATCGACGGACATGCTCCCGGATTGAAAGGCATAGATGCCCAAAAATATGTTCAAGCCGGAATTTCGACCGATCATGAGTGTTTTACCCCCGAAGAAGCATTGGACAAAATGAACAACGGAATGTTTGTGCAGATTCGCGAAGGAAGTGCTGCAAAAAATTTCGAATCGTTGATTGGATTGCTCCACGAACACAGCGATAAAATAATGCTCTGCTCCGACGACAAACACCCCAACGATTTGGAAGAAGGACATATCAATCAGTTGGTAAAACGCTCTTTGGCGAGAGGATTTGACCTACTCGCAATTTTAAAAACATGCGTTTTGAATCCAGTAATCCATTATAAATTGGATGTTGGATTGCTCCAAATTGGGGACGATGCCGACTTGATTGTTGTGGATACTTTGGAAAATTTCAATGTGATCAAAACTTTTGTTCGGGGACAACTGATTGCCGAAAATGGCCAAACACGCATCAATTCGGTGAAAGAAAATTGCCCAAACCTGTTCCACGCAAAAGAATTATCACTCGCAGATTTGAGAGTAAAACCCGAAAACGGAAAGCTGAAAGTAATTGAAGCTATTGATGGACAATTGATTACACGTTCAATCTTGGAAACGCCTTTGGTTTTGGAGAACAATGTAATCAGCCATCTCGAAAAAGATATTTTAAAAATGATTGTATTGAACAGGTATCAATATTCAAAACCCGCTATTGGATTTATCCGCGGTTTTGGATTTAAAAAAGGAGCTATCGCCTCCAGCGTGGCGCACGACAGCCACAACATCATAGCGGTGGGCACCTCCGATACCGAATTACTTCATGCAATTAATTTGGTAATTCAGGAAAACGGTGGCGTTAGTTGGGTTGATGGAGTAGAAAAAAAAGTACTTCCATTGCCCGTGGGTGGAATTATGTCGAATGCCGATGGATTTGAGGTAGCAAAAGCTTACAACGTTCTCGATAAAAAAGCTAAATCGCTGGGAGGAAATTTAGCTGCTCCATTTATGACTCTTTCGTTTATGGCTTTGTTGGTGATTCCTGAATTAAAACTGAGTGACAAAGGCCTTTTCGATGGGAATAGTTTTTCTTTTACATCCTTATTCGAAGAAATTAATTAGAATAGATATAAATTAGTCACTTATTCATATATTTATTTTTATTACATAACTAAATATTTAATTTTGTCGAACTTCGTTTCATGCCATTGTCACACAATTAAAAAAATACTATGGAAGATTTAACATTAAGTATTGAAAAATTAGAGTTTGCAGCAGGCAAACTAAGAGCCATTGCTCACCCAATGCGTATTGCTATCATAGATATGCTCGACCAAAACCGGCGATTGAGTGTGACCGAAATCTACAACAATTTAAAAATAGAGCAAGCCGCAGCTTCTCATCATCTGAATATTCTAAAAAACAATAAAGTTCTTATTGCCAAAAGAGAAGGAAAAAAGATTTACTATTCGTTAAAAAGTACTACTTTAACCGAAATAATTCAATGTATTAATCGTTGTAATGAAGATTAACGATTGAATGAAAACAAGGAAGGAAAAAAAGAGGGCTACTTGCCCTCTTTTTTAGTTTGCTTATTAAAACTTAGATTTTCCTGAACATCGTATTTTATCAGCCAAGCCTCTTCTACTTTCCATCCGGCTTTTATTTCAATGGTGGGCGCATAATAGAAAACCTTTTCGGGGAGTTGCTTTTTTGCATAGTCTCCATTGGTCCAGCGCCCATCGTGGTTTAAATCCTCTATTACTTTAATTCGGTATTTATCACTAGCCAAATTTTTGAAAACAAGGGCTTGACTTTCCGTGGCTGTGAATTGGATTATCACTTTTTCTTTGTCTTCGGCACCTTTAAATAGCTGAATTATCCAAGTAGAATTTGTTTCTTTTGGGAGCTGTAAAAGCAATTTTATTTCGCCGTAATTGCTTGCAGTAGTGGTTTTAAAATTAAAAACGATGCTGTCGTTTTTAAAATTATAAATATCGGTAATGGCTTGATCTGGAATTTCAAACCGATAGTTTTTGTCTTCTTTCCAAGGATAATCTATTTCCAGCTTCCGTTTTGCACTATCCAGAAATTGAATATTAAATTTAACTGGTTTGTTCTCTTCCAGAAGCGTACAATTATCAAAATTAGCTGTCTTGACAGGCGTTTTAAATACAATTTTCCCTTTTGAAAAAAACGGAAACGAGGGACTGAAATTGTTCGAATAAGCAATATAATTGGGCTTTTCTTTCGATTGCTGAACATTTGGCTTCCCCTTTTTATTCGCGGTTGCGGCCTGATTTGTAGGCGCTTTGAATATTATATTCATCGTATCCGTTCTCAAAGTATCCATTTGAAAAAGCAACGAAACTGTATCGAACAAAGGTTTGTAAAACCACAAATCCAGCGTATCGCGCTGCGATGAATATTCTTCGAGAAAGAGCGATTCATTTTCTTTATTTTTGGGGCTAAGGACGCTGATATTTACCTTTGATGTGAGTGGATATTTAAATTCAAAGTGCATTCTATTTCCATCTAAAAGCTCGCTTTTGCTAATCTTAGCCACAGAATCTTGTGGTTCAAAAAGCAGGAGTGTATGGGTTTTCTTTGTAAGCTGTACAGCGTGATTTTTCCATAGACTATCCATCAAATGCTTGTTTGATGTATCAATGGCAAAAGAGTCAGGTATGAAGTCAAACACTTCTTCGGGCAAAATCAGCTCATTGGCAAAAGCAATTTGTTCAGTAGGAATATCGTTTATATAATTCGAATTGGCATCGCGTACAGCAAAAATTAAATAGGCTTGATTTCGTATATTGTTGAGTTCAAAATAGCCTTTTGGATTGGTTTTGGCAATGTAATAAGGACGAACATTTTGCGGCAATTGGGCGAGTGATAGGGTGTCATTATTATCGATATACAAACAAACATATATCTCTTCTTCTGGTTGCAAATACTGGCCACTCACTACTTTGCCGCGAATACTCAAACTGTCGATTTCCGATCCGGTGGCAAAAACATATTGAAAATTTGAATAGGGATTGTTTTCGTGTAAATCGGTGATGGCATCGCCAAAATAAAGTGTGTAAGTGGTGTTTTCTGCCAATATTTCTTTGTCATCGATTCGAATACTCACTCCCTTGCCTTTGGTTTTTACATCCAATTTATTTTTCATTGGAGGCGAAATCAGCATTTGCTTGTTCAAATCTTTCAAAACAAGAAATTCGTCGAAGCTCAGGTATATTCCGCGTGACGAAAAATTACGTGCCTTGTTAACAGGATTGCTGCCCAAAAAACGAGGTGGTATTTCGTCTTTAATGCCTCCTACAGGTGCTACGGGATTGGCACACGACACCACAATGACAATCAGAATGAGAAGTGAAAAAAGGAGATTAAAAATTCGTTTGGATAGCATACAATCTCTATTTAGACGACAAAGGTAAATTAGATTTCGATAGCTTATGCATCGAAATGAAATTGGACAAACGGTTTAGGTATAATCTTTTGATTTAAGGTAGAACGATTTTTTGGGCAGAGCGTTCACCATAATTCCTTTTTCAGCAAAATACGCCAAGGTTTTTGGCAGTGCTTCCAAGACATTTTCTTTTGCTTTCACATTGTCGTGAAACACGATGATATCGCCCGATTTGGTTTTTCGTGTAGCATTTTCGAAACATTTCTTGGCATTCACATCTGCATCAAAATCGCCACTTAAAACCGTCCACATAACAATTTTATATTTCTGTTTTAGCTTTTCGATAAGATTTGGCGTGATTTTTCCATAGGGAGGACGAAACAATTTGGATGGAATAAGCTCCGCCGCTTTTTCAACATTTTCAAGAAAATAATCCTCTTCGGATTCCCAGGCGTTCAAATGATTAAAACTATGATTTCCAACGGTATGCCCTTCATCCAAAATTTGCCGAAAAAGTTCTGGATGCTTTTTTACATTTTCGCCCACACAAAAAAAGGTTGCTTTTGCATCATAATCCTTCAGGATAGCCAAAATAGACTGCGTCAATTCGGGCGTTGGCCCATCGTCGAAAGTTAAGAAAACTTCATTTTGAGATGCATACACTTTCCAGCGCAAAGATTTTCTGTAAATTTGCCGAAAAACAAATGGGTTCCGAATCAAGTAAAACATGGGTACAAAATTAGTAATTTATTGTCGTTATAGAAACGGAAGTCGTAATTTTTCGAAAACCCAGAAAGAAATATATTGTATTTTAGCCGACTAAGAATTTCCTTTAAAATGACACAAAAACGCTGGGTAATTCCTGACATACATGGCTATTCCAAAACATTAGAAGCCCTAATAGATCAGATAAGACCTTCAAAGACCGATCACCTTATTTTTCTGGGCGATTACATTGATCGCGGACCCAATTCGAAAGGCGTATTGGATTACCTGATGAGCCTGAAAGAAAAAGGCCAGAAAATGAACTGCCTTTTGGGAAATCATGAAGAGTTTCTACTCAATAGCTTAGCGTATTCAAAATCATCGAAAGGAATTTTTAATCGTTTTTCGAAAAACAAAATCAAGAACGACTGGCTGGAGTTTGGAGGAAAAGAAACTTTAAAAAGTTTTGGAACGCGAAACATCGAAAGGATACCTCAAAAATACATTGATTGGATGTCGAAACTCGAGTATTATTTAGAGTTTAAAGATTATGTGCTTGTTCATGCCGGCCTGAACTTCAAAAACGAAGACATCTTTGCCGACAAACTAGCCCTTCTTTGGTCCAAAGAATTTGAAATAATTCCATCAAAAATTGGATATCGACAACTTATTCACGGACATACTCCTGTCGATTTGGAATACATTCATCATTGTATCAATACCGAAAATCATCTTTTTATCGATCTGGACAATGGTGTTTATATGACAAAAAAGGCTGGTTTTGGAAATTTAATGGCTTTTGAACTGAATAGCCGATTGCTCCTCACTCAATACAATGTGGACGAATAAATAGCAATTTCAAAATTTGATTGTGTAGATTGAGCGAAATAAACCCGCTTATTCAATTGCCTTGGCCAGCTTTTGATACGATTCCGCTTCTTCGTTTTCGCCCAAAGCAAAAAAACTGTCGGTAAGCTCGTGAAGCAGCCGTTTTACAATGGTACGGTTATCGCAAATCTGAAAATAGGAATCGCGCGATTTTTCGTTGATTTGCTTCAAAAATGCATCGATGTCTTTTTTGGTGAAAATAATTCCTTGATTGAACGGATTGATATAAAACAGAACGCGATGCTTTGCCGAAAGAATACTTTCGTTATTTATATAAGCAAGCACAAAATTCTGAGGCAGATCAACTCCAAAAATAGGCATATTCAAACGGCGTGCAATTTCGAGATAAAGAATACTCATACTCACCGAATTCCCTTTTTTACTTTCCATCACATCTTTGATGAGCGAATTCTGTGGCGAAGAAAGGTTTCCTTTGTTTCCGTAAAACGAATAAATCTCAAAGAAAATATGATTCAGGATTTGCACTTTTTCCAATGGAGTAAGCTCCTCATTCATTTCTAACCAGACGTCTCTTGTGATTCTATCCATTTCCTGACGTAATGCAATCACATCCATTTTTGGATAATGCATAGCCGAAATAGCCAATGCAGCCTCGAATATACTTGAATGTTCGTTGTTTTTCCAATCCACCAATTTGGAATAGACCGACTGAAATCGAATAGATTTGATCAAAGTCTCCACTCGGCTGCTCAATTCTAGGTCGGAACAAGCCGAGCCAAATTCGTCCAATAGATCGATAGCGGCTTCACCAAAACTTAATATCCGTTCTTCTATCTGATTGTAAACAGACATATCCGGATCGTCAAGTAGCCTTACAAGTGCTTTTAGTTCTATCGAAATAGCTTCGTTCGGTTTCATTGTTCTGTTTTGCATCGGATACAAATTTAGAGCTGAATACGAGTATCCAATCAAAAAAAAACAAAACTTATTAAACTAGAATTGTTAATTTTACCGCCCACAGATATCGCTATTTCAAGATGAATTAGGAACCGAATCCAAATGTATGACTAGACCATTCTTAAAATCTTTGCTACGTATTGGCTTGCTCACTTGCTTACTTATTTTTATACCAAAATACATTCACTATCCTGATATAGAGTTTATTAACTCGCATTTGAAAACAGATCTTTTTGAAGGAAAATCAAATATGCCTGATGGACACAAGGTTTTTATTCAAGGACTAATTCCGGTAATTCAAGAAGCGAACAGAGAAGTACTAAATGAGCGAGAACATTTAATCAAAATAATGGAGAGCCTTCGTTTGGGAGAGAAAGTTCCATTGCAAGAAAAAAAATGGCTAAACGATCTGGATACAAAATACCGCGATAAGTCGAACTTTGTTGATCTAAAAAAAGACACAGAAACGATTTTATCAAATCTGAATGAATTGTTGAAACGTGTTGATGTGGTTCCTGTTCGAATCGCTTTGGCGCAAGCAGCTATCGAATCGGGCTGGGGCAAATCTCGTTTTTCTACCGAAGGAAATGCGTATTTTGGAATTCTTTGCTATAAACCGGGTTGTGGAATCAATTCTAAAAAAAATGAAAATGGCGGCTTTATAGTAAAATCGTATGTAAGCACCACCGAATCGGTTGTCGATTACTTACTATTCGTAAACTCAAAAAAAGGAATGCAAGGTTTTAGAAATGCAAGATTTAAATTCCTTCATGAAGATAGTTTGCCAAATATTTTCAAACTTAGCCGAAGCATCAAAGGCTATAGTGAGATTGGGGATACTTACAACCAAATGATCGAATCGATGTTGAACTACTATATTCCGGATAACATTCCAAACAATTAGTTTCTCAAAAAAACCAACTCTTATTTATATAGTCCGGCATAATCGCTCCAGCCATTGATGTAATAGAGATTGTAAGTAGCGTTGTATTTAACGATTACACTCACCGTTCTATCCATACTTCCCCAATGGGTAATTTGTGGCGGACTGTCAACGCCGGCATTTTCGTTGATCTCAACTAAAATCGAATTTCCATTGCCGTCATTTACCCTAATCCGATATTCGCTCCAATTCAAATTAGGAATATCCAATGTAAAAAATGTTGAAGCCCCGGGCGCCAAAGTTTGTCCGGCCGATAAAATATTGCTACCCCATTCACCAATTGGTTGATTCAGTTCATTGGAAATTCCTCTCGACCGCAATTCGATGGAAAGAATTGTAAACTCCGAACTGGCGTCGTTGATAAACTTTACATAAAGTGTGTCTTCAGCATCGTCGGTAGTTTTATCACAAGATACGAATGCAAATAAAATGAAGACAATTGTACTCAATAAAAAAAATCTGTTTTTCATCGCATTAATTTTTATTTGTTAAAAGCAATTGATTACTACAATGATAACAAAAAATCGAATCAAAATCAAGTACGAATTAAAAATTAATGTGCCAATTTTTCCAGCAAATCTTCAATCAAAGCGGTTACACTCGGCTTATAGTCTTTGGCGTATTCTTTTCGCAAACGATTGGCAATAATAGCGCATACTGTCATCGCATTGTGACCCAAAGCCTTGCTCAATCCATAAAGCGCAGAAGTTTCCATTTCGAAATTCGTTATTCGCAAACCCTGATACGAAAAAGCTGAAATCCGATCGTTCAAATCGGGATAGGCCAATGGCAAGCGTAAAACGCGACCTTGAGGACCAAAAAATCCGGGTGCTGTAGCCGTCATACCGCTTACATATCCTTTTTTCATTTTTTCCATCAGACTGGCGCTTCCTGAAACAATGTATGCTTTTGGCAAATCGGCCGGCCAATTTGTTTCGGTCAAAAAAGCGTGCGTAAGTTCTGTGTCTTCAACTTCATTTCCTGCAGCATAAAAACGCAACAATCCATCTAAGCCAATTCCATGCGACGACATGACATAAGTTCCAACCGGAATATCTTCTTGCATCGCTCCCGATGTTCCCAAGCGAATAATATTCAATGCTTTGTGTTCGAGTTTAGGAATACGTTTCTCCAAATCGATGTTCACAATCGCATCCAATTCGTTGATTACGATATCTAAATTATCAGTTCCCATTCCTGTTGATAAAACCGTGATACGTTTGTTCCCAATATATCCGGTATGTGTAACTATTTCGCGGTTACTTTGTTTAAATTCCAGCTTATCAAAATAAGCGGAAATTGTTGGAACACGACCCGGATCGCCCACAACAATAATATCGTCGGCAATATTTTCGGGTTTTAATTTTAGATGATATATACTCCCATCAGGATTCAATATCAATTCGGATTCGGCAATTCTATTCATATCCTAAATCAAATTTAGTTTAATTTTGTCAGAAAATTAAAATGTCAAACCTATGCTGATTTTTCGTAAACTTAGATGTGCTTCTCAAAAGCCAAATAGCTACGGTAAATTTTCAACCGATTTGACAATACGCGAAAATACAAATTTTCTATTACGTAAATTATGAATGCAGAAATAATAAGTATAGGCGACGAATTGCTCATTGGGCAAGTTATCAACACAAATGCATCCTGGATTGGCGAACTATTAAATCGGAATGGAATTCGGGTTAAACAGATAAAAGCCATCGCCGACGATAAAACGGCTATCATCCAAGCCATTGATGCTGCTTTTCTTTCGGCCGACATCGTTCTGCTAACAGGAGGACTAGGTCCCACCAAAGACGACATTACCAAACATACTCTTTGTGAGTACTTCGACACCAAATTGGTATTTAACGAAGATGCTTTTTTGCGAATTCAGGCACTTTTCCGTTTGAGAAATTATGCGGTTTCGCCCGTTCACAAAGCGCAGGCCGATTTGCCCGAAAACTGTTTAGCTCTTTCCAACATCAATGGAACGGCTTCGGGAATGTGGTTCGAAAAAGATGGAAAAGTGCTGGTTTCGATGCCGGGCGTTCCATTCGAAATGAAACCGATGATGGAAAAAGAAGTAATTCCTCGCTTGCTCAACAAATTCGACACTTCAGTTATCATTCACAAAACAATTGTAACACAAGGCGTTGGCGAATCTTTTTTGGCAAAAAAGATTGAAGAATGGGAAGACAATTTGCCAACAAACATCAAATTGGCATATCTGCCACAACCCGGCATTGTTCGTTTGCGTCTTTCGGCTTTCGGCGACGACAAGAAAAAATGCGAAAAAGCAATCGCTGATTTGGTTTCGAAATTAGCTGATTTGATAGGTGAATATATATTTGCTTTCGAAGACATTTTGTTGGAAGAAGCGGTTGGAAAAAGCCTGAAAGAAAAAAACAAAAGCATTTCGACCGCCGAAAGTTGTACGGGCGGATATATTGCTCATTTGATCACCAGCATAGCCGGGAGTTCGGCTTATTATAAAGGATCGGCCATTGTTTACTCCAATGAAATAAAAGAAACTATTTTGGGCATTTCGCCCGAAACAATTCAAAGAGAAGGAGCTGTAAGCGAAGGTGTTGTAAAACAAATGGCTAGTGCTGCACGCAAAAAATTCGGAACCGATTTTGCGCTAGCCACAAGCGGCATTGCAGGTCCCGATGGCGGAACAGAAGAAAAACCCGTTGGGACTACATGGATTGCCTTGGCCGACGCAAATGGCGTTTACGCTCAGAAATTTCATTTTGGCGAAAATCGCGAAAGAAATATTCGTCGTGCTGCTCTGGCAGCCTTGTTTATGCTTAAAAAAAGACTCGATACCGAATAATTCAAAAACCAAATTTAGATTTATTTATATTTGTAATTCAGACTCTTAGAAACACAAAAACCATTTCAAAAAAAATGAAAAAAGCCGGACTTTTCACCTTCCTTTTCCTTAGCACTTTATTCGCCTTTGGCCAATTCGATCTTTTTTTCTCAAACGGATCGCTGCGGCTCGATTATACACATGCCGGAAACGCAACCGAAGAATTTTATTATTTGGACGAATGGATTGCCGAACCCTATTGGGGCGGTTCAAAAACAAAGCTGATTGACACATTCAAATATGGAAAATATTTTTTTGAGGTTTACGACAAAGCAACAGGAACATTGATTTATTCAAGAGGCTATTCCAGTTTATTTGCCGAATGGCAAACAACAATCGAAGCCCAAAACGTTTCGAAGAGTTTTGAAGAAACAATCCTCTTTCCGATGCCGAAAAATGCAGTCTTCATCAAACTATATTCGCGCAACTGGCAAGGAGAATTACAAAACAAGATTGAATTTGAAATAGATCCAAAAGATTATTTTATTAAACATGGATTAAAAAAAGAATATCCTGTTTATCAAGCTCTTGTTCAGGGCGAACCGGAAAATAAAGTAGATATTGTAATTCTTCCTGAGGGCTATACAAAAGAAGAAATGGATTTATTTATTCGCGACTGCGATAAATTTGCCAAGGTATTATTCGATTATTCCCCTTACTCAGAACACAAAAAACGTTTCAATATCTCTGGCGTTTTGGCTCCATCAGAAGAATCCGGCTCCGATATTCCGAAAGAAAATAGTTGGCGAAATACACTCTTAGGAACCAGTTTCTACACCTTCGACAGCGAACGCTACTGCATGACAACAGAGAATAAGGCCGTCCGCGATGTGGCTGCAAATGTGCCTTACGATCAAATTTATATTCTGGTTAATACCGAAAAATACGGCGGAGGCGCTATCTTGAATCATTACAATGTGAGCGTAAACTCCAATCAAAAAGCGGGAAAAATATTTATTCATGAATTAGGGCACGGATTTGCCGGGCTGGGCGATGAATATTACGACAGTTCAACGTCCTACAACGATTTCTACAATCTTGAAATAGAACCTTGGGAACCAAACATTACAACATTGAAAAATTTTGACTCTAAATGGGGGCATCTGATTTTGAAAAACGTTCCAATCCCCACTCCCGACTCGGTCATCTATGAAAAAAATATGGGCGTTTTCGAAGGAGGAGGATATTCAGCAAAAGGCATTTATCGACCTAAAAAAGACTGTTTGATGAAAAGCTTTGATGGAGACGTTTTTTGCGAAGCATGCGCTGAAGCCATTGTAAAAATGATAAATTTTTATTCAAAATAGACATCCGCTGTTGATTTAAATCGAGCATTTTTAAGTACTTTTGTACAAACTTTGGAAAGAAAACACGATGAGCATCACAAAATTAGATCAGTTATTCGCTGAATTAAAAAACAAACCAAAAAGAAGATTAGTGGCTGCTTTTGCCAACGATGCTCATACAATTGAAGCGGTAAACAAAGCCATCGATTTGGGTATTGTGGAAGCTACTTTGGTAGGCGACATCGCAACTATGAAACAAATTTGTAAAGCTGAAAATTTGGACAGTTCTAAATTTGAAATGGTGCAGGAATCGAAACCACAACAAGCGGCACACAAAGCATGTATGTTGATAAACGAAGGAAAAGGCGACTTTATAATGAAAGGCTTGGTAAGCACGGATCAATTTATGCGGGCTTTGTTGAACAAAGAAAGCGGATTGGTTCAGGGCAAATCTATTCTGAGCCATGTAACAGTTTTGGAAAGTCCTGCCTATCACAAGCTTCTCATCTTTGGCGATGTGGCCATTCTTCCGTTGCCCGACTTGAGTGAAAAAATAGCCATCACCAATTATCTGATCAAAACGGCTCATTCTTTGGGCATAAAAATTCCAAAAGTGGCCGTTTTGGCTGCTTCTGAACAAATTTCGCTCAAAATGCAAGCCACACTAGATGCCGCCATTTTGTCCAAAATGGGCGATCGCGGACAATTCGATAATGCATTTATTGATGGACCTTTGGCGCTCGATGTTGCCATTGACAAGGAAAGTGCACAAATAAAAAAATTGAGTGGTTCAGTTGCTGGTGATGCCGATTGTTTGGTATTTCCAAACATAGAAAGCGGAAATGTTTTTTACAAAACCAATACAAAATTAGCGGCCGGACTTATTGGAGCCATTGTACTTGGAGCTCGTGTTCCGGCTGTTCTTTCGTCACGAGGCGATAGCGTTCAAACAAAATTATACAGCATTGCTTTGGCGGCTATGCAAGCTTAAATTTAAAAGAAAAAACCACCCATGAAATTAAGCGACGGAATACGTATTATTGCCATCAATCCGGGATCAACCTCAACAAAAATTGCTGTGTACGAAAACGAAACCCCCGTTTTGATTAAAAACATTACGCATTCGGCCGAAGATCTTGCTCCTTTCGAGAAGATTACAGACCAATTTGAATACAGAAAAAATATTATTTATAAAGTCTTGCAAGATGCAGAAATCAGACTCGATCTGGTTCGTGCCATTGTTGGCCGTGGCGGCTTAGTAAAACCCATTGAATCGGGCGTTTACTTGGTAAACGAAAAGATGAAACAAGACTTAATCAACAGTCCGCTTGGCGCTGAACACGCCAGCAATTTAGGCGGATTGATTGCTGCCGATTTAGCCAAATTGATTCCAAATTCAAAAGCGTATATTGCCAATCCGGTTGTTGTGGACGAGCTGGACGATATAGCTCGCTATTCCGGCCATCCGCTGCTTCCTCGCATGTCGATATTTCACGCCTTGAATCAAAAAGCAGTGGCGCGGCAACATGCCAAATCGCTCATGCAGAAATACGAGGATATGAATCTAATTGTCGTTCATTTGGGCGGCGGAATCACTGTGGGCGCACATAAAAAAGGAAGAGTGGTTGATGTAAACCAAGGCTTGGATGGCGACGGACCGTTTTCGCCCGAAAGAACCGGAACTTTGCCCGTTGGCGCTTTAATCCGACTTTGTTTCAGCGGAAAATACACCGAAGCCGAAATGCTAAAAATGAATAAAGGCGCAGGAGGCTTAGTGGCCTATTTAGGAACTAATAGTGCTTATGAAGTGGAGCAACGCGCCCAAAACGGCGATTTAGAAGCAAAAAATATATTTGCTGCCATGGCGTATCAAGTAGCCAAAGAAATTGGTGCCATGTTTGCCGTTCTGAATGGCGAAGTGGATGGAATCTTAATTACGGGCGGGGTAGCACACAGCAAATGGTTTGTCAATCAAATATCGCAGCGCGTTTATAAAATGGCGCCCATCCATATTTATCCCGGCGAAGACGAAATGCGCGCACTTGCATTCAACGGATTAAGGATCATTCGGGGCGAAACCATTGCAAAAGAGTATGTTTAACATTCAAATTAATTCAGTATCCAAACCAAAAAACTCCTCAATTTTAAGACAGGAGCATCTAAGTCTATGAGAAAAAGAAGAAACGATAGAAATAAGGAATTGCCAATCTTGGAACATGTTGAAATGATTAGTTTTGCCGCCGAAGGAAAATCGCTGGGCAAAGTGAACGAAAAGGTTGTATTTGTTCCGCTGACAGTGCCGGGCGATATCGTTGATATTCAGCTAACACGCTCACGATCGGCTTTTGCCGAAGGCAATGCCATTCGATTTCATAAAAAATCCGATTTACGGATTGAACCAAAATGCGAACATTTTGGTCAATGTGGTGGCTGTAAATGGCAAATGATAGATTATCAAGTGCAGTTGGAAGCCAAGCAAAAGCAAGTACTTGAAAACTTTCAACATTTGGGGAATTTCGAATTCCCTGAACACGCCCCCATCCTTCCTTCCGATAAAATCTTTTTCTACCGAAACAAACTAGAATTCACCTTTTCGAATCGGAAATGGCTGACCGATTATGACAAAAGTCTTGATTTTGCCGAACAAAATATGGATGGAGTTGGATTTCATCTTCCAAAAATGTTCGATAGAATATTGAATATAGAAAATTGTTATTTGCAGCAAGAACCTTCCAATGCAATCCGATTGAGCATTCGCGATTTTGCTATCCAAAACAAAATCAGTTTCTATAGCGCACGCCGACAAGAAGGTTATTTGCGCAATTTGATTATTCGTACGGCTTCGACTGGAGACTTGATGGTAATTGTTGTTGTTGGCTTCGACGAAGCTGAATTTTTAGACAAAATCCTGAATCACCTTTCCGCGCAATTTCCGCAAATCACTTCATTGATGTATGTGATCAACACGAATCTGAACGACACAATAAACGGAATGAGTGTAGTGCTTTTCAAAGGAAATCCCTACATTATGGAACGAATGGAAGACATTCAATTTAAGATTGGCCCCATATCGTTTTACCAAACCAACTCGGAACAAGCTTTTAAAATGTACAAAATTGCAAGAGATTTTGCACAGTTGAGTGGAAATGAAATCGTTTACGATTTATATACCGGAACAGGTACTATTGCCAATTTTATCGCCCATAAAGCAAGAAAAGTAATAGGAATTGAATATGTAAAAGAAGCCATTGACGATGCCAAAATAAATTCCGAAATCAATGCAATTGACAATACGCTCTTTTTTGCGGGCGATATGATAAAGGTTCTAACAGCCGAATTTGTTCAGGAAAATGGCAAAGCCGATGTAATCATTACGGATCCTCCCCGAGCCGGCATGCACGAAAAAGTGATTGAGCAATTACTAAAAATGGAAGCCGAAAAAATTGTGTACATCAGTTGCAATCCGGCCACGCAAGTGCGCGACATCGATTTACTAAAATCAAAATACAAAGTGAGCAAAGTGCAACCGCTCGATATGTTTCCTCAAACGCATCATGTCGAAAATATAGTATTATTGGAATTGATTTAAAGAGAATAACCTGCTAACCAAAGCAAAATTCTTTCGTGCAAAAGGGCCGGAGTCAAATCTTTCGCTTCGATGTGCCATTGAGCTTGTTCGTAAAAAGCGGCTCGTTCGTTGATTTGGTTTTGCATAAAATCGACCAATTCTTCCGACTTCAAATCGGCCAGCAAGGGACGCGAAAACAGACTCGTTTGCAAGCGACTGGCCCTAATAGCCTCGGCTTTTAGGTAGTTAGCTGTTTATTTTAATCTATAAAATAATCGGCCTGTAATCATCAAACTTGCAAATACGAAGATTGCAAATATGTAACTGCTTACGGCAAATTGCATTCCTCCCGAGATGATGTGTCCACTTGTGCAACCGCCTGCCATTCTAGCACCTATAATAATTAAAAATCCTCCGATGAAAGCCCAAATGATTCTTTTCGTTTTAGAATTGCCTTCGCGCTCCGCCCAATTGCTGTATATTAATTTTAATTTAAAATCTTTACGAATGAGCGAAAATACGAAGCCTGATAGGAAAGCCCCCAATAAAAATATCAATTCCCAATTCCCTGGAACTTTTATTTTTGAAAAATAATCATTGTTGGTTATACCTGTAAGAAGATCAATTGCATATGGATAGCTTGTTGATGCACCTATTGGTCGATCGAAAACCTCTGTTAAAAAAATGATAGCATTCAAAACGGCTAATGCTATTCCGGAAACAAGCCATTTGAAGTTATTCGCTTTTTCTTTTTTATGTATTACAAAGGAGAAAGCAGTAAATGCACCGCCGATGATAAAAACCAAAAAATAGAACAAATAATTATCGGCGAACATTGTTCTTAAAGTAATATTTCCTAAATCGGGACCTAATAATCCCTGAAATGAAGGAAGAAAAATCGTGTATAAAACTCCTCCAAATAGGCCGCCGATAATACCTATTAATGCATCTAATGACCCTTCTCCGGCCGATACAGGAACGGTTCCTGGGCAATAACCTAAAATGGCCATGCCTGCTCCAAAAATGATTCCCCCTAGAATTATTCCGCCCAAAATAAGCGGCTTCGTGTGAAAAGAAGCAAAGCCCAATCCAACCTCAATATTCAATAAAATAGCTCCAACACCAATAGTTATCAATATTGCTTTGGCCACTGCAAAGTCTTTAGCGAGGGCTAAACCGCTAATTGTGTTAAATTTGTTCAGATTGGCGTATTGCAATATTCCGCCAAATAAAAACCCAAAGGTCAAAATAAGTATTGTCATATTTTTCTTCTTTATTGTGAATGGTTTTCGATATTTTCTAAAATGTAATGATCCGCTTTTCAATAACGGTTAAGCCGTTGATAACCAAAGCAAAATTCTTTCGTGCAAAAGGGCCGGAGTTAAATCTTTCGCTTCGATGTGCAAATGAGCTTGTTCGTAAAAAGCGGCTCGTTCGTTGATTTGGTTTTGCATAAAATCGACCAATTCTTCCGACTTCAAATCGGCCAGCAAGGGACGCGAAAACAGACTCGTTTGTAAGCGACTGGCCAAAACAGCGGCTTCGGCTTTTAGGTAAATAGTCAATCCGAATTTTTGCATTTGCTTCATATTGTCAAAAAAAACGGGAGCTCCTCCTCCTGTTGAGACAACACAATTGTCGTGAGAAAATGTTTCTAAAATTGCTTTGTGTTCCAACTGGCGAAAAACGGCTTCTCCTTTTTGCTTAAAAAGTTCGCTTATTCGAAGGTTTTGTTCCATTTCGATGTGCTGATCGATATCAATAAAAGAAAAACCCATACGTGCAGCAAGCTTTTTGCCTACACTGCTTTTTCCAGAACCCATATAACCAATCAAATAAATGCGCATGATCTCTTTCTTGAAAAAGCAAAAATACTAAAAAGCAGAAATCAAGTATGGAATTATTCTAAAGCAAAAAAAGGCGACGAAGACAAACGAGAGGCGTTTTTTGATCATTTAAGAAATTGGAAATTGAAAAAATAACAGTCCAACATTTTCTACTTTGTTAAGAATACTAAAATAAAAGCCTAGACTTGCAGTTTTTGTTATTTTTGCAACAAATTTTAGCACCAATGAAAAAATTAGGATTCGCTTTTTTCTTATTCGTAATTCTTTTGTCGCTTGCTTCGTGTACCAATCAGAACAACAAGAAGCCAGATCAGGAAGCAGTGCAAAATGGCGTTGCTACATTGGTTTTTCAAAAAGTAGAGCATGATTTTGGAACTGTTGTAGAAGGCGAAAAAGTAACTTATGCTTTTCAATTCGAAAACAAAGGCACGGCCGATTTGAAATTATTGAGTGTAGGAACAAGTTGCGGTTGCACGGCTTCGGAATATCCACGCGATCCAATCAAGCCGGGCAAATCGGGAAAAATTCAAATTACTTTCGACAGCTCACGCCGGACAGGAATGCAGCATAAACAAATTACAATTCGTTCCAATACCGATCCTGCGCTAACAATTTTGAATGTGTATGCTCAAGTAATCGAAAAACAATAAAATATAATATTAATTTTAATCTAATCTGATACAAATGAATCTATTATCCATTTTTTTAATGACCCCTCCAGCCGGTCAAGAGCAAAACAGTTTGATGTCCTTTTTACCTTTGATCCTTCTCATTGTGGTTTTCTATTTCTTTTTTATTCGGCCACAGATGAAAAAAAGCAAAGAACAACGTAAATTCCGTGAAGAGTTGAAAAAGGGAGATAAAATTATCACTTTAGGCGGTATTCATGGGAAAATATTGACCATCGAAGAAACTACAGTAATTATTGAAACAGAAGGTCAAGGGCGGTTGAAAATAGAAAAAAGCGCCCTAGTGCCCGAAGGAACAGTGGTTGGCCAAACGCGCTAATTTTTTTCTGAAAGCATAAAAAGCTTTTTGTGTTGCGGAATACTGCTAACACAGAAAGCTTTTTTTTATCTTTACACCCCAAACGACACCGTATCGACCAAAAAAAGAGAAGGATTTTAATAAGAAATTTTGAAATAGCGTATGAAGAATATTTTGTCAAATGATCGCACTATCACATTTATTATTTCTTTAATCATTGCAAGCGGACTTTGGCTGTTGATTAAACTCACTGGCGATTTCCAAACAGACCGCCAACTGCTTATTCATTATCAAAACCTTCCAGTGGATAAAGTTCTTCTAAACAATTCTGATTCGATCATTCATGTCCGAACCAATATGAATGGTTTTAATGCACTCAGCGAACTTATTACAGGCGAAACCAAATGGCTCGAAGTGGATTTCTCGAACGCAAAGTATCTTTCCACCAAAAACGGAATTAAAACCTATTACCTTTTGTCTTCTACCTTGGCCTTTGCGATTTCAGAAACTCTTCAAACCACAGAAATATTTGTGAGTGTTCGCCCCGACAGTCTTTTTATTTATTTCGAATCCTTGGCTTCAAAGAAAATAAAAGTGGAGTTAAATATCGATTTATCGTTAAGTCCTCGTTATAAACAATACCGCCCATTTCAGGTTGTGCCCGACAGCATTCGCGTATTTGGAACACCCACAGCATTGGAAACCATTCAAAAAATAGGAACCGAAAAATTATCATTTGTAAACCTAGATCATAGCATCGACACGAATGTATATTTAGCCAAACATGCGAAAGAACTAACTTTTGAAAAAGAGAAAATTAGAATGAAAATCGCTATTGAAGAATTTACAGAAAGCAAACTAAAACTGCCTATATTTCCGAAGCTGAAAGCAGGAATGCGCTACAAGGTATTTCCCTCCGAAGCCACCGTTACCTACCAAGTTGCACTAAAAGATTATTCAAAAATTCAGCTTAGCGACTTCTTACTTGAAGCCCTTCCCGACTCCATTCAAACAGGCAAACTTCATCTAAAATTAAGCAAACAACCTGAAAATATTATTATCGGCACCATTCAACCCTCAGAAGCTGAATACATTATTCTAAAATAATGTTGAAAATAGGACTGACCGGAAATATTGGAAGCGGAAAAACGCTCGTCGGCAAAGCATTTGAAACTTTAGGTGTTCCGGTATTTTATGCCGATTTGGAAGCAAAAAAGATTTTACATAGCGACAGACTTCGCCCAGAACTTTTGGCTGTTTACGGAAGCGAAATTGAAAACAATACGCAACACACTATTGACACCAAAAAAATAGCGGCAATTGTTTTCAACAGCAAAACGGAACTCGCCAAGCTGAACAAGCTCATTCATCCACAGTTGCGCCTCGATTTTCAAAAATGGTGCCTACAACATGGCGAAAAACCTTATGTAATTCAAGAAGCGGCCATTCTTTTTGAGAATGGTTTTGCCGATTTATTTGACAAAATTGTCGTAGTGGCCGCCTCGAAAAAAATTCGTTTAGAAAGAGTCCTTCTACGTGACAATTCGAACAAAGCAGAAGTGGCGGCACGCATGAAAAATCAATGGTCAGACAAAAGAAAAGAAGCTGCTGCCGATTTTATCATTCACAACGATGGGCAGCAATTGATTTTACCCCAAATTTTAAAGCTTCATCATTTTTTTTCAAATCCATAGCCACAATAAATACATCGAATGATTTCAAAAATTAGCCACCAACTAAACATTCAAGCTTCGCAAATTGAAAATGTACTTTCTCTTTTGGAGGAAGGAGCCACCATTCCATTTATAGCTCGTTACAGAAAAGAGCGCACCGGGCAATTAGACGAAGTTCAGATCAAGGCAATCCGCGATTTGTTTGAGCAATTTTCGACGCTCGAAAAACGGAAACAAAGTATTTTGGAAAGCTTAAGAGAAAATGATTTTCTAACAGCCGAATTAGAAGAAAAAATAAAACACACACAAAGCCTCAGCGAGCTCGAAGACATCTATCTTCCTTACAAACCAAAACGAAAAACACGTGCTACAATCGCTATCGACAAAGGATTAGAACCTTTGGCCAAACTGTTGATGGCTCAAAATCATTCCAATATCGAACAAGCAGCTAAGCAATTTATCAATCCAAAAAAAGAAGTGAACACCGAAGAAGAAGCACTTCAAGGTGCTATGGATATTGCTGCTGAATGGATAAACGAAAATGCTACGATACGAAAACGTTTGCGCTATCTATTTGAAAAAGAAGCACAGATTAGTTCAAAAGTTATAAAAACAAAAACCGAAGAAGCCCAAAAATTTGAGATGTATTTCGACTGGGCCGAAAATATCCGAAGTATTCCTTCGCATCGCCTTTTGGCCATTCTAAGAGGGCAGAATGAAGGATTTCTAAAAGTTCATATTGAGCCTGATGGTGAAAAAGCCAATCAAATTCTGGAAGATTATTTTATAAAATCGCATTCAACAACTGCCACTTATCTCAAAAAGACCATTAAAGACAGTTATAATCGTCTTTTAAAACCTTCCTTAGAAAATGAATTGACCAAAACGGCCAAAGAAAAAGCGGATATACAAGCCATTCAGATTTTCTCCAGCAACTTGCATCAATTGCTAATGGCATCGCCTATGCGTGCAAAGCGCGTTTTGGCTATTGATCCGGGATTCAGAACGGGCTGCAAGCTGGTTTGTTTAGACGAATCAGGCGCTTTGCTTCACAACGAAACCATCTATCCACATCCGCCCCAAAACCAAACGAAGCAATCCATTTCAAAAATTGAGCAATTGGTAAATATGTATAAATTGGATGTGATTGCAATTGGAAATGGAACAGCCGGCAGAGAAACCGATCTGCTTGTGCGTCGAATTCATTTTTCGCGTTCGGTCAAATCAATTATGGTCAACGAAAATGGAGCTTCTGTTTATTCCGCTTCGCCTATTGCGAGAGAAGAATTTCCACAGTACGATATTACAGTTAGAGGAGCCATTTCCATTGGCCGCCGACTCATCGATCCGCTTGCCGAATTGGTAAAGATTGAACCCAAAGCCATTGGTGTTGGCCAATATCAACACGATGTAGATCAATCGCTCTTAAACAAAAGCCTCGACGAAGAAGTGATGAGTTGCGTGAACGCAGTTGGTGTGGATTTAAACACAGCAAGCAAACAATTGTTGACCTACGTTTCGGGCGTTGGTCCCACTTTGGCCGAAAATATTTTGAATTACAGAAAAGAAAATGGCGCTTTCAAGAACAGAAAAGAACTACTTAAAGTAAAACGCTTTGGAGAAAAAGCATTTGAACAAGCAGCCGGTTTTTTGCGTGTCAACAACGGCAATAATCCGCTCGATGCCAGTGCCGTTCATCCGGAATCCTATTCCATTGTAGAAAAAATTGCGAAGGACTATACCGTATCGGTCGAAAAACTTATTGGAAACAAAGAATTGCTGGCTACCATTGCACTCGAAAAATATCAAACGCCCACCATTGGATTGGTCACTCTTCAAGATATCAAGAAAGAATTGATAAAGCCGGGATTGGACCCAAGAGAAGATTTTAAAGTATGGGAATTTGATTCCAGCGTAAAACATATTTCTGATTTAAAAACGGGAATGATATTGCCTGGAGTTGTAACGAATATCACTGCTTTTGGCGCTTTTGTTGATGTTGGCGTTCATCAAGACGGATTGGTACACAAAAGCCAGATGGCCAAGACGTATGTAAGCGATGCAAATCAAATTGTACAGCTCGGACAGAAGCTTAAAGTGAAAGTACTGGAAGTTGACTTGGCGCGTAAGCGAATACAATTCAGCATGNNAAAGGACATCCTAAAGGACTTTTAGTTGCCTTCTTCACCAATATGGGAGAAAGATTCGGCTTCTACACCATGATGGCTATTCTGGTAATGTTTCTTCAGGCCCGCTATGGTCTGGATGCTGACACCGCAGGTAGTTATTATTCCTGGTTTTATTATGCGATTTATGCTTTAGCCCTAATAGGCGGAATTATAGCCGATTGGACTAAGAAATATAAATCTGTGATTTTTATCGGGCAGGTTATTATGTTTGCCGGGTATTTGATTATTGCTATTCCTGGTTCTGAATTATGGGTTTCTGTTAGTGCCTTATTCGTTATTGCATTAGGAAATGGACTTTTTAAAGGTAACTTGCAGGCAGTTGTTGGCCAAATGTACGACGATGAAAAGTATGAGAAATTGCGTGATAGTGCATTCATGGTTTTCTATATGGGTATTAACATAGGCGCATTTTTTGCACCTTTTGTTGCCAAAGGAATTAAAGATTACTGGTTAAAAGTAAATGGATATGTTGAAGATGCCAGTCTTCCTTCGCTTAGCCATCAATATCTTAATGGCACTTTAAAGGATGTTGGCCAATTTCAGGAACTAGCTAATGCGGCTATTATTCCCGGAAGTGGCAAAACCGCTGAAGATTTGAGCGCTTTTGCAAATGATTATATCAATGTTTTTTCAACGGGATTCAACTATGCATTTGGAATTGCAGCCATTGCAATGATTGTTTCTTTATTGGTTTATATAATTTTCAATAAATCTTTACCATCAAAACATAAGATTGCTTTAGCTGAAAAACAACAAAAAGTTGCTGTTGGAAATAATATTCCAACTTTCAGCTCAGCAAATAATTTAAAATATATAATTATTTCTCTAGGCTTAATGGCAGTTGTAACTGCTTTATTCCATATTGCTGATGGATATACCAATGTAAACGATATAGATTATAAATTAGGCCTTGCCGTTGGTTTGTTTGTAGCTTTTGTTTCTTTTATATTCCAAATTTCTACAAAAGAGGAGAAGCCACGCATTGTTGCTTTAACCTTAGTTTTTGTTGTAGTAATTTTCTTTTGGATGTCTTTCCATCAAAACGGGTTAACATTAACAATGTTTGCCAGAGATTACACCAACGTTTTTGTTGGCCCATTCACGAATTTGTTCTTTAACGTATGGTCAATTTTATCTGTGATAGGTGCGATAGCAGGAAGTGCACTTTTATTTTTTAATAAGAAAAACACATTAAAAATCTTAGGTGGTTTAATGCTATTAGGTTTTGGGTATTTGAGTTATTATTTTGTATCTACTGCTGATGCATCCAATAAAATTTCTCCTGAAGTATTCCAATCCTTCAACCCTTTATTTATAGTAGCTCTTACCCCTTTAGTGATGGGAATCTTTGCTTTACTAAATAAAAGAGGAAAAGAACCGTCATCGCCAAGAAAAATCGGAATAGGTATGTTTATTGCTTCCTTTGGATTTGTTCTTATACTAATCGCATCACTTGGCTTAATATCACCAAAAGATATGGCTGGAGCAGCAGTTTTGGAGTTTGACAGAGTTTCTCCTTATTGGTTAATGAGTTCCTATTTAGTTTTAACTATTGCCGAACTGTTTTTAAGCCCAATCGGACTATCTTTTGTTGCAAAAGTTGCACCACAACGTTTCCAGGGCTTAATGCAAGGTGGATGGCTCCTAGCAACCGCAACTGGAAATAAGTTCCTATTTGTTGGCAGTTTGATGTGGGGTGTTATCGACCTTTATATGCTTTGGGGAATATTTATTATTTGTTGTGTACTTGCGGCAATTTTCATATTCTCTATTATGAAACGATTAGAAAATGCAACTAAGTAAATAAATATTTTAGATATTGAAACCCGAAGGTCGAAAGGCTTTCGGGTTTTTCTATTTTTGCATAATGGAATTTCCTTGGAATCACAACCGCCGTTTTAATGCCTATGCTCAATATTTTGAAAAAATAATGGGCG
>DMBV01000078.1 GCA_003445975.1 Bacteroidales bacterium
CGCAATTTGGTTTATACCAACGATCTGTTTAAACGAAAAATCATCGGCGATTTTATCATTGGTTCCGTTTTGTTTATGATTCCAAGTATTTTGATTTCCGCCTTTGTTCCGCAGTATCAGGGATCAATGCCGTCGGTAATGTGTCATATTGCACTCCTTTTGAGTGTGTTTATCATCAACACTTTGGTGCGCGAGAAAAAATTACGAAATGTTTCTTTGGGAGTGGAAATAGAACTGCTAAACATTCGCTTATAGTCGTTGTGTTTCCCGCGAATTTTTTTTAAGAAACTTTAATTGTTTATCAATGCTCTGCCTAGCCTCTTTGCCAAATTTATCCTAAATTAGCGCATCAATTCGAATCAATAAATTTAAAACATAAACTCATGAGTAAAGAAATATTAAATCTCGAACCCAAAGCAATTTGGAAACATTTTTATAGTCTGACCCAAATTCCCCGTCCTTCGAAACACGAAGAGGCAATTCAGGATTTTATGGTCAATTTTGGAAAAAACTTAGGTCTGGAAACCATTAAAGATGAAGTTGGAAATGTAATCATTCGCAAACCCGCCACACCCGGTATGGAAGACCGCAAAGGAATTGTTTTGCAAGGACATCTGGATATGGTTCCTCAAAAAAATTCGGATAAACAACACGATTTTACCAAAGACCCGATTGACGCATTGATTGACGGTGAATGGGTAAGAGCCAATGGAACTACTTTGGGAGCCGATAATGGAATGGGCGTTGCTGCTGCAATGAGTATTCTGGAAGCAAAAGATTTGGTTCACGGTCCTATTGAAGCCTTATTTACCTGCGACGAAGAAACCGGTATGACAGGTGCTTTTGGATTGAAAGCCGGTATTTTAAAGGGCGATATTTTAATAAATATGGATTCGGAAGACGAAGGCGAATTGTATATTGGTTGTGCGGGCGGTACAAATGCCAATGCCGAATTCAGTTATACAACTGTTGCTGTTCCTGCCGGGACAAAAGCTTTTGAATTGGCACTTACAGGATTAAAAGGTGGACATTCGGGCGTTGATATCGCTTTGCAGCGCGGAAATTCAAATAAATTGCTAAACCGTTTCTTGCGTTCGGCAGCTCAAAAATTTGGTTTGCGTTTGGCTTCCATTGATGGCGGCAGTTTGCGAAATGCAATTCCGCGCGAATCTTTTGCAACGGTTGTGGTTCCGGCCGATATGGCCGACGAATTTGTTGCTTCCCTGTCGAAATGTGAAGCCGTGATGAAAGCCGAACTTGAAAAAACAGAGCCATTTATGACTTTTAAAGTTAAAGAAGTCGATCTTCCGGCAAGTCTGATTGATGAAGCAACTCAAACTGCTCTTCTGAATGCCGTTTATGCATGCCCAAATGGCGTTATACGCATGAGCGACTCCATGAGTGGATTGGTTGAAACCTCGAATAACTTAGCAATTGTAAAATCGGGCGAAGGAAAAATAAAAGTATTGTGCTTGATTCGTAGCTCTGTGGATTCCGGAAAAAAAGATTTGGAAAATATGATAGAGAGCGTTTTTCAGCTTGCAGGCGCCGCAATTTGGATGGATGGACAATATCCGGGCTGGAAACCAAATGTGGATTCCCCAATTTTGAAAACAATGAGTTCTATTTACAACAATAGATTTGGTAAGATACCAGAAATCAGAGCTATACACGCTGGTTTGGAGTGTGGTTTATTGGGTGGCGTTTATCCAAATTGGGATATGATTTCGTTTGGTCCAACCATTCGTTTTCCCCATTCTCCCGACGAAAAAGTAAATATCGAGAGTGTTCAAAAATTCTGGGATTTCACCTTGGAAACATTGAAAAATGTTCCGAAAAAATAGTTATTTTAGTTCAGCTTGGCTCAAATTCGCCAAGCTGAACTATTTTAAAAAAAATAGAAAAAAAGATTTGTTAATCTAAAAAAAGAATGTAATTTCGCAGTCCGAAAAAATAACTATAAGCAATGAGCAAGAGAACATATCAACCTTCGGTTCGCAAAAGAAAAAATAAACACGGTTTTAGAGAGCGTATGGCTTCTAAAAATGGTCGTAAAATTTTAGCTCGCAGAAGAGCTAAAGGAAGAGCACAATTAACAGTTTCCGACGAATTTGTTGGACGTAAATAATTAGCTCGTTTCTTTTGATAAAGAATAGAAGACATTGGTTGATGTCTTCTTTTTTTGTTTATACCCTGTCAAGCCGACGGGTTTTTTATTTTTGCATCTTACTATCTTGAAGTATGGAAAATAAATATACAAATGCCGTCGATTTTTTTAAGGCGAAAGTGAAAATGCAGGTTCCAAACGAAGCCGTTTTGATATTGGCTGCTTACGAATTAAGAACACCCGAAAATATTGGCGCCATCATTCGATTGGCTGGAAATCTCGGTGTGGAACAGGTTTTTTTTATCAGTGAAGAAAATGAACTGAATGCCACAAAGATTGCACGTGTTGCTCATTCAAGCATCAAAAATGTGCGGTTTTCGTTTCTAAAGAAAACTGAGTTTTTTGATGTCATTCCAACCGATTTTGAATGTGTTGCAGTTGAAACGGCCGAAAAGGCCACAAATATATTTGCAACGCCATTGCCCAAAAAATGCGTGCTTCTTTTTGGAAACGAACGCTACGGTATTTCGCAAGATATTTTGGATCGAATTTCTAAGACGGTATTTATCCCTTTAGTGGGAAAAACAATGTCGATGAATGTTTCGCATGCTGTGTCGGTAGCTGCTTTCGAATGGGGAAGACAGTATTTGGGATTGTTGGAAATTCAATAAAACGATTTGGTCAAATTCGTTTTTATCGATTTACAGATCTTCTTTTTTCTTCTCCAACAATTCGATGTTTTCCATCTTCATTTGCTTGTCAACAGCTTTGCACATGTCGTAAATGGTTAAAAGTGCAATGTTTACAGCCGTCAGTGCTTCCATCTCGATGCCTGTTTTTCCGATGCATTTGGCATAACTCTCTACGCGAATCCCACCTTCCAGAAGTTCGGTTTTAACTTCAAGTTTGGTGATCATCAATGGATGACACAAAGGAATAAGTTCGCTGGTTTTTTTTGCTCCCTGAATTCCGGCAATTTCCGCAGTTGTAAGTACATCGCCTTTTTTGAGCGCATTTTCCCTGATTAAAAGAAGTGTATCTTTTTGTAGGCGAATAAAGCCTTGAGCTCTTGCCGTTCGCATTTGATCTGCCTTGTTGGCTACATCAATCATATTGGCTTTTCCTTCTTTATTGATATGAGATAATTTCATCGGATTCATGAGTTGCTACAAACATTAAAATTACATTAAAACGGCGATACAAAAAAAATCATTTTTAGAAAAAATTTATCCTCCAATCGAATTAAATCGTCCGGAATGGTTGCTCGTTCCGCTTCTTGGCTTGTATTTTAGACTTTGCTCGATGGATTGCTTCGTTCCCAATTTTCTTACATTAAAAGCAATTTCGGAAAACAAACAAGGCATCACATCCCCGTTTGCGGTCAAGCGTAGCCGATTGCAATTCTTGCAATTGCCACCATCACCGCCTTCAACTTTCGAAAATGAGCCCGATTCTAAATCCATTTCGTGGATATATCTTATTTCTAGCTGATTGGCAGCACAAAATTCGGCCACAGAAACGGCGTCAGGTTCAAGATTTGATTTTTTTATAACACAATTTATTTTTATTGGGAAAAGTTTAGCTTCTTTTGCTGCTGCGATTCCAGCCAAAACATCTTCCAGGTTTCCAACTCTGGTAATTTCCCTAAATCTTTGTGGGTTTATGCTGTCTAAACTGATGTTCACACGCATCAAACCGGCATCTTTCAGTTGTTTGGCATATTTTGGCAATAGAGTGCCATTGGTGGTCATGGATAAATCCTTTATTCCTTCAATGGCAGCAAGTTTCTTTACCAATTCAACGATATCATGACGAACCAATGGCTCTCCACCCGTAATTCGAACTTTATCAACTCCATCAGCAACCGCATTTTTTGTGAAATCAACAATTTCTTCAAAACTAAGTATATGATTGTGAGGCATCAATGGTACTCCTTCGGCAGGCATACAATATACACAGCGGAGGTTGCAGCGATCCGTTACAGAGATTCTTAAATAGTTAATTTTTCGGTTAAATCTGTCGTACATCAATCAATGTTCCTTTTTTTAAAGTGCTTTCGCCAATTTGAAGAGCTATCATTCCATCTGCCTGAACATAGGAATGAATATGTGCCGAGCCATTGTAGTCAACAGGAATTACTTCTCCCGAATCACTAAAATAGACGGGAAAATAAGATTTTCGCTTCGTATTTTTGCGGCTAAAATCAACTCCAATGGGCATTTTTAAGGGAGTCGGCCGAAAGTGGTGTCCCATCAATGCGTAAAGAAATGGTTTTACCAATAATTCAAATTGGACGAAAGAGGAAACAGGATTGCCTGGAAGTCCGAAAAAGAACTGTTTTTCTTTTTTTCCAAAAATGGTCGGCCTTCCCGGCTGAACGGCAATACTTCGGAACAAAATACGGATGCCGTTTTCTTCCAAAATGGAAGGGACAAAATCAAATTCACCCATCGAAACGCCACCTGAAAGCAAAACAATATCGCTCTCTTTTAAACCTACTTCCAACATTTGGCGTGTCGATTCGGGCGAGTCTTTGGCGATGCCAATATAGCGACCCGCAATTCCAAGCTGGCTTAGTTGAGCCATAATTTGCATTGCATTTGTATTCCGAATTTGGGCTGTTTGTGGCTTTACATCGGGTTCCACCAATTCATCGCCGGTAGAAATTACGGCCACTTTGGGCAGCCGATATACCTTGACAATCGTTTTGCCCACCGAAGCCAATACGGGGATTTGTGGAGTTTTTATCAAATCTCCAATTTTCAAAACCAAATCCCAGGCTTTTAGGTCTTCACCAATTGCGCAAATATTTGAAGCGGTTTTTTCGTGAATAAATCGGATTTTCCCTTCAATTATTTGCGTATGTTCAATCATTACAATTGTGTCGGCGCCCTCCGGTATGGGCGCTCCAGTCATGATTTGAGAGCATTGATTTAAACCAATTGGAAGAGTGGGGGCTTTTCCTGCCGGAATCGTCTCCAAAAGCTCCAAATCATTGGCTAAATCTTGTTTTCGACAAGCATAGCCATCTACGGCCGATTTGTTGAAAGGAGGCATATCCATATCCGAATGCACATTTTCGGCCAATACTCTTCCGAGACAATTTTGAATTGGAATCTCTTCCGTGTCCAACAGAAAAACAGACTGATCAATTATTTCCTTTGCGACTTCCTGCGTAACCATTGCTTTTAAAATTTTGAATGCAAAAGTAGAGATATCTCGCTTAGTACAAAAATAGAATCGCAATCAATATGTTTTTTTTAACATATCGCATATAACTTAAATAATTATGCCTGTTTGATGCGCTATATTTTAGATAGGTTCAAGTAGAATGCCTAATTTTTCTTATTTTTGAAGATTATTTTAATTGGATTCAATAGATTTTTATGGAAAATTTTATCGTTTCGGCACGAAAATACAGACCTTCTACTTTTGATTCGGTGGTTGGACAAAAGGCGATTACCAATACTTTAAAAAATGCCATTCGAAATCATCATTTGGCACAGGCTTATTTATTTACCGGACCTAGAGGAGTTGGAAAAACAACATCGGCAAGAATTTTCGCCAAGACCATCAATTGTTTAAACATCGATTTGGAGAAAAATCCAGATATGATTGAACCTTGCAATGTGTGTGAATCGTGCCGATCGTTTAGCGAGAATGCTTCTTTTAACATTATGGAATTAGACGCCGCTTCAAACAATTCTGTTGATGATATCCGCCGATTGGTTGATCAGGTGCGAATTCCGCCTCAAGTAGGAAAGTTCAAAGTTTACATCATTGATGAGGTTCACATGCTTTCCCAGGCCGCTTTCAATGCTTTTTTGAAAACATTGGAGGAGCCGCCTGCTTATGTAAAGTTTATCTTGGCTACCACCGAAAAACATAAAATTATCCCTACCATTCTATCGCGTTGTCAGGTTTACGATTTTAAACGAATAAGTATTTCCGACATTGCTTCCTATCTTGCTTATGTAGCTGAAAAGGAAAATGTGGTTACTGAAGAGGCCGCTTTACATCTTATCGCACAAAAAGCGGATGGAGCCATGCGCGATGCACTTTCAATTTTTGACCAATTGGTCAGTTTTAGTTCCGGCCACGTAAGCTATCAAAGTGTGGTCGAAAATTTGCATGTTCTTGACCACGATTACTTTTTTCAGATAACAGATCAGTTTTACAATAAGAATATAACTTCTGTGTTGCTCATCTTAAATGAGATTATCGAAAACGGATTCGACGGACAGCATTTTATCATTGGGTTGGGCGAACATTTGCGAAATTTATTGATTAGTAGCGATCCGCAAACTATTTCTTTGATGGAAACCTCTGCTGCTATTCGGGACCGATATCTCGAAAATGCAAGAAAATTTTCATCAGCATTTTTGCTGAAAGCTTTGGATCTGAATACACAATCGGATATTCATTACAAAACAAGCAACAATAAGCGTTTATTGATTGAAATTGCTCTTATGCAAATGGTAGCCATGGCAAATGGAACTTTTGAATCGATTGAGAAGGAAGAAATTCCAGCCATGCCGATTAAAAAGAAAATTGTTCAAGAGATTGCCGAACAAGCTCCAATCGAAAAAATTGCAGCGCCTTCAATTAATCAAGGGGTGGATGCACGCGCTGAAAAGCAGATGGAGCCCAAAACAGAACTTCAAGATAAAGTACCAGAGCCTGTCCAAGTTCTGCCTCAACCCGTTCGGGTTCAGAAAATACCAAAAGGCTTAGGCTTGGGCATTTCTTTGAAAACGGGGGAAGATACTGCCGATGAGCTAGGCAATCCGGATGCATACATGTTGGGGAAAGAAAATATTGCCGACGAATATTCCCAAGAAGATGTAGATCAGGTTTTCGACAATTTTTTGGAAAATATTAAAACACAACCGAGTCTTTATGCTACCTTGAAAAGCAATATGGCCACTGTAAAAGATGGATTTGTAATTGAACTTCAGGTATATAATGAAGCGCAAAAGATGGCATTGAATGAAGTGCTGTTCGATTTGGTTAAGCAGTTGCGGATACGCCTGAATAATTATAAATTGAAGAGTGAAATTCGGATTATCGAGAATTCGAATACAACAAAATATATGAGTCCGTCGGATAGATACAATGCCATGGAATCGAAAAATCCAAATTTGAAAAAATTAGGCAATAATTTGAGTTTAGAGTTAGATTTTTAAGTTGGAAGCCAAAAAATCTGGAAAAAAATGAATTTTAGAACATTATTAAGAACTTTAGGCCCGGGATTGCTATATGCCGGAGCCGCTGTTGGCGTATCTCATCTGGTACAATCTACCAGAGCAGGAGCAAGTTATGGTTTTGAATTGCTATGGGTTGTAATAGCCGCCAATGTGATCAAATATCCTTTTTTTGAATTTGCACCTCGCTATGCTACAGCTACCGGAAACTCTCTGATTGAAGGCTATCGCAAGATTGGAAAGTGGGCAGTGTGGATTTTTGTTCTGCTTACAGTGAGTACAATGTTTATTTTACAGGCTGCAGTTACGGTGGTTACTGCTGCATTGTTTGGGAATATTTTTGGAATCACGCTTAATTCTAATGCAATAGCGGCCATCATCTTGATATTTACCATGTTTGTTTTAATGAGCGGCAAGTTTTCTGCGTTGGATAAAATGATAAAAGTCATTATTATTACCCTAACAATCACCACAATAATTGCTGTCATTTCAGCTTTTGATTTAAGTCCTCGTGAGGCCGGTTCTTTTGATTGGTTTAATGCAGTAGATATTGCTTTTTTAATTGCATTGGTGGGATGGATGCCTGCCCCGATTGATCTTTCCACTTGGCATTCCACATGGACAGTGGCAAAGAGAAAAGAGAGCGGTCATAAGGAAAGTTTGAAAGAATCGCTCTTCGATTTCAACTTTGGCTACATTGGCACAGCCTTTCTGGCGGGAGGCTTTGTAGCATTAGGCGCTTTTGTAATGAATGGTAGTGGACAACAGTTTTCGGCAAAAGGGGGTGAATTTGCTGCTCAGCTTATTGATATGTACACTTCTTCACTCGGAAACTGGGCGTATTGGATTATTGCCATTGCGGCTTTAACTACGATGTTTTCTACAACCATCACTGTTTTGGATGCTTATCCGCGCGTTTTGCAACCTGCAACTGAAATTTTATTTCCGGCTTTAAAACCAAAAAAAAAGACAAGTCTTTTTCCGTATTCTTTCTGGATGATTGTAACAATTGGAGGCACTTTAGCCATTTTAGTTTACTTTAGTCAGTCGATGCGTTTTATGGTCGATTTGGCCACAACCATTTCCTTTGTATCGGCACCAATTCTGGCTGTTCTGAATTACAAAGCCGTTACACATCCTCAATTCCCTGTTGAAGCTAGGCCAAAAAAATGGCTTCTAATTTATGCATGGTTAGGTATTTTGTTTTTAAGTCTATTCAGTATTTTTTATTTGATATGGAGATTTTAAAAATGGACGAATCATACAGAATCACTATTTTTAGGTATTTTAGTCAAGTTAAAATTTTGAAACTCCTTTTAAATTAATTTTGCCATCATGGAAATCCTTCTATCGAATCTGATACCAATATTTAAGCAAACAATTATGATTACCAGTTTTGTGCTGGTTACCATGTTGATTATCGAATTTCTCAATGTTAAATCAAAAGGAAATTGGGCAAAGCGGCTAAAAGACTCTCCTTTTTTGCAATTGATTTTTGCCGCATTTATGGGTATCATTCCCGGCTGTTTGGGTACATTCACGGTTGTTTCGCTTTATGCTCACGGAATTGTGAAGTTTGCCGCTTTGGTAACGGTAATGATTGCTACTTCGGGCGACGAGGCATTTGTCATGTTTTCTATTATGCCCAAAGTGGCATTGTGGCTTCATCTTATCATCTTTTTTATTGCCATTTTTGCGGGCTGGCTGTTGATGTTGTTTGGCAAACGATTCGATTTCTTTTGCATACCTCCCGGTCACATGGTTATTCATGATCATGAAGCGGATAAAGTGTCCCTGAGAATTGAAAATATTTGGCATAATCTCCGAAACATTACATTCACACGTGCCCTTTTAATTGGCGGAGTTGTCTTGTTTCTGTTTGCATTGCTTTCGGGTGCTTTAGGCGACAATCATAGCACTTTTAGTATGATAGACGGACAATTGCATAAATCGGCTATGGATGAAGGCCAACATCATTTTGATTGGGGAAAAGCTACATTTATCTTGATTTCGCTGAGTGCACTTATCATATTTCTTTTTGCAAGCGAGCATTTTTTGGAAGAACACCTTTGGGGTCATGTGATTAAAAAGCATTTTCTAAAGATTTTCTTGTGGACATTTGGTGCGCTTTTGTTAGTTACTTCTTTCGATCAGTATTTGGATGTGAAGAATTGGATTTCGGATAATTTGTGGTTTGTATTAGTACTTGCTGTTTTGATTGGAGTTATTCCTGAATCCGGACCACATTTGGTTTTTGTCATTTTGTTTTTTCAAGGATATATCCCTTTTAGCATTTTATTGGCAAGCTCAATTGTTCAAGATGGTCATGGCGCTTTGCCGCTATTAGCCGAATCGCGAAAGAGTTTCTTTGTAATGAAAGCAATCAATATTTTGGTGGGTTTAATAGCCGGAGGGCTGGGCTTGCTCATTGGTTTTTAACAGTAAAAATCTTTCGATTTTATTCTGCTTAAGAAATTGAAAAAAATATTTCGGCGTAATNNTTTTTTTTTGCTCAAAACTGTAACTCTCTTTTTGCTCTGCCGTCATACGTCTGAAATTTGTACCAATTTCAGAGATTCAATCGATTACTCTATTTGGAAAATATCGAAACGACTATTAACTGTAAAGGATTCGTCAACCTAAAAAAAATAAAAATCAAAATATTGTCTAGTATGAAACGTATATTTCTCTTTCTTTTAGTCCTCTTCGTATTTCAAATCTCAAATTTGTCAGCTCAAAATGAAAACAATGAAAGTAAATATTTCGGAATTCCAAGTCGTAGTTTTGGAATTGGATTCGGGAATTCGATTGTTTTCAATGGCATTCGCTTCAATGGAATTGATAAACAGGTGGAAAAAGTCAATGGGCTGAACATAAGTTTATGGACACATGAAGAAAATACCGAAGCTCAAATAAATGGTATCTCTTTGGGTTTAATTCCAACTGCAGCAATCATGCGAGGCGCAAACATTGGAGTGCTTGGGTTGATTGCACGCGAAAACTTAAATGGATTGAATTTGGCAAGCGTCGGATTTGGGGCTGGAAACAATCTAAATGGAATCTCCGTGGCGAGTCTTGGATTAGGTAGTGGAAATCAAATAAATGGAATCGCTCTGGCTGGTTTAGGCTTAGGCAGCGGTGGCAATATGAACGGAGTTTTCTTTGGTGGTTTTGGTGCCGGTTGTGGAGGAAATGCCAATGGAATCCTGATTGGAGGATTGGGAGCCGGAGCCGAGAATAACATTCGTGGAATTGCGATTGGAGGACTGGGATTGGGCGCGGGTGATGATATACGTGGAATTGCGCTTGGTGGATTAGGAGTAGGAGCAGGAAAAGACATTCGTGGACTTGCTTTTGGACTTGGTGGCGTAGCAAGCGGTGAAAATCTGCGTGGTTTCTTTATTGGCGGATTAGGTATTGGAGCCGGAAAAGACCTTGATGGAATTAGCCTGGCGGGAGTTGGTATTGGTGCTGACGAAAATATTCGAGGAATTACTCTTGCCGGGATTGGCATTGGCGCCGGTCGAAATTTAAGCGGAGTGCAAATTGCAGGAATTGGTTTAGGTGCGGGCAAAACGCTTCAGGGAATTAGCATTGCCGGAATCGCTTTGGGTTCTGCAAAGGAAATCAAAGGCATTCAAATTGCTTTGGCAACGATTCAAAGCAAAGAAAAAATAAATGGGTTAAGCATTGTTCCAGGCTATTTGAAGACCGAACAATACCGCGGCATTGCCATTGCGGGCTATTCCAAAACATTAAGTATGTCAGGACTTTCTATTGCACTTTTCAACCGTACGCAAGAACTTCACGGTGTGCAAGTTGGTATTTTTAATTTCGCTGGCAACAATAAGAAAGGATTAAAACTTTTGCCGATTCTGAATATTCATTGAACTTAAAATAAAAAGAAGGATTGATCGAAAGCCAATCCTTCTTTTTTAGAAATTAAAACCGATAAGCTGCTCTACGCAAATCGCTTACATTTCGAATTGGTTGAGGTGGTCTTAATTTATCCGCTAAAAATCTATAAATTTTTACTCGAATTTGATTTGCTTTTTGTGTATCGATTCTGTCGAAAGAATGACCACCCGGAATGGCTTGGTAAATTTCATATTCAAACTTTTTACCATCCGCTTTTAGCGATTTGATGAGGTGTTCTACTTCCAAAACATTTACATCATCATCGTTTGTATTGGTGTGAATCAACAATGGAGTATCTTTCATTCGATATGTATTCCAAGCTGGCGAACGTCGTCTGTATTCAGCCAAATTTTCTTGTGCGGTTTTTCCAATATGATAGTCGGCAGAATACAAATCGCGGTAGTCGTTGCCATGATAACCCATGCGAGCAACCAGATCACTCACTGGTACACCGGCAAAACAGGCTTGATAATCGTCGGGATGATCAAAAATATTAAGTAAGGCTATCAAGCCACCATGACTCCAACCTACAATTCCAACTCTGGTGCGATCCACAATTTCGTAATTTTCAACAACATGGTTGCGTGCCGCATAGATATCTTCCGTTTCAAATCCTCCATAATCAATGTCTCTGTAAAACGATGCGCCATAGCCAGTGCTGCCACGGTATTCTGGTGCGATTACGATATATCCTTGTGCCATGAACTCACGAATAATGTGGGTGTAATAGGTTGTAAAATCGGCATGTACACCGCCATGAGGCAAAACAATAAGTGGGTATTTTTTTGTCGGGTCAGTGTTTCGAGGTATAAAAACATAAGTCCAAAATTTCAATGGATTGCCATAACCAATGGCAGTTGTGTTTTTCATATTGGTTCTGGGAGGCCCTGTGATAAATATTTTATCTACAAAAGCGATATCGCCAACACGTTGAAACCACAGAATATCATCACTCTGCTTGGCCAGCATATCTATTTGGTGGTTCAAATTCTCGTTTGCTTGTTCAAGCGTTTTTAGCTTATCCAATATCAATTGGTTGTTATCCTGAGCCATAAGTGCGTAATTTGCGGCAATCAGAAAAAAGAATACTAAAAATTTAAAAAGGTTTCTCATTTGGTTGTTATTTGTTTTTTTATTGGACGAAAGTGTTTCCCAAGCAATTCAACGGTATTTGAGTCAAAGAAAATAGACCTGGATGAATCATTTGGTTTAGAATAATTATTGTTTCTCGTGAACCAAAAGTACATTAATTTTAGCAATCCTTCCATTTGTACTGCCAAATTTATGTTTCAAAAAGCTGAATTTAGCATATTCTCACAGATGTGCTTTAATCGAATAAATCAAATGAAAATCCAATAGCAATCAATATTTTTCGACTGAATTTGAATTTTATAATTACTTTTATAGCCTTGTAATAACAAAATTTTAACCAAAGAAATTTTAATCATGCAAAAGCCTAAGCTTAGTTTTTGGCAAATTTGGAATATGAGTTTCGGTTTTTTAGGAATTCAATTTGGATTTGCACTTCAAAATGCCAATGTAAGTCGGATTTTTGAAACATTGGGTGCTAATATCGACGACATTCCGATTTTGTGGATCGCAGCACCTGTAACGGGTTTGTTGATTCAACCCATCATTGGGCACATGAGCGACAAAACTTGGAATCGTTTTGGCCGTCGTCGTCCTTACTTTTTAATTGGTGCTATTTTGGCCTCGCTCGCTTTAATCATTATGCCCAATGCTTCTGCCTTGTGGATGGCTGCCGGGCTGCTTTGGATTTTGGATGCAAGTATCAATATTTCGATGGAGCCATTTCGTGCTTTTGTTGGCGATATGCTTCCCGACGAACAGCGAACCAAAGGCTTTGCCATGCAGAGCTTTTTTATTGGAATAGGTGCCGTTATTGGCTCGGCTTTGCCTTATATGATGACCAACTGGCTTGGTATTGCAAACACAGCTCCAGAAGGAATTATTCCGCCATCGGTTAAATGGTCTTTTTATTTGGGTGCCATTGCATTTTTTAGCGCCGTGGCTTGGACTGTGATTCGAACCAAAGAATATTCGCCCGAAGAAATTGCTGCTTTTTCCAGCGAAGAACGACAAGCCGACAAAAAAGCCTACGAGGGGCGATCGGAAGCTCAATTGAGCGATGTCAAGAACAGTCAAACGAAAATGAATTCAGGATATATTTCTATTCTTATTGGCTTGATTTCCACGTATTTCTTTTATGAAATTCAAGGAGAAAAAGAGCTTTATGTTTTCTCATTTGGGGCTTTGTCTTTTGGATCGGTGTTTCTGATTGCCGGGTTGATGCAACAAAATGGAATGACTAAAAATGGTTTTTTTGAAGTGATCCACGATTTTTTTAATATGCCACGCACCATGGTTCAACTGGCTTTTGTACAGTTTTTTTCGTGGTTTGCTCTTTTTGCGATGTGGATTTATACCACTTCGGCCGTAACAGCTCATATCTATGGAACTTCCGATACTACTTCGGCTTTGTTTAATGAGGGTGCCGATTGGGTTGGGTTTTTATTTGCTGTTTACAATGGCGTTGCAGCTGCCGTAGCTTTTCTATTGCCTGTTTTAGCTCGCTATACAAGTCGAAAAACGACACATCTTATCGCCCTTGTTTTGGGTGGATTGGGACTGATTTCGATCTATTTCTTTAAAGATCCAAATTTATTACTTCTCTCGATGGTGGGCGTTGGAGTGGCTTGGGCAAGTATTTTAGCAATGCCTTACGCTATTCTAACAGGAGCTTTGCCAGCCCATAAAATGGGAATTTATATGGGAATATTTAACTTCTTTATTGTCATTCCTCAAATTGTTGCAGCGAGTATTCTTGGATTTTTTACACGTCATTTGTTTGATGGTCAAGCCATTTATGCTTTGATTCTGGGTGGAATTTCGATGATTATTGCCGGGTTTCTCACTTTATTGGTAAACGATAAGAAAAGCTAATCGGTAAGCTGTTATTTCGGTTCTGATTTTT
>DMBV01000113.1 GCA_003445975.1 Bacteroidales bacterium
AATGGTGATTGTTTGGGTTTTTGAAGTAGCATTTGCGCAATGGTCAATTAAAGTCCACGTTCTTGAAATAGTATAATTACTCGGGCAAATTCCTGTAGTAATTGCATCAACATAGCTCAAATCGCTTGGGGCCGGATCACAATTATCGATAAGATTAGATGGCTGGCCTGTAAGACTCAAATCATTTGGATTATCCGTACATGAAATACTTATATCGGCAGGGAGTAAAAAATCCGGACCAATTACGTCTCCCACTATCACAGTTTGGGTTGCAATACTCATATTTCCAGCGGCATCCACAGCAGTCCACGTTCGATTGATTCGGTAGTCGTTTAAACAAGTTCCATCAATTTTTTGTTCACTTAAACTAAAACTTTCGAGCTGGCAATTATCGCTTGCATAAGGGACATTTGACGCATCAAAAAGTGTAATTACATTTATATCGTCAATCAAATTTCCATAAGTCGGATTAGAAGGAGCTCCCTGAATTGCCCGAAACACAAATACAGTAGAAAATTGTCCGACAGGAATGGGAAAATCAACAGTATGAATAGTCCAACCAGAAGTGGTGGTGGCAGTGAAAGTTCCAAGCGAACTCAAGCTACTTAGATTGGGGCCGGTCAGCACTTCCATTATATCATCAGAGGTGTTGATGGCAGCCATTCGTTTGTGATGCGCAAAGCTAATTTGAACAGTAGTTGTTGGGACTGTGCAAAACTCTTGGTACAAATCCCCAACATTATTCCCATTTAGTTCGGCATGTTGGTTTCCGCTATAAGAAAAAACGCCATCAATAGCTCCGCTTTTTTGAATCTCNNGAAATTGTTTTTCCGTTGCTCGTTGCCGAAAAACGGATGTTTGTGGTCCCTTCGGGGAAAATATCTCCCGAATTGTATCCGCTTCCATCGGTGCGAACTACCGGAATATTTCCGCCGCAATCATCTTCTGCTGTAGGATTATTAAAATGTACCACAGCTCCACAAATTCCTGCATCCATTGCCACGTTTTGATTTGATGGACAATTCAAAAAGAAAAAATCGCTTTCGACGCTGGTTGTTAAAGAAACAAGATTATTGGTGTAGTTGGTTTCGATATTTGAATTAGAAACCTCTGCGGTATTCGAAACAAGAGGCATTCCTATACATTCGGCACGGGCGACAAATGTTCTTTCCAAAACATCAACAACGTGTACAGTTGCTAAAATTGGCCAACTGATTTTTCCGGCAACAAAAGTTCCCCCGTCAGAGGCAGAAATAAATGTTAGGCCAGGAGGAAATAAATCTTCGATGAGCACGTTTTCAGCGCGATAACTTCCCAAATTCTGAACGCGAATCGTAAAAGTAATTTCCTGATTTACCAAAACAGGATCGATCGACGCAGAAAGAGTAATTACCAAATCGGGAAGCAAACTGACTTCAACCGTTTCTAAACTTTCATTGTTGTTGAAATTGATTTCGGTGGTGGAGCAAGTGATTACGGCAGAATTATTCACCAAAGTTGTCCCTCCCGAAAAACTTGGTTTCGCCTTCAACTGAGCAGTATAACTAATACTTCCAATGGCTCCCGGAGCCAGATTAGGCAAAACAAAAGTAATGGTGCTTCCATTATCGACGCCNNAAATCGGGAAAAGATTCTACCAAAGTTGTAGTCGTAGCCACTTCGGCTTCAGCAGCATTGGTAGCATCTGCTAAAACAGAATTGGTAAGCAGCGTTCCGTTTGCTACATCTAAATCAACAATTACCTGAACCTCAATAGTAGTGAAACTGCCACCGGCCAATGGCGGAAGATTCCAAATGTTATTTCCACTTGATGGAGCAGGAATGGCCGACAAAAAATTTACATTCGAATCGTATGTTTCTGTAACAATAAGATTTTCTGTTGCGTATTCGCTGTAATTGTAAATATAAATGGTGTAGATCAGCGTGTCGCCGGCTCTAACCGGATCGGTGCCATCTAATTTCGAAAGCAGAAGCAATGCTTTGTTTGGAGCCGGATTGTGGATTTTTGTGGTAAGCTCAACGGTATCGGTTGTGGTCGGACAAATAGCCGAAGTTCCGATGATGTTTACATAATTGTAAGTATTGGCGGCTGTAGGATCGTCGAGATAAACATCAACATAAAAAAAGAAAGACTCTCCAGGAGCTAGCCAACCCGTTTCGCTTATAGGATTTCCATTCAAATCATACAAGCTAATATCTAGAATGATATCCTGATTCGGAAGCCCCAATTGAAGTGTGTCGAGTGTAAATTTATCGTAAATATTTCCTTGATTAATTACATTGACTAAATACCGAATGAGTGCAGTTCCATTCGATTTCAGTTCTCCTTCGCTAACGGGCGAAAATGTAAGTCCACAGTATTGCTTTACTTCCGTAGAAACAATTGGTGTTTTAGTTTCTAGTGGGTTCTCTACGCAATATATACCGGCTTGATTTTCAATAAAAGAGGGCGATGATGGGATATAAAAATAGGAGTTTGCGGCTGGTGTTCCGGCTTTCAAAACAACGGTGATTTCCCGAATTCCGCTTGTAAGCGATGCCAAGTCCGAAATTTCATTCTTGGTCCACCTCAACTCGTTGTTCAATGCATCGTAGATTGCATCTGGAAACGAACTAATGTAAGTAAACAAACTTGGATTGGGAAGAAAGTCCGTAATCACTACATCCGTGGCAGCATGAATATCGGTATTGACGTAGGTAATGGTATAACTTAAAATATCGCCCGGTTTGGTAGATAAGAATCCGGTTTTCGTAATACTCAAACTTTGAGTAGAAGCAAATGACTGGATAAGAAATAAAAAAACTCCAATAAACAGAAACCGGAACAATCGCTTTCGCTTTTGTCTGAATGGTAAGGTATAGTTGGTGAGTTCATTTACCATAATAACATGACCATTAAATCAATCCATAAAATGTTGGTTAAGTACAAACAAGCCAATTGTGTTAAAATAAGTAAAAATATCCCCCTCAGGAATCGTTCAAATATACAAAGGAATTTACTGAATACCTAACTTTGACTTTTATGAAAATCAGCATAAACCCTTGCTATGCCTACAAATAATCGTATAAAACGGTCTGTTACAACAACTTATTTTAGAAAAAGAACAGAGCGCGTTTTTTTACTTTTTTTTTGCAGTCCACATGCTGGTTGAAGTGCAGTTTTTGTACTGTTTTTTTACTTGGGAAATCAGCTAAACAAATCATTCAAAATCAGATGTTAACACCAATGTTTGTAAGTTTTATTTCACAAAGGCCAAGGGGATTGCGCATTTCTCTATTTTTGTAAAAATTTTTGAAGCATGGCAGAAAGCTACAATGATGCGAGTGTAAAATCTCTGGATTGGAAAGAACACATTCGTTTAAGACCCGGAATGTATATTGGAAAATTGGGCGATGGAGCCGCTCACGATGATGGTATTTATGTACTGATAAAAGAAATCATCGACAATTCCATCGATGAGTTTGTGATGGGAAACGGGAAATATATTGAAGTGGAAATCGCTGATCGTGAAGTACATGTGCGCGATTATGGTCGCGGAATTCCACTTGGAATGGTGAATGCTTGCGTTTCGAAAATGAATACAGGAGCAAAATACGACTCAAAAGTGTTTAAAAAAGCAGTGGGATTGAACGGGGTTGGAACAAAAGCCGTGAACGCATTATCGTCCCATTTTAGCGTTCAATCATTTCGAGAAGGACAATCAAAGCTTTCCATTTTTGAAAAAGGCGAACTTATTTTAGATGGAAAAGTAGAGCCAACAACCGAAAAAGACGGAACAAAAGTTACATTTATTCCCGACACCGAACTTTTTGGCAACTATCATTTCATTAGCGATTACATCGAAAAAATGCTTTGGAACTATGCTTATCTGAACAATGGATTGAGTTTGCATTTCAATGGCGAAAAAATTCAAGCAAAAAACGGATTGCACGATTTGCTGGAAAATCAGATTGACGGGAAACTATGCTATCCTATTATCCATCTAAAGCAAGATGAGTTTGAATTTGCCTTTACACATACCAAACATTATGGCGAAGAATATTATTCCTTTGTAAACGGACAACATACCACCCAAGGCGGAACCCATTTAAGTGCGTTTCGTGAAGTAATAGTAAAAACCATTCGCGAGTTTTACAATAAAAATTTCGAGCCTTCCGACGTACGCTCGTCGATTGCCGCAGCATTGAGTATAAAAATACAAGAACCCATTTTCGAATCTCAAACAAAAACCAAATTAGGCTCTCAACATATCGAATCGGAAGGACAAAGCATTCGGAATTACATTGGTGATATTGTAACAACCAATCTCGATAATTTTTTGCACCGGAATCCAGATGTAGCCGAAGCGCTCTTACACAAGATTCTGCTCAATCAAAAAGAGCGAAAAGAAATGGCCGGAATCAAAAAACTTGTTCGCGACAGCGCAAAAAAAACAAGCCTTCACAATAAGAAACTCCGCGACTGCAAGGTACATTTGAATAGCAACCACGAAAAAAACCTTGAAACAACCCTATTCATCACCGAAGGCGATTCGGCCAGTGGTTCTATCACAAAATCGCGCGACGTTTCAACTCAGGCCGTTTTTAGTTTGAAAGGGAAACCATTGAACAGCTATGGCTTAAGCAAAAAAATTGTATATCAAAACGAGGAATTTAATCTCTTGCAGTCGGCATTGAATATTGACGAGGATATGGATAATCTGCGATACAACAACATCGTAATCGCCACCGATGCCGATGTGGACGGAATGCATATTCGCCTTTTGCTGCTTACTTTTTTTCTTCAATTTTATCCTGATTTAATCAAAAGAGGTCATTTATATATTTTGCAAACGCCCTTATTCCGCGTTCGAAACAAGAAAAAAACAATCTATTGCTACTCACCGGAAGAAAAGCGTTCGGCCATACAAAAACTGGGTGTAAACCCGGAAATTACGCGATTCAAAGGTTTGGGCGAAATTTCGCCTGATGAATTCAAATATTTTATCGGATCCGATATACGATTGGACCCGGTAATTTTGCGCAAAGATTCAGCAGTGAGCGATTTGCTGGAATTTTATATGGGAAAAAATACCATGGAAAGACAAAATTTCATCATTGATAATCTGCGATTGGAAGACGATCTTACAGCGGAAGCAAGCTAAGCTTTTCTTATTTAGAATAGACCGTCTTCGCCGCGAAAAACTTGTGGTATTTTGCCTAAAACAGCTACTTTTGCATTATGATTTACCCGCAACAGTTCGAAGAAAAAATAGGATTTTCTAGAATCCGAGAACTTCTTAACCAAAATTGCGTCAGCGAAATGGGACGGAATTGGGTGGAAAAACTGAGTTTCAGCACTCACTTTTCATCCATCGAATTGTGGCTAAATCAAACCGAAGAAATGCAGCAAATCTTGCTGCTTGGTTCAGGAATCCCCACTCAAGATTATTTCGATCTGCGTTCAGATTTGAATCAAATTCGTTTTCCGGGCTCCTATCTTAAACAAGAACGCTTTTTTGATTTAAAAGTTTCTTTGAATGTAATCGCCGAAATGCTGCATTTCCTAGAAAGCAATCATCAAACGTATCCTCAATTATTTCAGCTAAAGCGTGGAATCGAAATAGATCCGCTCATCAGCAGGCAAATTGACGCAATTCTGAACGAAAGAGGCGAGATGCGCGATTCTGCCTCCGAGTATTTGTTCGAAATCCGAACAGAAATAAAAAAAGCGATTCGTCAAACGGAAAAATCGATAAACGAAAGTCTGAAACAAGCAAAAAAGGCGGGTTGGACAGGTGAAAACGTGGAAGCTAGTTTACGAAACGGGCGCATGGTAATTCCTTTGAGTGCCGCCTATAAACGACAATTGAAAGGCTTGATACACGACGAATCTTCGACCGGACAAACCGTTTATGTGGAGCCGGAACAGGTTGTTCTTCTGAATAATAAGATTAAAGAATTGGAGTCGGAAGAGCGTAGAGAGATTTTGCGCATTTTAGTCGCTTTTGCCGATTTTCTGCGCCCTTCGATTGATGGTTTAATGGTGGCGTATCGCTTTTTGAGCTTGATTGATTTCATTGTTGCCAAAGCCCGCCTTTCAATATTGTTGAATGCCAGCAAACCCGATTTACGCGACAAAGCAGAAATTGAATGGTTTCAAGCCAAACATCCTCTGCTTTATCTTTCGCACAAAGCACAAGGAAAATCCATCGAAGCCCTTGATATTCAACTACACGAAAAACAACGAATTTTGATTATATCCGGACCAAACGCTGGTGGAAAATCTGTTTCGCTGAAAACCATCGGGCTTCTCCAATACATGCTTCAAAATGGGCTTCTTGTTCCTATGAAATCGAGTTCGATTGCCGGAATTTTCAAACACTTTTTTATCGATATTGGCGACGAACAATCCATCGAAAATGATTTGAGTACCTATAGTTCTCACCTTATTAATATGCGGCATTTTGTTCATTATGCCGATCCAACTACTTTGTTTTTGATTGATGAATTTGGCAGCGGAACCGAACCAATTTTGGGCGGAGCCATTGCAGAGGCTATTTTGGAAGAATTGAACCGAAAAAAAGCTTTTGGTGTGATTACAACCCACTATGCCAACCTGAAACTATTGCCAAGCAACGAAAACGGAATGGTAAATGGCGCTATGCTGTTCGATACCAAACAAATGCAACCGCTCTACAAACTCATTATTGGCAGGCCGGGAAGTTCATTTACCATCGAAATTGCCCGGAAAATCGGTTTTCCGAAAGAGCTCTTGAACAGCATTGAAGAAAAAGCAGATCGCCGTCAATTGGATTTTGAAGAACAGTTGCAACAACTGGAAGTGGACAAAAAAGAGCTTGAGAAAAAGCAGCAACAAATTCGCTTTATGGACGATCATTTGGCCGAAACACTCGAAAAATACCAAACACTTTATGCCGATTTGCAAAAAGAAAGAAAAGCCATTCTTTCAGAAGCAAACAGCGAAGCAAAGGAAATTCTAAAACAATCCAATCGTTTGATCGAAAGCACTATCAAACAAATTAGAGAAAATGAAGCAGAAAAAGAAAAGACGCTGCTTTTGCGAAAAAACATTTCTAAAAAAATAGAACAGCTTTCGGAAGAAACGCCAACAGAAAAGCCTTCGCGGCATAAAATTATCGCAAAACAAATTGAAAAGAAACCGATTCAAATGATTGCTCCAGAAGACACTTGCCCATTTCAAATTGGGCAATTCGTTCATATCAAAGGTCAAAACACAATCGGCTCCATTACGCAACTCAAAGGCGACAAAGCAAAAGTGGATTTCGATAGCATGCAATTGTTTATCGAATTGGATAAACTTGAAAAAGCAAGCAAAGCACAAGAGAAAAAATGGCGAAAATCAATTCAAAAACCCAACAATTCCATCACACAAGAAATATCGGACAAAGCCGTTGATTTTAATCCAAACATTGATGTTCGTGGTTTGCGTGCCGACGAAGCACTTATTCAAATAAATCGTTTTATCGACGACGCACTATTGCTGGGCATTCGAAAGGTGCATATCCTGCACGGAAAAGGAACCGGAGCTTTGCGAAAACTGATTCAAGAATATTTGCGCGCCAATCGGGATGTAAATCAGTATCACGACGAACACATCGAAAGAGGCGGCCACGGAATTACGGTTGTTGAACTCTAA
>DMBV01000157.1 GCA_003445975.1 Bacteroidales bacterium
ATTATCAATGGGATATATTCACTCCATAAGTTTTCCATGCGTTCTATTTTGCTGTGAAATGCAAAGATAGTTTAAAAATAAAAAATGATTTTTTGTTTGAGGCGTAAAAATCCAACAGCTTTCTTAATTTTGGTAAAAATTAGCAAAATGTGATTCAAGTTCTCCATTTACACGCCATTTGCGTCGATGCTGAACTTGAGTTTTTAACAGATTGAATGTAAATAAAAAATATATGGAAAATATAGTACAGCAAATCAATGCATTAGCGGAAAAATACCGCGACTACACAGCACGCAACTTGTCGAAACTCGTGAAAATAAAATCGCTGAGCCTTGGCGAAAAAGATGTGATGTTGGAATTGAAAAGACAAATGGAAGAAGCCGGTTTTGATGAAGTAAAAATTGACGGCTTGGGAAATGTGATTGGACGTGTAGGCTCCGGGAAAAATATCCTAGCCATCGATGGTCACATGGATACCGTTGATTTTGGAAATCTCGATAACTGGACGTTCGATCCTCTGTCGGGCGAAGTGAAAGACGGTTTTGTTTTTGGACGAGGAACTGTTGACCAAGAAGGCGGTCCGGCCGCTTTTGTTACAACCGGAAGAATACTCAAAGAACTTGGCTTCGATCGCGATTGGACGATTTATTTTACCGGAACAGTGATGGAAGAAGATTGTGATGGACTTTGCTGGAAATACATTTACGAAGAAGTTGGAATTCATCCCGATTTTGCCATCAGCACGGAACCAACAAATTTGAATATCTACCGCGGACATCGAGGACGAATGGAAATAGCCGTGAGTTTTACCGGTTTGTCTTCGCATGGTTCGGCTCCCGAACGTGGCATAAACGCTATTTATATGGCGTCTAGAGCGGCTTTGGAAATCGAAAAACTAAACGAACGCTTGGCTGGTGATCCGTTTTTAGGAAAAGGAAGCGTTACTATTTCCGAAATAAAATCAGGAAGCCCATCGCTGTGCGCTGTGTCCGATTTCGCTCGCATTCATCTCGATAGACGTTTAACTTGGGGCGAAACAAAAGAATCGGCCGTGGCAGAAATAGAAGCCATTGTGAAAGATATGAAAGCCGTAGTGGAAGTGCTCCATTACGAAGAAACTGCCTATACAGGATTGAAATATGGAATGGAAAAATATTTTCCAACATGGAAAATGGAAGAAGACTCCAAAGTAGTTCAAACCGGCGTTCAAGCTTTCGAACAACTATTCAATAAAAAACCCATCGTCGATAAATGGACTTTCTCTACCAATGGTGTTACGATCAATGGATATTACAAAGTTCCAATGATTGGATTTGGTCCTGGAAACGAAATTTATGCGCATGCTCCAAATGAAAAGGTGCCCATCGACGATTTGGTGAAAGCTTCCGCTTTTTATGCCTTATATGCCTATCTAATCGAAAAATAATAGAATAAAAATAGAATTTGTTTATGGAAAATTTACAAAAATTAATTAATGATATCGTCTTACGCGACACGAATCAGCTTTTCGAAAAAGACTTTTTGTTGACTTGGGAAAAATCAATGCCCGATTTGGTTCAGGTAATGGATATTGCCGATGCCCTCAGAGGACTAAGAAATCACAACATTGCCACCAACGTATTTCAATCAGGATTGGCCATTTCTCAATTTCGCGACAATTCTACCCGAACACGTTTTTCGTTCAGTTCTGCCGCCAACTTATTGGGATTGGAAATGCAAGACTTAGAAGAAGGAAAATCACAAATTGCTCATGGCGAAACCGTTCGCGAAACNNTGCAATGCGATATCGATCATCCAACTCAGTCGATGGCCGATTTATTGCACTTGAAAAATTTTTACGGTTCGCTGGAAGCTCTAAAGGGGAAAAAACTGGCCATGACATGGGCTTATTCTCCTAGTTATGGAAAGCCTTTAAGTGTTCCTCAAGGAATTATTGGTTTGTTGAGCCGATTCGGTATGGAAATAGAATTGGCTTTTCCCGAAGGCTACGGACTGATTCCCGAAGTGATGCAACAAGCTGAAAAACAATCAAAAGAAACAGGAGGAAGTTTTAAAGTAGTGAACAGTATGGATCAGGCTTTTACCAATGCCGATATTGTATATCCAAAAAGTTGGGCTCCTTTTGCTGTGATGGGACAACGCACCGAATTGCTTCGTAAAAACGATTTCGATGGATTGAAGGAACTGGAACAACAAGCCTTGAAAAACAATGCAAAGTTTATGGATTGGGAAGCCAATGCCGATAAAATGAAGCTGACAAAAAATGGTTCGGCTCTCTATATGCATTGTCTGCCAGCCGATATTTCGGGCGTTTCGTGCAAAAAAGGAGAAGTAAGTGCCGATGTGTTTGAGAAATATAGAATTGAAACATACAAAGAAGCGGGCTACAAGCCTTATATCATTGCTGCCATGATTTTAAGCAATCGCTTTAAAGATCCGGGAAGAGTTTTGTCGGAATTGATTCAGGCAGGCGTTAAACGGAAGATGTAATAATTTTCGAAATCCCGATTAACCCTACGAGGGTTTTAAACCCTCGTAGGGCTTTCATTTTCAATCTCTTTTAATCGATAAAAACCACCTGCGCGTTGTCGCGCATATTGTAATTCGAAGCCATTACCTGACCATAAGCTCCGGTTGATCGAATCAAAATAAAATCGCCGCGTTTACTAACAGGTAAATCCACCGCTTTTGCAAAAATATCGGCCGATTCGCAAACCGGCCCAACCACATCGTATTTTTCTGTTTCTTGAGATTTTGAACTTATATTTTCAATTTTGTGATAAGCTTGATAAAGAGCCGGGCGTATCAAATCAGTCATGGCGGCATCGATAATCAAGAAGCTTTTTGCACTCGCTTTTTTTACATAAATCACCTTGCTTAGCAAACTACCCATCTGTCCAACCACCGATCTTCCCAATTCAAAATGGAGTTTTTGCATCGGCCGTAAGGCCAAAAAATCATGAAAAATTTTGAAATAGCTTTTGAAATCGGGAATGGTTTCCAAGTCGGGCTGATGATAATTAATGCCTAAACCGCCTCCTACATTTATATGTTCAACAATGATCTGACGTGCATAAAAATCTTCTTGCAAAAGATTGATTCGATTGCAAAGATTTTTAAATGTATCTAAATCGGTAATTTGCGAACCAATATGAAAGTGCAAACCTTTGAGCCGAACATTTTTTAGTTCGCTCATTCGTTCCAATATGCCTTCAATTTCCCAGATATTGATGCCGAATTTGTTTTCTTCCAATCCGGTTGTGATGTATCGATGTGTATTGGCGTTTACATTCGGATTAATTCGTAAAGCAATGGGTGCTATTTGTTGTTTTTTTTTGGCTAATTCATTGATAATTTCAATTTCGGGCAAAGATTCGCAGTTGAAACTGAAAATGGAATGATTCAAGGCCGTGTTTATTTCTTCATCCGTTTTGCCAACACCGGCAAAGGCGATTTTTTGAGGAGAAAAACCGCGTTTTACGGCTTCCGTAATTTCGTTTCCACTTACACAATCGGCCCCAAAACCTTGGTTGGCAATTCGTTCCAAAATAAGTGCGTTGTTATTTGCCTTGAGTGCATAATGGATTTGGTATCCGTAAAAACTCGCTTCCGTTTGTATTGCTTTGAGTGTTTGATCAAGCAAGCTCAAATCGTAAACATAGGCCGGCGTTTTTTGAGATTGAAAGTCGAATTGCTTATTCATGGCTGTTGAGGGAGTATAGTTTTGTATGCAATGCATTTAAAGCTTCTGTTTTGTTTTCTTGATCGATGAGAACAGAAATATTGTGATTGGAGGCTCCGTACGAAATCATTTTTATTGGAATGTTCGAAAGGGCATCAAAAACTTTTGAAGCATAGCCGTTTTCGGTTGTAGGAATCAAACCAACCAATGCAATAATCACTTGATTTTCTTCAACATCCGTTTGTCCAAACTTTTGTAAATCGATTAGGATTTCTTTTAAATGAGTGGTGTCGTCGATGCTCATCGAAACAGCTACTTCGGAGGTAGTAATCATATCGATAGGCGTTTTGTAAATTTCAAATACTTCAAACACTTTTCTTAAAAAGCCATAGGCAAAGAGCATTCGGTCCGATTTTATCCTGACCACTGTAATATTGTCTTTCGCTGCAATGGCTTTTATTCCGCTATTTTCTTGCTTGTCTTGAATGATGGTTCCGGGTCGTTCTGCTTTTAAACTGTTTTTGAGCCGAACGGGAATATTTTCTTGTTTGGCGGGCAAAATACTGGAAGGATGCAATATTTTGGCGCCAAAATAAGCCAATTCAGCCGCTTCTTCAAAAGAAAGTTCTGCAACGGGTTGCGTGTTTTTTACAAAACGCGGATCGTTGTTGTGCAAACCGTCTATGTCGGTCCAGATTTGAATTTCGCGTACTTTGGCCGCTTGTCCAATCAAGGAAGCGGTATAATCGCTTCCTCCACGTTTCAAATTGTCAATCTCGCCGTATGCATTTCTGCAAATATACCCTTGAGTGATAAACAGCTTGTTGTCGGTGTGTTTGGATAACAAACGTTTTAAATTTTCTTTGATGTAATATTCGTCTGGATCGAGGTTTTTGTCAATCCGCATAAATTCCAAAGCGGGAAGAAGTACAGATGGAATTTGACGCTCTTCCAACAAAAATTGAAAAAATGCCGTGGACAAAAGCTCGCCTTGAGCCAAAATGGCTTTTTCCTGAAGAAGAGTAAAAGATCGTTCGGCAAACAGTCGTAAATAGGAAAAATGCGCCTCAATCAATTTGGTGCTTTCAGCCAATTTCGAGCTTGTTTCGAACAATTCCTGAGCCAGTTGAAAATATTCCTTCTCCAATTCGCCAATTTTGGCGCAGGCTTCCGTTTTGTTTTGCGTGTATAAACTTTCAGTGATACTCACCAATTTGTTTGTGGTTCCGCTTACTGCCGAAAGTACAACGATGTTGGATTCGTCGAAATTTATTAAATTGATGAGGTTTTTTATCCGCTCAGCATTGCCTACCGACGTTCCTCCAAATTTTTGAATTATCATGTTTTCTATGCTTTATGAATAAAAAAGCCCAGTCTTTTGTAAACCGGGCTTTTTCGTTTCTATTTCATTATCTTTAAAATAACAACGCCCGGCAAATTGTTTTGTCCTTTTTTTGCTTGTTATATTTTTTCATTTTTTTCATAATCGGCTGCAAATATATTCATTTTTTTATCCGCTTTAAAACCTGATTATTTTTTATTTTTACGTAAAAATAAAACACAAAAATTATGTTTAAAACCAATGAATATTTTGACGGAAAAGTGAAGTCTATTTCATTTAGTACAAAAGGCGGTGATGCAACAGTGGGTGTGATTGCTGCCGGCGAATACGAGTTTGGAACTTCTTCGGTGGAATACATGACCGTAACAAGCGGCAAAATGAATGTGCTTTTGCCAAATCAAGCCGAATGGAAATTCTATGGCGAGTTTGAAACATTTATCGTTGAAAAAGACAGCAAATTTAAAGTGAAAGTTGATTCTGATACTTCTTATCGGTGTTTGTATCGGTAAAAACCGTAAATAATTGTTCGCTTATGAACAGTATTGGAAAGAAGTGAACAGTTTTATGAATATAAAAAAACAGATTGCTTTTTAATGTGTTGATAAATAATAAGTTGTAAACTTAGGCATGCTTTTGGTTATATAAAAGCAGGTTTAACAAATTTATCTCGTATAGATTATTGCAGGCGTTCCCAGAGGAATGCCTGTTTTTTTATTGGTCAAATTGTCCTTTAATTACTTTTTCGTCAGACTGAAATTTAAAGCCAAGCCGTTTGGCTGTTCGAAGCGAAAGGCTTTCAGCGTGTTTTTGAATATCAAATACGCTGACCATTTGAACGGTTTCAAAAGGAGGAACGAGTAAATCAAAGTTGATGGCATATTCGATGGCTGAAGTGACGATTTCTCGTGCCGACAACTCGTTCAGGATTGATTGTTCAAAATTAGTATAAATCATTCCGATTTCTTTCTTGCCTTCTATGTGGAAATGCTTTTCGTGATTAATAAAAATCCGACCAATCAGATAGCCTAAATCATTCTCTCTGTTGTATTTAAAAGAGTCGGCAAGAAAATTATAAATATGAATCATCCCACAATACGAACGGCTTTTGTCTTCCTTGATATAGTTTGTGCGGAGTAAATCGTGATGTCGTGGAATCTCGAAAACATTCGTATGCATTAAAAAAACCAAAATATCTCCGGCAAATTTCAATTCGAATTCAAATTCGCTCTTATCCATTAAATCAAACACGATTTTTTCTGAATTTTGACTTTTTGCGTATTCTTCCTTCAATTTTAAAATTTCCTTTTTGATTAACTGAAACGATTCAAGTGTGTTTGAATAAACCAATTGCTTAAATATACCTTTGTTTATCAGGTGATTAAATAATAATTCGGAATGAATATTCATGACTTTTTATTTGGCATTAAAAACATTAATTAGCATCTTTGTAAAGGTAATATTTATTTCATTCTTCTTTTTTTTTGAAGAGCAATTTAATTCTATGTGCAAAATTATTTCTTATGGAAAAGCAAGTATATGCTCAATTTAGTGCTGATGAACTCTTGGGCGAAAAGCGATATCTCGAACTATTGGCCGATAATTTTAGAAGCATCCAAAAAGCCAGTATGGAAATCATCAATTTGGAGGCAATATTGCGTTTGCCAAAAGGAACCGAGCATTTTATTACCGATATTCATGGCGAGTACGAAACTTTTACGCACGTTCTAAGAAATGCTTCTGGTGTTATTCGGCGCAAAATAGAAGATGTTTTTGGGATGAATCTACGCAAAAGCGAAAAAGACGCTTTGGCTACACTCATCTATTACCCGGAAGAAAAAATGGAAATGATTCTGGAAAGCGAATCGCACGAAGATCTAAATGAATGGTTTATGATTACCTTGCAAAGATTGGCCATCATTGCCCGCGCCGCGTCTTCAAAATATACACGTTCGAAAGTGAGAAAAACCATGCCTGCCGATTATGCCTACATTATCGACGAATTGCTAAATGAAAGTGGCCATGAGAAACATGAATATTACAACGAAATCATCCGAACAATCATCGATGTGGACAGAGCCAAAGAATTTGTCATCGAAATTTCGCATTTTATTCAACGCTTGATGATAGACCGATTGCATATTATTGGTGATATTTACGATCGAGGTCCGTCGGCCGATAAAGTAATGAATGTTTTGCAAAACCATCACGCGGTGGATATTCAATGGGGAAACCACGATGTAATTTGGATGGGCGCCGCAGCCGGATGCAAAGCTTTGATTGCTAATGTATTGAGAATAAGCGCCCGATATAGCAATTTGGATACTGTCGAAGATGCTTATGGTATAAATTTGCTTCCGCTCGCCACTTTTGCCATGGAACATTATGGAATTGATCCGGCCATGGTTTTTGAACCCAAAGCGGTTGGCAACGCCAATGGAAAAAGCGTTGAGCTTATCAAACAAATGCACAAAGCCATTGCAATCATTCAATTTAAATTGGAAGCTAAAATTATCAAAGAAAATCCTCAATTTCAGATGGATGAACGACTTCTGCTCGATAAAATAGATTATGAAAATGCCAGCATCACCATCGACGGAAAACAGTACGCATTGCTCGATCATTTCTTTCCTACTATTGATCCCGCCAATCCCTATAAACTCACCGAGGCAGAAGAAGTACTCATGAATCGTTTGCAATCTTCGTTTCGAAATAGCGAAATGCTTCAAAAACACATAGAAGTTTTGTACGCCAAAGGAAGTATGTATTTGACCTACAACTCCAATCTCATGTATCATGGCTGTATTCCAATGAATGAAGACGGCTCGTATTTTGAAATGGAAATAGAAGGAAAGCTTTTTAAAGGAAAAGCCTTGCTCGACGAATTAGACATTATTGCTCGACGAGCCTATTTTACTTGCTCCAAAAGCGATGCAAATCCAAATGATAAAGCCTATTTGTGGTATCTGTGGACTGGCCCCAACTCTCCTTTGTTTGGAAAACACAAAATGACCACTTTTGAACGCTATTTTATCGAAGATAAATCTGCGCACGAAGAGATTCGAAATCCCTATTATAAATTCCGCGATCTGGAAGAAACCTGCATCAAAATATTCGAAGAATTCAATCTGGATCCAAAAACTTCTCATATTATCAATGGCCATGTGCCGGTGAAAGCAAAAAAAGGGGAAAGCCCCATCAAAGCAAATGGAAAACTTTTTGTTATCGATGGAGGAATGTCGGTTCCCTACCAAAAAGTAACCGGATTGGCCGGCTATACATTGATATACAACTCATACGGTTTGGTTTTGGTCGAACACAAAAATTTTAAATCTACCGAGGAAGCGGTCCAAAACAACTTCGATATTGTTTCGGCTCGCCATATTGTCGAAACAAATGCAAAAAGAAAAAGAGTAGCCGATACCGATATCGGGAAAGAATTGAAAGAACAAATTCGCGACCTTAAAATGTTGCTGGCCGCTTATCGAAACGGATTAATCAAAGAAAAAGTCTAATTCTTGTCGAAAGATGTATGCTCATTTATTTTAAAGAAAAATTTGTATAATGAACATATGTGCATTACTTTTGCCGAATAGAAATATTTGTTAAATCGATTGTATGCCACGACCCAAAAGACACAGAAGACTTCAGAATCCGCCAGCGGGCTTTGGCTTTCATCCCATGCGTCGAAATTGGGAAGGAGAACAAGCCGTTCAATTATTTTTTGATGAATATGAGGCCATTCGGCTCACCGATTACCTTGGTTTAGATCAGGAAAATGCGGCGATCGAGATGAATATTTCCAGACCTACTTTTACACGAATCTACGAAGATGCCCGACGGAAAATGGCGAAGGCATTGGTGGATAACTTACCTTTGAAAGTTGCCGGTGGGAATGTGTCTTTCGAGCATCAATGGTTTAGGTGTTTATTGTGCGATACCACTTTTCGCGAAACAGAACGGAACAATGGAGAAACTTGCCCCGTTTGTTCCTCAGCCAAAATTGAGCATATAAACCTGACGCTTGGGCAAACTATTCCGGCATCCAATCAAAAAAGCGGATTGGGCGAATTTGGTTTTTGTGTTTGTCCGGCTTGCGGAAACAAAAAAGAGCATACGGCTGGAGTTCCATGCAAATCGTTGGTTTGCGAAAAATGTCATGTAAATTATGTACGCGAAAATTCCGGCCATCATCTTGCCTTAAAAAGTTTAAAAAACAAGAAAAATTAAAATAAATGAAACATCCACGACAAAANNAGGCATCCCTTTGGGACATCTGGCCGAAATATAAAATTATAAACACATGAAAATTGCAATCACTGCTCTGGAAAAGAGCAAAACATCGAAAATGGATCCTCGCTTTGGCAGAGGTGCGTACTTTGCTATTTACGATAGCGTAACCAAGCAATTTAGTTTTCACGAAAATGTAGCCAAAGATGCACAAGGTGGAGCCGGTCCCAAAGCTGCTGAACAAATCGTAAATTTAGGGGTGAACAAATTGCTCTCTTCCGATTTTGGACCAAAAGCGAAATCTGCTTTAGATAGCATGGGAATCGAGATGCTTCTTTATTCGGATGAGGAAAAAACGGTAGAACAGATTCTGCTCGAAAATTGTTAATCGAAAATTTAAATTCCTTCTATATGAAAAGAAAAATTGCAATTCCGGTTGAAAACGGAATCATGACAGGTCATTTTGGACACGCTCCGTTTTTTGCGCTTATCGAAATGGATGGACAAAATATTGTGAAAGAAGAACTTTTGGTTCCGCCTCCTCACGAACCGGGTGTTTTGCCGGCCTGGTTGAACAGTTTAGGCGCAACCGATATTATTGCCGGCGGCATGGGCCAACGGGCTATTCAGCTATTTCAGAGCAATAATATCAATGTTTTTGTTGGCGCAGCTCAAAAAACCGCAACCGAACTGGCATTGGAATTGGTAAATAATAGCCTTACAAAAGGTTCTAATTATTGCGATCATTAAATGCTGAAATATAAAATTGCCGTTGCGAGCGGCAAAGGTGGAACCGGAAAAACAACCGTTTCGGTGAATCTTTTCTACACTTTACAAAAAATATTAAACCAAAAGATTCAATTGGTCGATTGTGATGTGGAAGAACCCAATATCCATCTCTTTACAAAAGGAATTCTAGAATCGACACAAGACGTAATCATCAAGATTCCGGTTATCGACAAAGACAAATGTGTTTATTGTGGCGATTGTGCAGCCGCTTGTGCCTACAATGCCATTCTTTTTGTAAAATCAATTTCGCATATTGCGGTGCTCGAAGATTTGTGCCATGGATGTGGAGCCTGTTCTTATGTGTGCAATCAGCCCGATGTAATTATCGAAAAAAATAAAAAATTGGGTGTTGTAAACAGCTTTGTTTTGCCAAACGGAGGAGAACTTATTGAAGGGAAAATTGAAATAGGAACGGCTTTGGCAGTGCCGGTAATAGGGAAAACATTGAAGGCTACAGATGAAAATTCACTTCGAATTATCGATGCTCCTCCCGGAACTTCTTGTCCGGTTATGGAAACCATCAAAGAGGCCGATTTCATTATTTTGGTAACCGAACCAACTCCCTTTGGGCTGAACGATCTAAAACTCATGATTGGTACTATTCGAAAATTGGGACGAAAATTTGGAGTTGTCATAAACAGAGCAGGACTAGGCGATGGTGCGATTTATGAATATTTGCAGAACGAAAATATAGAACTTCTGATGGAAATTTCTTTTGATAAAAACCTAGCCCGAATTTATTCGGAAGGGAAAATTATCGTTGAGGAAATTCCTGAAATGTTCGAAAAGTACACGCTTTTGTTTGAAAAAATAAAAATAAATTTAAATGAAGCAGATAGCGATTGTTAGCGGTAAAGGAGGAACAGGGAAAACAAGTGTCAGCTCTGCATTCGCTTCCCTTTCTACAAATAAAATTATAGTAGATTGTGATGTGGACGCTGCCGACCTTTTTCTTACAATGCAGCCAACGGTTTTGGAAACTTTTGAATACGAAGGTGGAAAAAAAGCACTCATCAATCCCGAAATTTGTACCAATTGCGGAATCTGTGAAGATTTGTGTCGTTTTGATGCCATTCATTTGGTTGATGGGCAAACAACTGTTTCGGAATTCTCTTGCGATGGTTGTCGTTTGTGTGTTATTGCCTGTCCCGTTCAAGCTATTCAAATGTTGGAAAATCTGGATAGTCGTTGGTATATTTCAGAAACACGCTTTGGGCCAATGGTTCATGCAAAACTGGGAATTGGAGAAGATAATTCCGGCAAATTGGTTACTCAGATTCGGGATAGAGCAAGAAAAATGGCCAAGGAAAAAGACTTGGATTTGGTTTTGATCGACGGCCCTCCAGGCATCGGTTGTCCGGTAATTTCCACCTTGACAGGCATTGATATTGCCCTGATGGTAACAGAGCCCACGCTTTCGGGTTTACACGATTTAAACCGCCTAATAAAGCTGGCAAAGGGATTCAAATTAAAATCATTTGTGTTGATCAATAAATTCGATTTAAACATAGCAATGAGCAGCCAAATTGAAGCTCATTGTGAATCGGAAAATATAGAAGTGCTGGCGAAAATTCCATTCAACCGCGATTTTGTAGATGCAATGGTCAATCAGCAAACTGTTTTGGAATATTCGCCCAATTCCGAACTGAGCAATCAGTTTAGAGAAATATGGAAACGAATCGCGTTGGAGTTTAAATGATCCTGGTGTATCATATCCGAGAAGTTTATATATTTGTTAATCATAAAAAAGCAAACCTAAAATTTTAAACAATGGACACAAAAAATGCTGGATTCAATTCCAAACTAATTCACGCCGGAGGTTTTCATGATGTAAACGGTAGCGCGGTAACTCCAATTTATCAAACTTCCACATTTTCATTTCAAAGTGCAGATCATGGCGCGGCTTGTTTTTCGGGCGAGAGCGATGGATATATTTATACTCGACTAGGAAATCCAAACATCGCCGAACTGGAAAAAACGGTCGCCGAACTGGAAAACGGTTTTGGTGGAATTGCTACTTCATCAGGTATGGCCGCGGTAAATGTTGTTTATTTAGGACTTCTTGCTTCCGGCGACCACATGATTAGTCACAATGCCGTTTACGGTCCATCGCGCAGCATTATGGAAAGTCTCTATCCTAAATTTGGCGTGGAATCGTCTTATGTAGATGCAACAGATATTCAAAACGTAATCAATGCAATCCGTCCAACAACGAAAGTGCTTTACATCGAAACGCCTGCAAACCCAACAATCGGCATTACCGATTTGCGTGCCATGGCAAAAATTGCAAAAGAACACAATCTTAAATTGGTTGTTGACAATACATTTTGCTCTCCTTATCTTCAAAAACCTTTGGATTTAGGTGCCGATATCGTATTGCACTCTATGACCAAATTTATCAATGGACATGCCGATATTGTTGCCGGAATACTTGTTACGAAAACGGAAGCAGATTATAAATTATTGAAACCAATCATGGTGAATTTTGGTTGCAATATGGATCCTCATCAAGCATGGTTGACACGTCGCGGTTTAAAAACCTTGTCGATTCGAATTGATAGGGCACAAGAAAATGCAATCAAAGTAGCTGATTATTTGGAAAATCATCCAAAAGTGGAATGGGTTCGTTTTCCCGGTTTGAAATCTCATCCTCAATATGAATTGGCAAAACAACAAATGTCAGGTCCCGGAACAATGATTTCTTTTGAAGTGGTTGGCGGTTTAACTGGCGGAAAAAAAGTGATGGACTCTGTTAAAATGGCAATATTGGCTGTTTCTTTGGGCGGAATAGAAACTTTAATTCAACATCCAGCCAGCATGACTCATTCAAAACTCAATGATCAGAAACAAGTGGAAGGTGGAATCACAAAAGGATTGATTCGCTTATCGGTTGGGATTGAAGATGTTGAAGATATTATTGCCGACCTTGAACAGGCTTTGGCACATCTTTAATAATTCTACATATACAGAGCACTTCTATTTTAGAGGTGCTTTTTTGTTTAAAATAATAGAGCATCTTTCTGTATTTTTGCATTAAATAGTATTCCAATGAATGATTCTTCCAAATTAACGCTTTATAAGACAATAATAAATAGGGTAGAAGAGATTACTCCCGATGTTTTCGTTTTGTCTTTCTCTCGAACAGAAGAATTTAGTCCGGGTCAAATGCTGGCAGTTGCTTTGCAGCCCAAAGATCAGGCGCGCTTGTATAGCATTGCAAGCGGAAATAAGGAAAATGATTACCGCATTCTTTTCAATATCCAACACCAAGGATATTTAACACCTCGTCTGTCGAAAGTAAATGTAGGCGACGAACTTTATGTATCCAAACCCTTTGGTTCTTTTTATGGCACTTTGATGGCTGATTGCTGGATTGCCGCCGGTACAGGAATCGCTCCTTTTATTTCGATGATGGAGTCGGGATTGGGCGAACAGAAGAAACTTATTCATGGTGGCCGTGCCGAAAATTCATTCTATTATGCCGAATTATTTGAATCCAAATTGAAAGAAAATTATATCCGCTGCTCATCGCTTCAAACGGGTGAACATTATTACCATGGAAGAATCACCGCTTTTCTCAAGCAATCAAATGAGTTGTCGACCAAAAGAAACTATTACATTTGTGGTAGTTCAGAATTTGTTGTGGATGTACGCGATATCTTAATCGAAAAGGGTGTGCCATACACTCAAATTATCGCCGAAATTTATTTTTAAATGGAAAAAGAAAATTTATTTGGGAAGACTTTATCCGAGCTACAAGAAATAGTCTATGAGCTTGGTTTTCAAAAATATGTGGCAAAACAACTAACCGATTGGATGTATAAAAAGAGAGTAGCCTCTTTTGATCTGATGCTGAATCTTTCAAAGTCGCTTCGGCTTTCGCTCCAAGAAAAATACGAGCTTCATTTTACAAACTATTCCAATGTTCAGGAATCGGTGGATGGGACAAAAAAATATCTGTTCCCCGTAAAAAAATATCAATTCATCGAAGCAGCTTATATTCCGGAAAATGAACGCGCTACACTTTGTGTTTCGTCGCAGGTTGGTTGCAAAATGGGCTGTTTGTTTTGTATGACCGGAAAACAGGGTTTTCAAGGAAATTTAAGTTCCGGCGAAATTTTAAACCAGATTTTCAGCTTGCCTGAATTCGAAAAGTTGACAAATGTAGTTTATATGGGCATGGGCGAACCGTTTGATAATCTGGATGAAGTGCTGAAAAGCATCGAAATATTAACGTCCGATTATGGTTTAGCTTGGAGTCCGAAACGAATTACGGTTTCTACTATCGGTATTCTTCCGGGAATGAAAAAATATTTGGAAAATACCAAAGCGCATTTGGCTGTGAGTATGCACAATCCTTTTGAAAATGAACGGAAAATGATGATGCCTATCGAAAATGTGTATCACCTTCCAAAAATTCTGGACGAAATTCGCCAACACGATTTTAGCGGCCAGCGTAGGGTTTCGTTCGAATACATTCTGTTTAAAGGTGTGAACGACCAACAAAGACACATCAATGAATTGGCTCGAATTTTGAACGGTATCAAATGTAGAATCAATCTGATTCGATTTCATCCTATACCCGAAACACCGCTCGAAAGCTCTTCGCACGAAACGATTCTGCAATTCCAAAACGCCTTAAAACGAAAAGGAATTGTTACTACCATTCGCGCTTCGCGAGGCGAAGATATTTTTGCCGCTTGTGGCTTGCTTTCTACCAAAGAAATGGTGAAAAAACAAAACGAAGAGTATTAGATCTGTTATTTCTTTCTCTTGAAATGGGAAAAGTGAAGGCCGAATTATTTCCCTTCTTCAATCAGTTTATCCAATAATTCCCGAACACGATCGCTGTTCCAATTGCTTGTTCCTTTTTCGCTGACCACAATTTCGCCTTTTGTGTTCAAAATAAAAGTGGCGGGAATCGTGCTCGATTGGATTGGTTTGGGCTCTTGTATTTGATACCGATAGATGGGTAGATTTAGATTTTGTTTTTCTAAAAAGGCATCTGTCAAAGTCTGATCTTCATACGTAGCAATCACAAAATTTACCTTGTCTTTGTAATCCACATAGAGTTTTTCGATTGAAGGCATTTCGGCAATGCAGGGCGCACACCAAGTGGCCCAAATATTTATAAAGATTGGTTTGTCGGAGAGTTCGGAAAGAGTAACAATTTGATTGTTTCTATCCATCAACGGCCATTGCAAGTCGCTCTGACTCAATTTCCCGTAATTATCTTTTTCTGAAACCGAAGGTCCGAAAAGAGTCAATCGTTTCACGAAAACAACGAGTGGCGTTCGTGTTGCAGGGAAAATTAAAGCCAGAATTAGTAAAACAAAAACGATGTCGCTTGCCCAGCTCCATTTGGTTTTCTTTCTTAAATTGTCTTTGTATTTTTCGAAAAATTTCATTTTAGTATTTTTGGCTAAAATACAAAAGAAGATCAATGCAGGGTAATATTAAAAATAGGGACGATTTTTCTAAAATTTACTTATAAACGCAAAGTGCGCAAAGGAATGCGCAGCAGACGCAAAGAATAAAAAGTATCTTAGCGAACTTTGCGTTAAGCTTTGCGGCCTTTGCGGTAAACGGCGGAGCCCCAACAAAGTTAAAAATAAAATTTGCAGCAGAAAAAAAGAGGGGAACTCCTCAGAATCCCCCTCTTTGTCTCGAATCAAAAAAAAACTTATTTCTCAACTACATTGTTCATTCCCATTGTAATGGCATCTTCGTTCAATGGAATCAATTTGTGATGGCGTTCGGGAAGCGATTTTTTAAGTCCACGAATCACATTCTCGAGTTTCACAATTGGTTTTATTTTCAGAAATGCGCCAAACACAATCATATTGAAAATATTCGGATTTCCCATCTTAGAGGCCAATTTGGCTCCTTCAATGGTATATAT
>DMBV01000090.1 GCA_003445975.1 Bacteroidales bacterium
GTCCCAACGCTGAAAACAAGAAGAACTTAGACGAGTTGTATTGAAATCTTCAGATAAATCGCAGCATTCAGGAAAAACTCCTAAGAATACCGGCCCCAGTAGTTTGAAATTACGTCCTACTCAGGAAATCGAAAAAGACTACAAACCTACTCACCAATGAATACGATCGGAAATTTTGTTCTTGAAGATCGACAGCTATTTTTTCGATTTTCTGCTCTATTCGGGAATAGAAATTAAGGGGCTAAGCGAGCAATTTGCCATGATTCTCCACGAGACGAATAAAGAAATCGGTCGTGCAATCGGCTTGGTCGCCCTTGCCAAAACTCGAACCGAATAGGAACCAAACGGTAACCGCCCCAAAAGTCGGGACGCGGGATTAGTTTATCGCCCACGTTGCGCAAAAAAGCGCGGTGCATATTTTCGAGCGTTTCTCTTGTTGCTATTTCGGCGCTCTGGTTCGAAATCCAGGCTCCGGCTTGACTTCCTTTTGATCGTTCCTGAAAATAAGCGTCCGATATTTCCTTTTCTACTTTTTCTACAAAACCCCAAACGCGAACCTGACGTTCCAATTCGGGCCAAAAAAACAAGAGGCTGGCTTTGTTGTTGGCTTTTATTTCTTCGCCTTTGTTGCTATTGTAATTGGTGTAAAAAATAAATCCCTTTTCGTCGCAATCGCGCATATACACGGTTCTGCTCGAGGGAAAACCTTCACGATCAATAGTGGAAAGTGAAACGGCAATTCCATCGTTTAAATTCAATTGAATATAGTCGTCGAGCCATCGGGAAAATTGATGCCGAGGATCGGGATTCATATCTTCCACCTTGAGGGTTCTCTTTGTAAATTCGTTATGCAGTCCGGCCATAAAAATGTATATATTTATCGAAAATTGTTTGCAAAATACGATTTTATATGCATTTGCCCAAACTATATAAAAAAAAGGAATGTATTCGCCTGACTTGGTTGAGTTACCTGATCTTGATCTTCGTGTTTGTTGTGGGCATTAAAATAGTGGCCAATTCGCTCTACGATTTTCTTTCGCCAATCGAAAAAACCTCCTCCAAGGTGCTGGTTATCGAAGGCTGGATTGATGATTTTGCTGTGGAAGATGCCTACGAAATTTATAAAAATGAGCGGTATGAATTGATTATCACCACAGGCGGCCCATTGGAAATTGGTTATTTGGCTACTCATTTTGTTTCGACAGCCAATCTGTGCAAACAAACTTTTATTTGTTTAGGAATGGATAGCAATCAAATTATTTCGGTTCCGCGCGATCATACTTTGGACGAACGCACCTATCATTCGGCTATCGCTCTCAAAGACTGGTTGAAAGTAAACCGACCGGATATCGAAAATTTCAATTTGGTTTCGTTGGGACCTCATAGCCGAAGAAGTTGGTTTTTATTTCAGAAAGCAATGCCTGAAAAAGAAATTGGTATCATTGCTATCCGCGACAAACGATTTTCTGCCAAACAATGGTGGAAGTCGAGCAAAGGAACGCGAACAATTTTGACGGAAACAATTGGCTATTTTTATGTTCTTTTTTTTATGCAATCGCCATAAATAGCTTTTTTAATGCATAATTGTTAAATTTGCAAGCAATACACTTCATGCTAAACCCAAGTAAAAGTGAAAATTAACGTCAAATATTTTTTGATTGTGGTGGCAGCAATCGCCCTTTCGAATACGACTGTGCAGGCGCAGGAAAAAATTTCCTTTGTCGATAGTTTGAAACGCGAGGTTCAAAACAGTGCAAACGTGCAAACACAAATAGAGCTTCAAATGCAGTTGTGCTGGCTTTTGCGAAATCAAAACCCCGAAGAGGCTCTTCTGTATGGAAACCAAGCGTTGTCATTAATCGAAAGCAATCATCGCCACGAAAATTATCCTCAGGTCCTTAATTATCTTGGTGTAGTTCATCGAAACAAGGGCGATTACAGCTATGCGTTAATCCTCTATAAACAAGCTCTTGAGTGGGCCAATAAGACAAATAATCAAGTTCAATTGGGATACGCCCATAACAATATTGGCGGAATATATACCTTAAAAAATAGTTATCCCGAAGCCATAGATCAAATAGAAAAAGCCTTGAGTATTTTCGAAAAGTTGGGCAAAACAGACGGAATTGGATTTGCTTCGATAAATTTGGGAAATCTTTATCGACACCTGAAAAGCTATACCGCAAGTATGCGCTATTTTGATCGAGCGGAAGAAATAAAAATTCAACTGAATGATACCATTGGACTTTTGGTTGTGAAACAATTGAAAGCGGATATTTTCAAAGAACAAGGAAAAATAAGCGAAGCAAAATCACTTTTCTTGGAGTTAAGAAAAACCTATCAGCACAACAACGACATCAAAGGACAAGCCATCGTTTTGAATGAGTTGGGATTGTTGGAATTGAAAAACAGTGCCTATTCGCAGGCATTCAAACTCTTGTTGGAAGCAGAAACCATCAATATTAAGATCGAAAACAAACAAGGATTGGCTTACAATTCTATTAATTTAGGGCTGGCCTATCACGGCCTCAACCAAAATGATCAAGCCATTCAAAAATTAAATAAAGGATTGCTCCTAGGGAATCAGCTCGGCGATAAACAAATCGGACTCATGGCTTATCAGGCGTATTCACAGGTTTATGCCGACCTAAAAGATTGGAAATTGGCTTATCAGGCCAAAGAAAATTATTTGAAAGTTTATAAAGAAATATACAATTACGAACAATCGGAACAGATCAATGCGATACGCGATAAATACTTATTCGAAAAGCAATTATCAGAGCATCAACTCCTGGAGGAAAGAAATCTCAACCTAGAGAAAGAGAATAAATTCACCGAAGGAAAATTCACCTTTCTGAAAATTGGCGCATTTGTATTGTTGGTATTTTTTCTAAGCATCTCCCTGCTTTTGTTTTTCTATTTTAGAAAGATACAAGAAGGCAAGGCAAGCAGTCTTTTGTTGAACAAACAAAATGCCGAATTGATTGAAGCCAATCATACCAAAGAGAAATTCCTTTCTATTATTGGACACGATTTGAAAAATCCATTTAATTCTGTTTTGGGACTTTCCAATTTGATTATTGATCAATGGGGAACCATAGACGATGAAGAGAAATTTCAGATTACCAACGAGATAAACAGTTCGAGCGAAAATATTTATGAATTGCTCGACAACCTATTGATTTGGTCGAGAACCCAAACACGTAGCACTACCATGCGCGTTGAAAAGTTCGATTTGAACGAAAACATTCATCAAATATTTGAAATTTTCAAAAATCAAGCCAACTTTAAGAAAATCAATGTTCGTATGGATTTTAAAGGCGAGAAACTAGTTTTAGCCGATCCAAATATGATAGCAACTGTTATCCGCAATCTGCTCTCCAATTCATTGAAATTTACCCAAGAAGGCGGCCAGATTCTGATCCGAACAGAACAAAAAGCAGATATGGTTGAATTTTCTATTTCGGACAATGGAAAAGGAATCTTGCCGGAAGACTTAAAACGGATTTTTGAAGACAAAGGAAACCAGGCAAGCAAAGGAACTGCAAACGAAACAGGAACAGGGCTTGGGCTTTTGCTGGCCAAAGAATTTATACAACAAAATGGCGGTCTAATCTGGGTCGAAAGTAAACCCGGAAAAGGAAGTTTGTTTACATTTACTCTCCCAACAGCTTAATTTATGAAGAAGAAATCAATAATCGTATCGTTTTTTTTTCTAGGAAGTCTCATTTTTTTGGGATGCCAAAATAAGACCGAGCAAGCCTATATCGAAAAGATAAAGCAAGAACGTGCCGAAAAAGACCGTGAATATTCGGATTCGCTCCGCAGTCCGTTAAATCCAATTCATTTAGCTCAATTTAGCGGCTTGGATTATTTTGAAATCGATCCCGATTATAAAGTGGAAGGAATTTTGGAACTTACACCCAATGAACAGCCTTTTGAGATGCCAACATCTACCACTCGATTGCCGGTTTATCGAAAATATGGCCATTTTAAATTTGAACTTCAAGGAAAACAATTCGTTTTATCCGTTTATCAAAATATGGATTTTATCAACGATTCTATCTACCACGATTATTTGTTTATTCCTTTTCGCGATTTGAGCAGCTCCAAAGAATCTTATGGAGGTGGCCGATACATTGATATTCGAATTCCTGAAACCCAAAAAGTAGTGGTCGATTTCAATACAGCCTACAATCCTTATTGCGCTTACCACGATCGCTGGTCCTGTGTAATTCCGCCACCCGAAAATTATTTGAAAATGGAAATTCGCGCAGGCGAAAAAAAATTCCACTTAGCAACGCACTAAATTTTGAATTATGTTGAAACATTGTCTTTTATTTCTGTTTATCATTTCTATCCTTTTTCTCAATGCTCAAGAAAATTATAAAATTGAAATAAAAATAAAAGGGATAGAAGACAGTACTTTGTATTTGGCCAGTTATTTTGGAGACAAAACGCTTATGGTTGATACTGCTTCGCGAAAAGGAAAAAATTCGTATGTCTTTGAAAAACAAAAACAATTGCCTGGCGGAATATACATAGTGGTTGGCCAAGCAAAAAATTCCATCTTTGAATTTCTGATTGCAGACGGCCAGGATTTGAAATTCGACTCGGAAACGGACAATCTAATCGAGAAAATGAAGGTGAAAGGATCGAACGAAAATGCTTTGTTCTACGATTACCTATCCCATTCCAATTTCTTGTTTCTTCAGTTGAAAAAGTTTCAGCAACGATTAAAATCTCTTGCTCCTTCAAGCGATTCTGTTCTGATATACAAAAAGAGGATAGAAGCCTTGAACGAAGAGAATATAGACTTCAAAGAATCCATCATCGAAGCCTATCCCGATGCTTTTATATCTCATTTTTTTCTTGCGATGAAAAGCCCGGAATATCCATCGGCTCTCAAAACGAGTGACAG
>DMBV01000174.1 GCA_003445975.1 Bacteroidales bacterium
TTTTTAATTGATTGATATAAAAAGAAAGAAAAATTTAAAAAAATAACTTTAAATGAATATGTATTTGTAACAGATTAAATATCAATAAAATATACGGTAAGCTAATTGAATAATTGCCAGATAAAACCGAATTTAAAACTTGAATCGGGATTGGGATAATGTGGGGAAGCGAAGTAGTTAAGAGGCATGTAAGCAGCGTTAACCTGTTCGTATTTAACAAATAAACGAGCTCTTTTTATTTTTGCATCTAGGTAAATGTCCACAAAGGGATAATTTCCAATTTCGGTACTGTTTTGTAGATAAAAGGAGCGAAGTGCCGGCATATAGGTTGTGGAATAGAAATTAGTGAAATAGCGGATTGCTATGCCGAGTTCGATAGTGGTCGCTTTTTTGAATAGAGTGTTGGTGTAGAAAAACTTCGTAAAAGTGTAAAATTCGGGAATACGGATAATGTTTTTATTGCTGGTGAATTGATAGGTCAGATTTAAATCAATTCCGAACTTCCCTAGTTGTACATCTTGATGGCCATGTAAGCTGAAGAGTGTTATTGCTGAATTATATTGTTTTGGGAGTACCGATTCGTCGAAATAAAGATAATCCCATAGTAGGGAAGTGACGGCTTTAATTGCGGTATGTTTTCTCGTGAAATTGGTTTGAAATTCGAAAACTTTTTGGTTATTAAAGTTGTTTTCCCATTTGAAATAACTGTTATTGAACGACTGGTAAATCCATGGGGCTTGGGTTGAGTTAGTTTTAACCGAGAAAGCCAATTTACTTAACTCTATTAAAAAATCCAGTTCGGCGTTCAAGCTGTAGGAGGTAGATTTATCATTTCGAAATGAATAATTGCCTGATGCTGAGAAGTAAATATTTTTTGAAAATAGTAATTCTGTATTAAGCATTGGATTTAATTCGGTAAAGGTGTTTGCCATAGAATCTTGTTCAAAGCGATGTGCATTGAATTCAATGCCAAAAGAGTAGTAGAAAATTTTGCTAAAATCACGACTGTCTTTGTAATCTGCATTGCTATAAAGAATAGAATTTTTAATGATTCGATGACTAATACTATCACTTATTTGCGTGATTCCGATTGGAAAATTGGGCAAAGAACTATAAAAAGCCGAAGCGCCGTCAGTATCGCTATAATAATACAATTCGTTGCTGTACATAAAAGTATGTTCCAATTTTCCTAGCGGTGCAATGGGATCGAAAAAGGGCTTATTGAAATGCTGAACACTATATCCAGTGTATTTTATGAGATTGGTATCCGGAATGGAAGAGAAATCGGGTTCGGCTTTTGCTAAATAGAGATTTTGACGAAATCCAATTCCGTTATATTTAATTAGATTCTCTGCGATAGATAAGTTAATGCGAATTATTTGACGATTGGCTTCAAGGTTTTGTTCGTAAAGGGAATCATAAACAATTCCTCCATTTTCTTGAATTATAAGTTTGTTGTGAAAATAAATTCCATCAACAGAATATCGATTGTCTTTTGTTTTATAGGCAATATTCCCGCTAAAATTCTTTATATCCGTTTTTTGACGAGCATAATATCCGATAGTGTTGAAAAGTTTAAAATCGATACCTGCTTTTATTTGTTTATCAAGGAAGCTTTGTGCATGTTGAACGCGCAAAACGTTCTCTTTTTTTGATCCCATCAAATAGCTAAGTTGTGTGAAAGGAGTAATTGTTTCGATCAATTCTGCTTCTAAAGGTTCTCGAATATAGGCGTCGAAAGCGTGGAATCCTAATTCGGTTGACTTTGAGGCAGAGAAATCGAAAATAAGAGGATTTCCGGCAGAGCCGATTATTCCTAAATCTTGTATGAAAGTGTTGTTTTGTTTTGATGGATTGTATATTTCGACAGCGTGAAGTGTAGTGTCGATGTTTTCAAGCTCTTTAAATCGAATCTGTTTTGTGAAAGGCTTATAGATTTTGACATTTTTTGGATTTCCGATATTCAGTAACGAATCGTTTTGATTGGTATTGCTTTCGGTTGAGTTTTCGTCATTGCCAGTAGAGCCGACAGTGGTTTTAGATGAGGGATTTGTCTGTGCAAGAGAAAATAAGGATGTGAGAAAAATTAAAAAGAACAGAAAAAATCGTGCAGCAGGCTTCATAAGCTATAATTATGCGTCAAAGATAGGGATAAATTAAAAGAGGACTGCTTTGGCCGATTCACAATTTTATTCATGGTGATAGGGCTCATTATTCAATATAGTAAAGGCACGGTAGAGTTGTTCTACAAAGAGCAATCGAATCATTTGGTGAGAGAATGTCATCTTGGAGAGCGAGAGTTTAAAATTTGCTCTTTGATAAACTTCGTCGGAAAAACCGTAGGCTCCACCAACCACAAAAAAGATGTTTTTTAGGCTTTGATTCATCCATTTCTGCATATATTCGGCCATTTCGAGCGACGAAAATTGAACTCCTTTTTCATCAAGTAAGACAAGTGTATCGCTCGGCTTTAATTTTGAGAGAAGCAATTCCCCTTCTTTTTGTTTTATTTCTTCGTAATTTAGATTTTTAGTACTTTTCAGTGACGGAATTATTAATTCATTGAAGGATATGTAATGTTTGATTCGTTTGGTGTATTTCATTATCCCTTCTTTTAAATAAGAATCATCGGTTTTTCCGTGAAGTACAAAGTGTATAAGCATGGTACATTTTTTGCTATTTGGCAAAAGTACAAACTTTATGCTTTAGAATAGAAATGCATTCTTGTAATGGCTTCGATTGATTCGTTGAATTCATTTAATCGTGTCGAAAAAATGATAATTTTGCAGGACGTGTTTAAAGTCAGAAATTCTAAGTGTGGAGTTTTGAATAAATAGATGAGCTATGTTAAAGAAAAAATTATGGGTTGTTTTACTAAGTGTAATGAGCATTTCCCTGTCTGCACAATCTTTTGAAAAAGCGTTAGAGCAAGTCAAGGTTGGTTTTGTTGGTGGAAATTACGCTGTCATTTCTGATTTATTTTCAGAATCAGTAGATTTGACGGTTCTGAAAACTGACGGGATATATAGTAAAGCGCAAGCCAAAGGTGTATTGAAAAGTTTTTTTGAGAATGAAAAGCCAAAGAGTTTCCAGTTGAAACATCAAGGCTCCTCAAAAGACGGAACTGTTTATGCTATCGGTTTGTATGAATCAGTCAGAAAATCCTATCGTGTGTATGCGCTTTTTAAGTCGAAGGACGGCATTTATACAGTAGTTCAATTGCAAATTGAAGAAGATCTATAATGACAATAGACGAAATAATTCGACAGTCCTTAATTGAAGATATTCAAAATGGAGATCATACTTCATTATCTACAATTCCCAAATCTGCCATCGGTAAAGCTCAGCTAATTGTAAAACAAGCGGGTATTGTTGCTGGTGTAGATATTGCCAAATTGGTTTTTTTTGCTGTTGATCCGGATTTGATTTTTATAAAAAAAATGGAAGATGGAAAACGGGTAAAAATAGGTGATATTGTTTTTGAAGTGGAAGGATCGTCCATATCTATTCTTTCGGCCGAGCGAGTTGCTTTGAATTTTATGCAACGCATGAGTGGAATTGCCACCACCACTTCGCTTTATGTAGAGCAATTGGTTGGTTTGAAAACCAGATTGTTAGATACTCGAAAAACAACGCCTCTTTTGCGTGAGCTGGAAAAAATGGCTGTAAGATTGGGCGGAGGAGAAAACCATAGAATGGGATTGTACGATATGATTATGATTAAAGACAATCATATCGATTTTGCCGGTGGAATAGAAAAGGCCATTGATGCTTGCCGAAAATATTTGTTTAACAAAAATCTTGATCTAAAGATAGAGATTGAGGTTAGAAATGAAAAGGAATTGATTCGTGTTTTGAACAAAGGAGGTGTCAATCGAATTATGCTCGACAACTTCAGTGTTGATCAAATGCGAGAAGCAATCCTACTTATTAACGGAAAATATCAAACAGAAGCTTCCGGAGGGATCACTTTGGAAACTATTCGAAATTATGCCGAAACAGGCGTGGATTATATTTCAGTTGGGGCATTGACCCACCACATCAAAAGTTTGGACCTAAGTTTAAAAGCGATTTAATTTGTTATGATTGAACGTTTCAGAAAACCGTATTTAAATGCTTACAAATTTGCTCATCGGGTTACTTTGCCGGGTTTTGATGGGATGCCAATGTCGCGCGTTTTTTCTTTCTTCTATCGAGGAATTGTAAATGGTGCCATTACTACACGTTCTTCTGCTATAAGTTTCAACCTTTTTGTTGCTCTATTTCCCGCATTAATTTTTTTGTTTACGCTCATCCCGTTTATTCCAATTGATAATTTCCAAGAAACCCTATTGAGTTTGTTTAAAGAGATCATACCCGACTCCGCTTGGGATTCGGTGGAATATACAGTGTTGGATATTGTTTTGCGCCCACACGAAAGTTGGTTGTCTATTGGTTTTATTCTTGCTTTGTTTTTTTCTACAAATGGCATAGATTCAATGATTGAAGCGTTTAATGCTTCTTTTCATAGCATGGAAACGCGTGGTTTCTTGGCTCAACGTTGGATAGCATTTGTGCTTGTTTTAGTATTGGCTTTTATGTTAGTAGTTGCAATTTCGTTTATTACGATAGGTTCCGGATTGTTGCAATATTTCAGAGCAGAAGGTTTTTTTCAAGACTATTTTACCTATTTTTTATTGGATTCCTTAAGATGGGTGGTATTGGTTACTTTAACTTACTTTGGAATTTCAATAATTTATTATTGGGGACCTTCCAAAAAAAGACCGTTTAAGTTTTTTTCTGCTGGTTCGTCTTTAACTACTTTTGTAATCATGCTTACCAATGTTGGATTCAACTTTTATGCTAATAATTTGGCTGCCTACAACGCGCTCTATGGTTCTATTGGTACTTTGCTATTGATTTTGTTGTGGATATATTTCAATTCAACGATTTTACTAATTGGTTTTGAACTGAATGTAAGTATTTTAAATGCCAAGAAAAGCAAATAATTTAGGAATAGAATATCCTTTTCAATAGATTCTGGATTCCATGTCTTTGAAACGTTATTGAATTTATCTTACAACCAAATTATTTATAAATTTCCTAGTTGATTGTTTTATTCCTCCTTCTTGTTAAGACAACTTGATTTGTTTGCCCTGCCAAACTTCCTAGAATTGCGCTAAGAATAGAAGCGGAGAATGAAAAATGTAAATTATGAATCAATTGAATATCAAAGCCAAATTTGTAAATATAGCCTAGTATATATTTCGTTCTGGCGAAGGGCTTTGACAGGATAATTTCATTGCAAAATTTTATTTGTTCTGTAAAAAAGAGAGTGGTTTTTTGGGTAGAAATACTTTAGAAGCGTAAAAATCAATGAAAATAAAAAAGCCAACTGTTTGCTAACAGTTGGCTTTTTGCATTTAGCTGAAAGAGCTTATTTTACGATTGATAAGAATTCTTCATTGTTAAAATAACGAATAAATTCTCTGTCGTTCAATGCTTTTCCTTTCAATTTAGGATTCATTTCGATGGCTTTCTTTAAGCCAGTAAATACTTCAGCATCTTTGAAGGTTCTGGAACCAACAACTGCCAATAGATAATTTACCTTGCAAGTTTCTTCGGCACAACTTAAGTTAGCTTTTGCGTCTTCATATTTTCCTAACATCAATTGTGCTAGACCAACATTTACGTCACATTTTCTAGTGCCAAACAAGCTCAATGCTTTTTCATACTCGCCAAACTGGATAGATGCTACACCAAGATTGTAATTGTTGTTTGCGCCTAAACTTTGAGCATTAGTGAAATATTTCTTCGCTTTGTCCCACTGTCCTTGTTTTGCATAAACAACGCCCATGTTGTTTAGTACTGACGCATTGTTAGGCGATAAAGCATTTGCTTTTTCCAAATAAGTCAAAGCAGAGCTGTAATTTCCATTTTGGATCTCTGAATAAGCATAATTTGTTTGTGCTTCCCAGCTATTGCCAAACATTGTAGCCGCTGTTTTGTAAAGATTTTCTCTGGATTGTTTGTCTTCCGTTAGTGTAGCAGCATAAAGCAATTCTTGCAAGGTTAAAACCTGTGGATTAGTGGTTGCCAGTTGAGCAATCTCTTCAGCAGAACGTTTTGGCTCGTAGCAATTAACGGTTATTTCGGCTCTACGCAATGGGGAAAGAACCTTTTCTAATTCAGGATAAATCAAAATCATATTCTTGATTTCGGCTTCTTTTCTTGATGGTGAAGCTGATTTGATTACATTCAGGATCGTATTTTTCTCAGCCATATTCGAAGCTTCCAGAGCGGCCATAAATCCATTCCAGTCTGGTCCATTTCCAATCACAGCAAATTCTACTCCGCCACAATCTTTCATATTGATTTTGGAACCTTTTTCTTTGATTAAGGTTTGCAATTCGCTGCGAATGTATTTATCACCCACTTTAGCACGATTATTCGAAAGATTTGCATTCAATGTTTCTTCTCCTTCAGGTGAAGCATAAGCATTTATTGCAATGTTTTTGATTTCCCAACCCTGAGCAAGGAATTTGTTTGCCGTTTCTCTGGCAAAAGTAGCCGATTCAGAATTGTTTATACCTTCTCTTTTGTTGTAGGTGAATTCGTTTTTAGGGAAATAAAGCTTCGCTGTTTTGGTTATTAAAGTTTCGGATTCATAGCCGCTATCTGCCAGTAATGACTGTTCGTTTCCGCCAGCAAAATCTTCGGTATGAATTACTCCGTCACCGATTTTAATTTGAGCTTCTGCTAAATTTTGGAATGCGGGATCAACGCCAGCTTCAGGTGCATAAACAACCGGGCTAACCATCACAGTAGAGCTGGCCATTTCGGGCACAAAATCAAACACGCCACTGTAAGTATAAGTTCCGCCAGTTATATAGGGAACCATTTGTCCATCAACACCAACTACTTTTTCGCCAACAAATGTTTTGGAAGCAAGAGGAAGTTCTTTGTCGCCATATTTTAAAACTGGAGCTACATTCACAACAGCACCACGTCCGAAATAATTTTCAGGGAATGTGACACTAATTGTATATGGAACTTTTCCGCCTTTTTCTTGAAGAACTTCAGGAGTAACTTTATATACAACTACGCTGCTATTGCGAATCATTTTATTTACTCCGTCGCCACCCAATACATCGGCAGCAGCGTTGATGAATTTATATGTAAAGCCTAATGAAGTGAATTGATAACGATCATTTACAAACGCCATGTTTCCGCCATCTGTTTGATCGAATAAATCGTAACCGCTGAATCGGGTAGAAGTTTCAAGAGTTACATCCATATTTTGTGTTAGGCCATATTTGGCACCAAGTCCGGCTGGGAATACAATTACTTTGTTTCTGTAATTTCCGTAATCGGATGCATTGTGAGGATGGTCGTAGATGTCTTCGTCGCGCATATCATACACATTTCCATTGTGGAAAGAAACCCCAACTCCACCAAAACCATATAAGCTGAATCTGCTGTTGTAATTGTCGCGGAAAATATTGGTGAAATCTACGGTTAATTGACCGCTTACATCGGTAAATACGCCTTTGTATCTCAGCAAATCGGTGTCGTATTGCATACCACTAGCCGTAAAAGTGGTGATTTTATAATCGGATTGAGAAAGAAGTTGCCCATTCAATACATTCAATCGAACTCCAAAAATAGGATGCAGTTGATAACCGGCTTTCAATCCCCAACCAAACATTTCGGAAGAACCGAATACTTTATCGGGGTGCAAATCGCCAAAAAAGTCGGTGAATCCAAAGTCTACATTTGCATAGAAATAAGGATTGAAAACTTTGGTTGTGCGAGTAGTGTCAAATTTTTGTCCAAATCCATCAACCAGTTTGTAAGTTAAACCCAAGCTAGTGTATTGATAACGATCGTTTTTGAATGTTTCATTTCCACCAAGTGTTTGATCCATGAGATCGTAACCCGTAAAACGCATACTTGTTTCAAGAGTAAGGTCAAAATTATTGTTCAAAGCATATTTAGCTCCAAATCCAACTGGGAAAATAAACAGAGTGTTGTTGTAATCGCCGTAATCGGTTCCATTGAACGGATGATCATAAATCTCATCGTCTCTAAAATCGAACACATTGGCATTGTGAGTCATAATACCAACGCCCCCAAAACCATAGAGACCAAACTTGGCATCGGCTGTTTTGCGGAAAATATTGGTAAAATCGACCACCAATTGTGCGCTGAAATCGGTAAACTGCCCTTTATAACGCAACAAATCAGTATCATACTGATAATTGGTTGTTATTTCGGTAACTGAATAATCTGATGCAGATAGCAATCTGCCACTGGTAATGTTGAAGCGGCCGGCAAACACAGGAGAAAACTGATACCCGAAATTAATACCTCCACCGAACATATTGTTTGACAAAAAGGCTTTGTCAGGGTGCATATCTCCGTAGAAATCTGTAAATCCAAGATTCCAATTGAAGAAATAGTGTTTGTTAAAACCTGTGGTATTGTCACTGGCTTTTGCTGCTTCTTGGCCGTTTGCAATGCTTATACTTAAAGCAAAAACAAACGTGAAAAGCGTTAAAATAATTTTGTGAAAATTTCTCATAATTCTGATTTTTTTATTGATTTCGTTAGCTGTTTTAAAATTAACACGCAAAAGTATTGATTATATTTGATTTAAGAAAGTAATTGGCGTATTTATATAACGATTAGGTGCTGTAAATATACTCAAAAAATTTACTTAAAGCAAAGAATTGAAAAAAAATGTTATTTTTTTAGCAATCGGTACATTTCCCACAATAAAATCCCAACCGTTACGGAAATATTGAAAGAGTGTTTCGTGCCAAACTGCGGTATTTCAATCGTATAATCGGATAAATTCACAATTTCTTGCTGCACTCCTTTTACTTCGTTGCCAAAAATGAGGGCCGTTTTTTTTGAAAAATCAGGAATAAATTCACCCAGTTTTTTGCTGTTTTCTACTTGCTCTACCGACAAAATTTGATATCCTTTTTCTCTTAATTCCTGAACGGCTTCTTTGGTTTCGCTAAAATATTTCCAAGAAACTGATTCGGTGGCACCCAATGCGGTTTTTTGAATTTCTCGGTTTGGTGGCTGTGCCGTGATGCCGCACAAATAAATGGCTTCAATACGAAATCCATCGCCTGTTCTGAAAACGGACCCAACATTGCTTTGGCTTCTGATATTGTCCAAAACCACAACAAAAGGCGTTTTTTCTGACGATTTATACTCAGAAGCGTTCATTCTGTTAAGTTCCGAATTCTTTAATTTTTTCATCAGGGCGAGTTTGAATAACTATTTTTTGTTTGTTTCTTTAGGATGATTTTGTTCTCCCATATTGAATCTGGTTTTTTTAGATTTTATTCGAATTCTTCTGCAAAAAAAAGCAGAGAGTTTAGCTCGTTTTTTTATTCTATTCCTGCAAAATGCTTCATAAACTGAACTCTTTCATACGTGGCAGGATTCGTAGTTTTGCCAACGCTTAATTTTCCTCGAAAAGCTTCGATATCTGCAAAATTATTTTCGTCCATCCATTTCGTAAGAAAATCTAACATAGTCGCAATGGTTTCAATTCCTTCTTTGTATAAAACGGATGCAATTTGCACCGTTTGAGCTCCGGCCAATAATTGCTTAATAAGTGATTCGCCACTATGTACACCTGTCGAAGCCGATATTTCGCAACGCAGCCGGTTCGATAGCAAAGCAACCCATCGCAAAGAAATCCCAATATCTTCGGCTTTGCTCAAAACAAACGATGGTTTTACCTCGAAGGAATGAATGTCGATGTCAGGAGAAAAAAAGCGATTAAACAAAGTCAACGATTGTATTCCTGTCCAACTTAATTTCTCAAAAGTGTTTGCAACTGCCGAAAAATGATACGAAAGTTTCACTGCCAGAGGAATAGAAATCTCGCTTTTTACTTTTTTTATAATATCAAAATAGATCTGCTCGTTTTCTGATCCGCTGCGCGAAAAGTCTGATGGCAATACAAATATGTTTAGCTCAATTCCATCAGCACCAGCGGCTTCAATAGATTTTGCAAACGAAGTCCATTCAGTTGCAGTGGCGCAATTGATGCTGGCAATAATTGGAATATCAACCCTTTTTTTGGCGGTTTTGATTAAATCCAAATAATTTTGAACGCTATTTTGATGTGTATAATTCCGGATGTAATCTTCAGCTTCGGGATAGTCGTTTGGAGCGCCTTGTTTGATGGCCGAATTGGCTTCTTGCGTGATTTGTTCTTCAAAAAGCGATTTTAAAATCACTGCTCCGGCTCCCATCTTGGCAAATTTTTCGATATTTTCAATTGAATTGGTCAATCCCGAACTTCCTATTATTAGCGGACTTTTGATTTTAAGTCCCATAAAACTTGTCGATAAAATAGCCATTGTGATGTTTTTTTCTGTTTAGCAAAAGTAGAGATTCCTTTTTTGATTTCCAATT
>DMBV01000071.1 GCA_003445975.1 Bacteroidales bacterium
TATTACAATGCGCTGAAAGGACATGGTGCAACTGTTCGATTGGTAATGCTTCCAGGAGAAAGTCACGGCTATTCGGCAAAAGAGAATATTTTTCACATGCTTTGGGAAACAGACCAATGGCTGATAAAATATGTGAAAGAGAAAAAATAAATAATTCATAAAAGGGAACCAACGAGGTTCCCTTTTTTCGTTTTACTATTTATGCCCAAAATGTTAAAAAATAAACACGATTTATAAAAAGCCTTCATTCTGCGTAAAGCTGAATTTGTATCTTTGAAACATATTCATATTCTTCAAAAATGCATAGGCAATACAATTTTGGAAATTGGTGGTTTCAAAAAAAGAATTTTTTTCTGATTCTGACAATTCTATTTTCCTTTTCAGTAAATACATATAGTCAGCAAGCCCTTACGAGTTTTCCGGAAGATTCGGTATTGTTTATTTCCGCCCTTGAGCAACATTTTCAAGTTGTACAAAGCAGCAAGAAAGAAGAAGCCGAGAAATTTATGCTGGATTTGAAGCTCAATTGGAGTTCAGGACTGTTTTCGAGGGAAATAAAAACAGAGGTTTACAAGACTGCCAACAAAATGCTGGCCAAGAAAATGGCAGCCATGCCCTATTTTTCGGACTACTTTACCAGCCTAACGCATCTTTTGCAAAGCAACTCCATCGGGGTAGAGAGCAAGATAGCTTGGACAAAATCGGTGCAATTTGTCGTTCTCAATAAAAGTCTGAAAGAATTTAGCACATTTATCAAATCATCGGATGCACTTTTTACGGAAAACCTTGTTTATTCGGATCGAACTTTAAAATGGAAAGTAAGCACAAGCGATTACAGCATCCAATTCAACAAAGATTCACTAAGCTATATCTTTCCGAACACCAATTTGAGTTGCTATACCAAAGGCGATAGCACAAATATCAACAATACAAGCGGCGTTTATTTTCCATTAAGCAATCGTTGGTATGGAAAAGGGGGAAGCCTTAGTTGGGAGCGCGCCAATTACAGCGCCGACAGCGTTTATGCTAAACTTAGTTCGTATTCCATTCCCTTGCTTTATGATAAATTTACCGCCGATTCCGTACAGCTTTATCATCTTTATTATTTCGACAAACCCATAGCCGGAAAAATAGAAGAGCAAATTCTGGCTTCCCGAAGGGGAAATAAAGCCTTGTTTCCAAAATTTATTTCGTACGACAAGCGTTGGGAAATCCCCAATCTTTTTCCCAACATCGATTTTATTGGTGGTATTTTGATAGAAGGAGCCAAATTTATTGGCTTCGGAGATGAAACAAATCCTGCATCCTTGCTCATCAAAAGAAAAGATACGGTTTTTGTGAAACTAAAATCGCATAATTTTCATATCCAACCCAATCAAATCCTTTCTGAATACACTTCGCTGTCGATCATTCATGGAAACGATTCAATCTACCACAGCGGATTGCACATGAATTACACCAAAGACAATCAAATGTTGTCGTTTGTAAGTGATGCTCACGGACTCACAGCCAACCCATTCTACAATACGTATCATCAATTGGATATGTATGTAGAAGCCGCCTATTGGGATATGAAAAAAGATGAAATAAGCTTTGATATTGCAAAAGGAAGAACCAAAAGTCCGGCACGATTTGAGTCGTTTACTTATTTTTCTGAAGCCCGGTTTGAAAAACTGCAAGGTCTGGATTACGAAAATCCATTAATAGGTTTGAAGCGATATTCCGACGAAAATAGAAGCAATATCGTGTACTTTGATGAATACGCTCACTATTTGCGTATGCCAAAAGAACAAGTCCAACTTCTTTTGCTCAATTTGGCTCATCAAGGCTTTTTGATTTACGATGAAGTAAATCAGCGTGCTGTATTGGGCGACAAAATCGATTTTTATCTGAAAGCAAATGCCGGTGAAATTGATTCGGACGTAATTCGGTTTGAATCGCGCCCCGAAAAAGATCAAGCCAATGCATCGCTTCAAATAGATAATTTTACTTTACGAATCAACGGATTGGACAGAGTTATTCTTAGCGACTCCCAAAACTTAATCATCGAACCAAAAAACCGTAGCATATTATTAGAAAAAAACAAGAACTTCCGTTTTGACGGAAAAATCACCGCCGGTCGATTGTCGTTCTCTACTACTCAAAGTGCATTCAGTTACGACGAATTTAAATTGGATATGCCGGTAATTGATTCCATGTGGTTTTGGGTACAAGGCAAAGCCCTGCCCGAAGGTGGCTACGAAAAGAAATTTGTTCAAACAGCCATTCGCAATCTGAGTGGCGACCTTTTGATTGACCATCCAAGCAATAAATCCGGATTGGAAGCACGTACTGAATATCCTATTTTCAACAGCAAGAAAGATTCCTATGTTTATTACAATAAGAAAACGATTCAGAATGGCGTCTATACGAAAGACAAATTTTATTTTCACGTAAATCCGTTTATTCTCACTTCGTTAAACAATTTCAGCACCGACGATATTGCATTTAATGGCTACCTCGCTTCCGGAGGTATTTTCCCTGATATAGCTCAAGCCTTAACGGTACAAGAAGACTTTTCGCTTGGATTCAAAAAAGCACTGCCACCTGAAGGAATTATGGCTTATGGCAACAAAGGAAAATTCTACAACGAAATCAATTTGAGCAACAAAGGATTGAAAGGAAGTGGGCAATTAAGCTTTCTGAGTTCGGTTTCAAGCTCCGATGATTTTACGTTCCTCCCCGAATCTACGCTAATTTACGCCCAAATTTTTGAAATTAAACCCACAATTAGTCCGGTGGAATTTCCAAATGTGAGAGGCACAAACGTATTTCAGAAATGGCTTCCTTATGAGGAAACAATGCACATAAGTTCGCAAACCGAAAACATCAAAATGTACGATGAGGAAACGTCGTTGAAAGGAACACTCATTCTTAAACCTACTTCTCTAAGCGGCAACGGCACCATTCAATTCAAAGTAGCTTCCATGATTTCGGATACGTATGTTTTTAAAAATCAAAATTTTGATGCACAAAAAACAAATTTTTCGGATGTTGGAATGAGCTTAAACAATTTTAGTGCTCATGCCGATTATAAGCTAAGAAATGTAACATTCAGTTCCAACGACGGAACTTCCAAAGTAGATTTTCCGGAAAACCAATTTATTTGCTATATGAATCAAGCAAAATGGTATATGGATGAATCTGTTACAGAATACGCATCCAATTTTAAAGACAGTCAGGACAATTATTCCGAATTTACTTTGCGTCAGCTTGCTGATACCGAATACAAAGGCTCCCGATTTATTTCCACCCATCCACAACAAGATTCACTCACTTTTGTTTCGAGCCATGCAAAATTTAATTCGAAAGAAAAGGTGATTGAGGCCAATGGCGTTCATTTTATTAAAGTAGCCGATGCCGTTCTGTTTCCAAAAAACAGCACCGTCACCATTCTGAAAAACGCAAACATCCAGACTTTCGAAGACTCAAAAATTCTGGCAAATGCAGTCACAAAATATCACGAACTAGACCATGCGAATGTAAAAATAAATGGACGAAAGTCGTATGCCGGCTCAGGCGATTATCTGTATATCGACAAAAACCACCTTCGTCATTCCATTCATTTTGAAGAGATAAAGATAGATACAAATCTGCAAACAGTGGCCAGTGGCGAAATTTTTGCGAAAGACAATTTCGCCCTCAGCCCGGAGTTCTTTTTTCGTGGAGTGGCCAATTTATCGGCCAGCCAAAAGTTATTATCCTTCGATGGCGGCTTTAGAATAGAAAATGAATGTGGGTTTAGTCAAAATTGGATAAAATTCAATTCAGCTATTGACCCCGAAAACATCATGATACCTATCGATGTTCAGCCAATTGTACCCGATGTCAGCAAGCAACAGAAATTTGTCGGCTTGCTAAATTCGCCCGCCCGACAAAAAACCTATGCGGCCTTTTTGAGCAACAAGATTGATTATTACGACTCCGTTCTGTTCACTGCCAGCGGCTTTCTCAAATTTGATGAAAGCACGCGAGAATTCAGAATTTCATCACAAGAAAAGCTGAATCAGATGACGCGTCCGGATAATTTCTTCAGTCTTAGAACCAATGATTGCAGCACCTTTGGCGAAGGGGAAATTGAACTGGATTTGAAATACTTGGATTTGAAACTAAAAAGCTATGGAACGATAGAGCAAAAAGACTCCGTTTCTTTGATCCGCCTTGGAGCAGCAATCGATTTTCATTTTTCGAATGATGCATTAAGAATTATTTCAGAGCAATTTGTCGAAAACAGCCCAACCGCTGTCGATAATACTTCGAACTATTATTCAAAAATGATAGGTGGATTTTTAGGAATGAACGAAGCGGAACAATACCTGAGTCGCCTCTTGATGAGTAACCAAAAACGTGTACACGACCAATTGATTCACTCTCTTTTCCTTAGCGATGTAAAACTCAGCTGGGACGCAAAACAAAACGCCTATTTGAGCGAAGGCCCAATTGGGATTGGCAGTTTGGATCGCTACAGAGTAAATTCCTATGTAAATGGTCATTTAGAACTAAAAAAGAGTCGCACAGGCGATGAATTAACACTTTATTTTGAAGTCAATAATCAGTGGTACTTCTTTAAATATTACAACAATGTAATGCAAGTACTTTCGTCAAACTCTACATTTAACGAACTAATCAAAGCCGATACGGAGGCGAAAGGAGAGAAAAACAGATTGGCCGAAGACAAAAAGACAGGAAAACGTTCCAATTATCGCTATATTTTGAGTAGAGAAGACGAAAAAGATGATTTTCTAAAAAGACTAAATGTAAACTAATGGACAACAATTATTTATTTTTATTTGGACTGATAGCTGCCTATCTGCTGGGCTCCATTCCTACTTCGGTTTGGGTTGGGAAACTCTTTTATAAAATTGATATTCGGCAACATGGAAGCGGAAACGCCGGTGGAACCAATACAGTTCGTATTTTGGGCTGGAAAGCCGGAATTCCGGTTATCTTTTTTGATGTATTTAAAGGTTGGGCTGCGGTTTTCATTCTTCCAGATTTTTTTCCATCAACCAATTTGTTCTCTGTTGATTATTTAAATCTTGCCTATGGTTTAGCGGCCGTTATTGGTCATGTATATCCTATTTATGTAGGTTTTAAAGGTGGAAAAGGCGTTGGCACCTTGGCCGGTGTGGGATTGGCTTTATTTCCATGGGCTATACTTGCCGCTTTGGGTGTTTTCTTGATAGTCGTTTTAATTTCGCGCTACGTTTCGTTGGGATCAATTATAGCCGCCATTTCATTTCCTTTATTTCTTATTTTTGCCTTTCAGGAAACGTCTATACCGCTTATTTCATTGGGAGTATTCGCTGCTTTGTTTGTGTTGTTTACACATCGAAAAAATATATCACGATTAATAAATGGGGAAGAAAGCAAATTTGCAGTAAAAAAAGGCATTCACAAGAACCAGAAAACAGATTGAAAAAAAACGTTCTACATACAATTCAAAGAATAATTTTTGGCATCCTACTTCTTGTTTTTCAAGTAGCAAATAGTCAGACCAACCTTCAAAACGAAACGAATTTGAAGGCAAAGGCAGCGGAATATTTTCTACAAGACAATTATATCGACGCTTTCCCGCTGTATTCTCAACTGCTGAGTTTAGACCCGAAAAATCCAGAACTAAATTATCGTTTTGGTGTTTGTATGATGTTTACACAACGTACCAATCCGGAAGAACCGCTCAAATACCTCGAAAAAGCAATCAACCAAGTAAGCGATGTTGAATTTTACTATTTTCTTGCCTTGGCTTACCAGAACAATTATTTTTTTACCGATGCCATAACCAATTATAAGAAATATATACAAGTAGCCCGAAATAAAGTACGCAAAGATTGGGAAGTGGAACGAAAAATAGCCATGTGCCAAAATGGGATGGAAATGCTTAAGACAGCAAACGATTTGTATGTGATGGAAAAATCGGATGTGGACAGAAAAACTTTTTACCGCTCTTATGATTTGAACCAGTTTGGCGGTCGATTTCTGAATCTCCCTGAAGAATTTTTAAGCAAAGCCGATCTAAAAAACGAGCAAGGAAATGTTTCCTACTTCAACCCACAGGCGAAATTGCTTTTTTATGCCTTGGAAAATAAGGGACAAAAAGACATTTATTATCGCCTTAAACAAGACAACAATGAATGGTCGGAAGCAATTCTTTTAAATAATTCGATCAACAGCATTTACGACGAAAACTATCCGTTTTTTATGCCCGACGGAAAAACACTCTATTTCAGTTCGAAAGGACACAATACCATGGGAGGATACGATATTTTCAAAAGCGTTTTTGATAGCGTTTCAAACCAATGGAGCAAAGCGCAAAATCTAAGTTTTCCGATCAATACGCCTTCCGACGACATCATGTTCATCACCGATGCCAACGAAACGATGGCTTGGTTTGCATCGACCCGAAACAGTTCGAACAATCTGATAACGGTTTATAAAGTAGGCATTATCAAGAAAAATCCTGAAGCAACCGATTTATCGGGCATTTATTCAAAAGATAAGTTAGCCGAAACCGATTTGGGCCAGATTAAAAATATGGCTCACCTCGATATAAACATCAGCAACAAAGCATTTCAAGAAATTCCTTTTTCTCAAAAACAAAAACTTGAATCGCTGGTAAAAAACGATCCTGCACGACAATCACAAAATATTCGCCAATCGAATCTAAAAAATATCGACAACCAAATTGCCGTTCAAGAAATGCAAGCCGGACTGAGCGACAGTATAAAAGGAGTAATTCGCCAGATAGATATTGAACTTGAAGCATTGAAGACACTTTATCTTCAAACACAAAACTTTGTAGGCTCAAAAGCGAGTAGTGTAAAACAAGGCCAAGCCGATGTTTCGTTTATTTTGACAAAAGCCCAAAAAACAGCTCTGCCCGAAAGAGCAAAAGAGCTGATCGATCAAGCCAATAAGTTGCTTTTCAAAACGCTTCGCAATGATTATCAACAGAATAAACTTCTGGAAATTCATCAAAATATAGATCGGCAGATTGCTGCAATGCGGCTTTTGTCAGAAAATGCAAATAGGCTATTCGGAGACATACAAAAACACATTTTGATCAGAAATGAACTTGAAACCAAGAAAAGCATTGCACAATTAAAAAACCAAATCCAACAAGCCGACACGCTTACCGATTTTACCAAAATAGTCGATTTTACAAAAGGCGAATTATTTTATCCAAACTATCCGTCCTACTTAAACGATGAAGCCAAGTTTTCGGCATTTGCAGTTGAAAATCCAAACCAATCACTCTCTGCTATTGTGGCCACCGAAAATCGTTTTGCAGCCTATATTCCGACTTTTGAAAGCAATATGGATACCGATTTAGTAAAATATGTCGAAAATAGCACGCTGAAAGCGCGGCAAAGAAATAAACAATTGGCCTATCAACTAAAGTTGACTGAAAGCTTTTTAATTGAAAAGAAAAAAAGTCTAGAGCTCCTTTTCAACGAAGCCAATACTTATCGCAAAACATTTACCGCCAAATTTAGCCAAAAGGATATTGATTTATTGAATCTGAGATATGGATTGGCCAGAAAATTCGCTTTCGAAGTTTATCAATGGGAAAAAGCGCTTTCGAGTTTGAAAAACGCTGCTGAAAAATCGGAAGAGATTGCTTTGGCGCTTACTGAACTGAAAACAGAAATAGAACAATTGATAGAGGAAGGAAAATCAGCAGAAGCGCATCAATTAAAAAGTCGATTGGAATCGTTGGATTTAAAACATTCCCAAATCCCCGAATTCGAAAATATCATTGATTTTGATCAAAAACAATTGGTCGAATTAAATTTCCCGGAATCTATTTACAACGAAAACGACTACGAAGAATATAGCTTGGATAATCAAAAATTAGTAAGAAAATCGGGCAAAGCTTATTTGTATTCAACAGTTGATGAACTCGTTGCGGCAAGCAGCCAACTGCAAAACGAACAAGCAATTGCATCTTCAGAACAGTTTGACACAAAGTCACAAGATTCGAATCCGATTGCACTTGCTACGCGGAGTGAACTGATAAGAGAAGAACTCATCGATTTGAATCAAGAGCGAACAGACCGATTGCTAGCTATAAAATCCCAATCAAATGTTTTAACTCAAAAAGCGAGCGAAAAATTAGATCAGTCGAATAGTGCGCTACTTCAGTTTGAGCAAATGCGCGAAGATTATTTTGCCGGAAAAATGAAAGACCAAGCCTTGGTTCTGGCAAAACAATCCGAATCGCAAAGCCTGCTTTATCAGTCCTTAGCTTTGAAAAGTTATGCCGAAAAAATAGATTCTATTTACACTGTCGAAAACAAATTAAAAGAACAAACAACAGACCAAATATTCGCCATCGAACAGGCATGGCATAGCAATCAGCCCGAAAAAGCGGAAGCCCTCTTTCGTGCACTTCAAAAAAACAATTCAGAAGCTATAAACAGTTCTGCTATATCTGTTCGATCATGGATTGAACAAGACAACAAGAACATTTCGGCCAAAAAAGAGCAAGCCAATTTAGCTTTTATGAATTCTCAAACAGTTACGGACGAATCAATAAAACTTTTGTTGGACGCTCAAAAAATACGAGAAGAAGCCGACAAAAAAACCAATGCTTTCAAGCGAAGAGAACTAATAACGGAAGCGGAAAACAAAGAAAAAGAAGCAATTAAAAAACAAAATATAGCGGATAAAGAATTGGCTGTTGGAACAAAACTCTATGAGGAAATCAAAAAGGCGGAAGCCGTATTGCCCTTTTCAGCAGAATTTGAGCCCACTGTATTGCTTTCGGACGCTTCAAAACCAATTGTGAATCCCGAAAACAGAAAAGCTCAACTCGAGGAGCGATTGGAACTTCGCCAAATCGACACTTCGCCAAATCAAGAAGCACAAAATACACTTGCCGAAACACAAAGCCCACGTCTGAACAAAAGTAAACTTCCGGCTTTGAACGATGCGATGGCCTACGAAACCAAACGGTATCAAGCCCAACTTTTGGCAGAAGATTTGGATATTAACAAGCGGGAAACCGTATTCTTACTCCAAAAAGGAAAAACCTTAAAAGGAGAAGAAGCCATCGAAAACGAAGGGAGAATCAGCCAAAAACGGAAAGAAGCCGATTCGCTGCAAACGGCTTCAACAAAAGCATTTGCGGAATCAAAAAATATTTATAATCAATTGCCGGCCGAAAGTAAAAAAGAGGTGGACAATAGCAAAAACGATTTCGAAAATTATCTAAATAATGTTCGCAAACGGATAGCCCAATTGCTCGACGATGTAACCATCTTAAGTCAGCAAGCCGGACAAACCACCGATAATAAAAGCAAACAATCGTTGATGCAACAAGCCGATGAAAAAGAGCAAGTGGCCATGTATCTGCTTTTGGAAGAATTTGAAATAATCGCTCAGCGAAATAAGCAAAACTATCGCAAAAATGCACTCGTCATCGAATCGCTCTTTCAAGAAAGCTTAAGTTTGAAAGAAAAGGAGTTGATGAGAGCCGTTTTTGCGCAAATCGAAAAACTCAATCTTCAGGCAGAAAAGAATCGATTGCAAGCCCAAAACGACGAACTGTCGTTTACGCTTAAAAAAGTGTTGCTGCAAGATGCATTCGCCAGCGAATCGAGCGCATTGGATTTGCAAGCGGAAGCCATTCGAATGATGCGCGAAAATGATATTGAAGGAATGTTGGCCTATCAACCAAAAGAAAAACAAGCAGAAAAATCGGCCTTGATAGAAGCCCAAAAATTGGTTTCGTCCAAATTGAATCCTGAAGTAATAGCCAATTCCAATCAAAAGCAAGCAGTTTCTTCCAAGGCAACAGAAAAGACTGCCGAAAATATTGTCCTAATTAAAGAAGAAAAACCAACAATGCTCGCAGTTGCCAAACCGGAAATCATCGGAACTGCCAAAGCGGAAGAAAAGCCGGCAATCATTGCAGTTGCCAAATCGGAAAATAAACCGGAAATCATCGGAACTGCCAAAGCGGAAGAAAAGCCGGCAATCAGCCTAACTGCCAAAGCGGAAGAAAAACTGCCTTCCGAAATTGCCAAAACATTAAACCCCGGTCTATTTAAAGATACGAATGAGAATAAAATAAATCGATCCGCCGAAAAGTTAGTCGGCATTGAACAGAAGCCAGAAAATAAAACGCAAAGCAAACTTCCAGAAAACAATCCGGTAGAATCTGTTCCAGCAAATGCCACTACCACAAACAAAAATACCGAAGCAAGTGCTCCAATTGCGAATAAAATCTTCCCAAATGTAAGTCTGGCAAGTGCACCCGTAGGAACCCAATTTAGTGTTCAAATAGCTGCTATCAATCAACATACAACAACCAACAATTTTTTAAATGTAATAGAGTTATTCGCCATCAAAGACGACGAAAAATCGCTCTATCGGTATTTCTCCGGCAAATTTACCGATCTTACATCAGCCATTATTCGTCGTAACTCATTGCGCGAGCAAGGCTATTCAGATGCATTTATTAAAACATGGAAAGATGGAAAAAGCGTTAGTATAAACGAGGCCATCGGCCATATAGATGAAGCCACGCAAGAATTGATGAATAAAACCACTCTCACACTTCCAAGCCAATATAAAAACATCAATTTTTCGGCCTCAAATATAAATCAGCTACCCGGAACTTATTATTCTGTCCAAGTTGGCGTTTATAGCAGACCACGCACCTCCGACCAACTATTTGGAATCCAACCGCTATTTCACAATAGAACCAAAAACGGTTTGTGGGTTTATTTTAATGGCGTTTTTAAGAATATAAACGAAGCCGAAAAAAACAAAGCAAATGTGAACACCAAAGGAATCCCGGACGCATTTATTGTAGCTTTCAATCAAGGAGAAAAAGTCCCCATCGAAAAAGCCCAAAAAGCGATTCAGGAAGGAGGAGTTCAACCAAGCGCCAACGACATTATTAACTTGAAAACAGCCTCTGCAAATGTTGACAAACAACTAATCTCAATCGGTCGAACAACAAAATCGGCCGGAAATACAGTATATAAGATTCAAATTGGTGTATATAGTCAGGCCATTTCTATGGATTGGGTAGCAGAAGATTTACCAAACGGTCAACAAGTCGAATTTTTTGTGAACGAGGCTGGGAAATACGTTTATACGATCGGGAATTTTCAATCGTACGAAGAGGCGGCACAGTTCAATAAACAAAAAGTCAAAGCACTCGTCAAAGACGCTTTTGTTGTATCCTTCTAAAGATTAGAAATAAAAGGACTGAAAAGATCCAAAAAAAGAAATAAAAAAGCAGATTATTGAAAAATATCTGCCATGAATAAACGGATTCTAAAGTTAGCGGCTGTTACTTTTTTGATAGAATTGAGCCTCTCCATAAGCTGGGCATTCTTTAGATGACGAACAAGAAGTAGAAGCCAAAGCCAAAATAAATAAGCTTACTAAAAAAATTAACGTGCGTTTCATAACTTAAAATATTACATCGTGTTTAAAAAGCTAAAATAAACATAATTTTTCTATTTCCACAAATAAAATTCATCTGTCAAAATCAAAAAAATACTCCTTATATATAAGAATATCGTCTCCCGCCATCGCTACACGTATAAATTTATAATTTTGTTGAATAATAAAAGGACAAATGCTAGAAATAAAACCTAAAATCCACGAAAGTTGGTACAAAATGCTCAAGGAAGAGTTCGAAAAAGATTACTTCCTACAATTGAAAGAATTTCTTCTGGAAGAAAAAAAACAATATCAAATTTATCCACCGGGAAACCAGATATTTGCAGCATTCGATTCCACTCCTTTTGAAAATGTAAAAGTCGTTATACTAGGCCAAGATCCCTATCATGGCCCTAATCAAGCTCACGGACTCTGTTTCTCCGTCAATACTGGAATAAAACATCCACCTTCCCTAATGAATATTTTCAAAGAAATTGAAAATGATTTAGGAATCCAATACCCAAAAGAAGGAAACTTGCAGACATGGGCAAAGCAAGGTGTACTGCTTTTAAACGCCACCCTCACAGTGAGAGCACATCAAGCTGGATCCCATCAAAAAAAAGGCTGGGAAAAATTTACTGATTCTATAATTCTTAATTTGTCCGAAAAGAAGGAAAATCTTGTGTTTCTATTGTGGGGAAATTTTGCAATTTCCAAGTCTCTTCTCATCAATAAATCTAAACACCTAATCTTAACATCAGTGCATCCATCTCCACTTTCCGCTCATAGAGGCTTTTTTGGTTGTAAGCATTTTTCTAAAACAAATACTTTTTTACAACAAAAAGGAATTGAACCCATAAACTGGAGCATTTAAAAAAAGATTCTACGACGAAATGTTTATGTTTTGCTCATATAGAGACTCATTATTTAGCTGTATTCATCAAAATATTATGATCGAAAATATATTTTCCCGACCAATTCATTGATTATATCGCTGATTAATAGCTATATAAAATCATACTAATAAGATCCAAAATAAATTGAATTATATTCCAATTTTATATCAATCAATTAAAAA
>DMBV01000147.1 GCA_003445975.1 Bacteroidales bacterium
CCGATTTCACCAGTTTTTCAAAAACAGGAACGGACGTGAAAACAAACAATTGCACTATTCTTCGAGCCAACTGGGAGCATTCTGACGATGTGTGGGTGTTTACAATCCAAGCCGATCGTTTTTTGCGAAATATGGTCCGCGCTATTGTAGGAACTCTTCTGGATGTTGGAATTGGAAAAATAAACATCAGCGAATTCAAACAAATAATCGAAAGCAAAAACCGAAACAAAGCCGGGTGGAGTGTTCCGGCGCACGGTTTGGCGCTGATAAAATTGGAATATCCCGATTGGATTTTTGTGTTTGGTTAATTTTTTTCGGAGAAAGACAAAAAAAATCCCATCAGTATTCTACCAATGGGATTCATTTTTATTGAGAAGATATTCTCTAGAAAAGATAATTTAAGCCAATGTACATACCCGAACTTCCGTCTTCGGCTGCTGCGGCCATTCCGTAATCGACACTAATAATAAAGTTTTGATTCATCACAATTTTTAGACCGGCACCATACCCAATATGAAGTGCTTCAGCACCAATATCGAAATAATCGGCTGTAGGAATTCCGGTAGGAACTGTAATTGGAATCAAAGCAACGGCTTTTCCGGCATCTAAGAATCCATTTACACCAATATAAAAATTCTGATTGATGAATTTAAATTTTACCGCTTTAAATCGAGCTTCAAAATTACCATAAGCAAATCCATCGCCAACAACACGATTACGCAAAACGCCACGAATGCTCTTGCTTCCGCCCAATCCTTCCGAAAAAGCAGAGCGATTTGCAGCAATAACCATTAAATTCTGAGCGTACCAAGGCGTTTCTCCTGCAATGGTATTCTGATATCCCAATCGATATGCAAATGTTAAGCGATTCTTGACAATAGTAAAATATTGACGATGAGTGATGTAAAATTTCATAAAACCTTCGTCGTGACTGCCCAAAAATCCGGGAGCATAAGAAAAACCCGCTTCTGTCCAGATTCCACTATTCGGATTGGGACGATTGTCACGCGAATCGTAAGTTAATCCCGCTTTCAAAGTAACCATCGAACCTCCTTCAGCCTGATTTGCCGGAATCAATCCCCACGCTATGTAATTTTCGTATAAACCAGGTACAGCGGTCAGGCTTGGCAAATAATCAGGGTCAGTGGGATCCACTCCATCGTTGTATTTATCAATATCAACAGAGCCAATATTAAAATTGTAATATCCGATTCCGGCCGACCATTGCAATTTTCCCATTCCCAAATCGCCAACTAAATCGGCCGTGGTGCGAAACAAATTGCGTTTATGTTTGTAAATCATTCTACTCCTATAAGCAGGATCTTCCTGATCTTCCCATCCGGCATTATAAACCGATTCGTAACCATTAAAGCCGTAAAAAGCGGCTAAAGCATCGGGCAGATAACCTAAGTCAAAATTAAGCCGAACACCTTCAATCAACTGATCGCCTTCGTAGGCAAAACGAAAAATACTGCCTCCTTTGGTAAACTTTGAAGCTTCTACATAAAACATGTGATTGTATTCCGGATAACGACTTCCGTCGCCATAATTGTAGATACTCGACAAAGCACCATATTGGAAACCCATATCACTATCGAAAGAAATAACAGGCAAAGCGCCTACGTTCCAACCCGTTTTAACTTCTTCGGTTTGCTCTTTCTTTTCGTCTTGAGCGAAAACATTTAGCGTGAACGCTAAAAAAAGGAGCAGAAAAAATGCACTGTAAACTTTTTTCATGTTTTTAAATTTAAATTAGTTCAGTTTTTTGTTGTTTTTATGTCGTTCGCTGTCGCGATGCGTTTTCTTTTCCATATTTTTTTCGAAAGCTTCCGTTAAATCAACTCCGGTTTGATTGGCCAAACAAATCAAAACAAAAAGAACGTCGGCCATCTCATCAGCAAGATTAACTTCTTTATCTGTTTCTTTAAATGATTGTTCGCCATAAGTCCGACCAATGATTCGAGCAAGCTCCCCAACCTCTTCGGTCAATTGAGCCAGATTTGTCAGCTCATTGAAATAGCGCACACCTTTTTCTTTAATCCACTGATCTACTAGTTCTTGAGCCCTTTTAATGCTTATCTCCATTGGATTAATTTTAACGAAAGTAAAACATTCATTCTATTATTCCAAAAAAATATGGGCGCTTATGCAGAAAACAACTAAATATCTTCCTTACAAACCAAAATCCCTTTTAGAAAATAACAAAATTTTATGCATTAGGTTGGAGCATGCATATCGCAAATTTTATAATTTTGAGCCCTCAAAGTCAAAAGAAAAATGCAAATAGTTTCTGTAAATATTTCCGAGAAAAAGGGAACCATCAAAACGCCTGTTGATTGGATTGAACTAACAACTACAGGAGTGAAAAACGATGCACATGCAGGAAAATGGCATCGACAAGTGAGTCTGTTGGCCAAAGAGAGCAATGAGCGGTTTGCCAAAAAAGCCAAACGCGAGGTGGCTTATGGCGAATTTGCCGAAAACATTACCACCGAAGGCATCGTTTTGCATAAAACCATTCCCGGCGACCGATTGATTATTGGCGAAACAGAATTGGAAATAACTCAGATTGGAAAAAAATGTCATGGCGATAATTGCGCAATTTTTCGAGAAGTGGGCGCTTGTGTGATGCCAAAAGAGGGAATTTTTGCAAAGGTGATCAAATCGGGAATTGTAAAACCCGGCGACAAACTCATCTACATTCCACAAAGCGCATAAATGCAATGGCCGAATAGTTTAATTTTGCCGCATAAAATCAACAGTCAATCATGGAACTTAAAATAATCTCGGTAAGTTTGGCGGCCGAAGCCGGCCGAAAATTTGCTGCATCGGAAATTGTACTCGACAAAAGTGGCGTTGTTGGCGATGTTCATGCCAACACTTCGCGTGCTGTAAGTCTGATTGATCAGTCGCACATCGATACTTTCAAGAAAATTACGGAAAGCAGAACTACCGAAGCCGGCGAGTTTGCCGAAAACATACGCATCGAAGGATTGAACAGCCTAAAAGCGAATCCTTTTGATCAGTTTGTTGGCCATTCGGTGGTATTGGAAGTTACTCAAATTGGCAAGCCTTTTCATGCCTCTTTCAGCGAAATTGGGCATTATGTAATGCCAAGAGTGGGGATTTTTACACGCGTTTTGAGCGGCGGAACACTAAAAGCCGGCGATATATTCTCCTTTCGGCCAAAAACCTTTCAGGCGAAAATCATTACACTCAGCGACAGGGCAAGTCGAGGAATTTACGAAGATAAGAGCGGCGCTTTGATTGCTCAAAAGCTTCAGGATTATTTCAAAAAGATTGGCTGGCGTCTTTCTGTCGATCAACAAATTATCCCAGACGAAAAGCAACTGCTTCAGCATCAAATCGCAGAAGCAAAAGAACAGGCATACGACCTGATTTTTACCACGGGCGGAACAGGAATTGGATCGCGCGATATTACACTGTCGGTTGTTAAACCCATGCTTGAGCACGAAATTCCAGGAATAATGGAATCTATCCGCATGAAATATGGCAGCATAAAACCAAATGCCTTGCTAAGCGGTGGTGTTGCCGGAGTAATAGGTTCCGCACTTATTTATACACTTCCAGGAAGCGCAAAAGCGGTTGAAGAATATATGCAAGAGATTCTAAATACGCTGCAACATCTTCTTTTCATGAAGGCAGATATGGATGTTCATTAAAACCCATCGTTTTTTTAACAAATTAAATATCGGTTAAAAAGTCCGAATCAACTAGTTTGGCTTTGATTTTGCTCAAAAAAGCTAAAACTGGTGCATAAACGCCTATTTTACTTATTTTTGCAAAAACAAGCTATTAATCAGCGAATGAGAAAACAAACAAATCCTATATCAACAGAAAAGCTCGTAGAAACCATCATTTTTGGCATACTCGAAAAAAAAGGATTAGAAATCACCAAAATTGATTTTTCCAAAATGCAAAGTTCCATCTGCAAATATTTCGTAATCTGCCATGGGACTTCCAATTCGCACATCGATGCCATTGCATATAGTATTGAGGAACAAACACATAAACAACTAGGCGAAAAACCTATTTTTACAGAAGGAAAAGAAAATAAAGAATGGATTTTGATTGATTATTTTGATGTTGTGGTACATGTTTTTCAAGAACCTACACGTAGATTCTACAATATTGAGAAACTTTGGGCCGACGCCAAAATAGAAACAATCAAAATTTAGTGCTAGCAACATTTTAACGAAGCAGACAGAATGACAGAACAAGAGAACAATACAAACCCCGAAGAGAAGAAAAAAAACGCAACAAACTCTTCATCACTAAAACCAAAAGGAAAATTTAGTTTTTATTGGATTTATGGTGCCTTAGCCATTTTATTTTTAGGCTTAAATTTTATTGGAGGAAACGATTCTTCAAAAGAAACAAGTTGGGGCGAAATAAAGAAAATGTTGGAAAATCAAGATGTTGAAAAACTTGTTTTGGTCAACAAGGAATTGGCAGAAATCTATATCAAAAAAGACAAACTGCATTTATACACGAAAGAAGAAACAAATTCAACAAAGACCAATTTTTCCGGTCCTACTGCCGATTTTTATTACCAAATTGGTTCCGTAGAAACTTTTGAGCAACAAGTACAGGATGTTCAAAAAGACTTGAAAGATCCGGTATATATTTCCAATGAAACCCGGCAAGATTGGGGCAAAGATATTTTTGGCTGGGTTTTTCCGATTATATTGCTCATAGGTGTTTGGTTTTTTATCATGCGAATGATGAACAGAGGCGGTGCCGGAGGAGGCCAAATTTTCAATATTGGCAAATCGAAAGCGCAACTTTTCGATAAGGAATCTGCTGTAAGTGTTACATTTAAAGATGTTGCCGGATTGCAGGAAGCCAAAGTAGAAGTAATGGAAATTGTCGATTTTCTGAAAAGCCCCAAAAAATACACTGATTTGGGAGGTAAAATTCCAAAAGGCGCTTTGCTTGTTGGCCCTCCCGGTACAGGAAAAACCCTATTGGCCAAAGCCGTTGCCGGCGAGGCAAAAGTTCCGTTTTTCTCGCTTTCGGGATCCGATTTTGTTGAAATGTTTGTGGGCGTCGGCGCATCGCGCGTTCGCGATCTTTTCAAACAAGCAAAAGAAAAAGCACCCTGTATTATTTTTATCGACGAAATAGACGCCATTGGAAGAGCACGTGGAAGAAATGCCATGACAGGCGCCAATGATGAAAGAGAAAATACACTCAATCAATTGCTTACAGAAATGGACGGATTTGGCAGCAATGCAGGCGTAATAATACTCGCCGCTACAAACCGTGCGGATATATTGGACAAAGCACTTTTGCGTGCCGGCCGATTTGATCGTCAAATTCATGTAGAACTTCCCGATTTAACAGAACGTGAAGCTATCTTTGTAGTCCACATGAAGCCGCTTACCGTAAACAAAACGGTAGATGCAGTATTGCTCGCGAAGCAAACTCCCGGTTTTTCGGGGGCGGATATTGCCAATGTTTGTAACGAAGCAGCACTGATTGCGGCTCGTCAAGATAAAAAAGAAATCACAAAACAAGATTTTTACGATGCCATCGACCGAATTATTGGCGGTTTAGAAAAGCGAAATAAAATCATCTCGAAACACGAAAAAGAAGTAATTGCTCATCACGAATCCGGACATGCCGCCGTAAGCTGGCTCTTGGAACATGCTCATCCATTGGTAAAAGTAACCATCGTTCCACGCGGAAAAGCACTTGGAGCAGCTTGGTATTTGCCCGAAGAACGTCAGATTACCACTTTTGAACAAATGTTTGACGAAATGGCTGCTACACTTGGTGGCCGAGCTGCAGAAAAGGTAATTTATAAAAAAGTGTCAACCGGTGCTTTGAACGATTTAGAAAAAGTAACACGCCAAGCGTTTAATATGGTGGCCTATTTTGGACTGAACGAAAAAATTGGAAACATTTCTTTCTACGATTCGTCGGGGCAGCCAGAATATCAATTTAATAAACCTTTTAGCGAAAAAACCGCTGAAATAATTGATAGTGAAGTACAAATTCTGGTGGAAAAAGCCTATCAAACTGCTGTAAAACTTTTAGAAGAAAATGAAGAAGGATTGCGTAAATTAGCGCACGTATTGATTGAGAAAGAAGTTATCTTTAGAGAAGATTTGGTGGCTGTTTTTGGCGAACGCAAATGGGATTTAGGCAAAGAACATATCAGTATGATCACCGAAAATGGTGTTGATACAAAAACCATTGCACTTATCGAAGATTCAACAAAAACAGAAGACAAAACAGAGGAAGAGAATCAATCGATCAAACCAAATGATGTAAAATAAAACTTAATCTTTTGCAATATGGAAGAATCAACTTCACGTGAAAAAGTTTTAAAAAGCATTCGAAATTCGTTGTTGGGAAAAACACCAAATCCCTATTCAGAAGTAGATACAGACTCGAAAATCTTTACCGATCTCGACGATTCGTTGGCGCTGAATTTTGCTCAAGAATTTACCGATTTGGGAGGAAAGTTTATCTATTGCGAAGATGAAGATGATTTGAAAAATGTTTTATATCAATTTATCCAGAGCGAAGACCTTCAGCCCTTGTATTGCCGCGAAACAGAATTGAAAAACATGCTCTTGGATATGGACGTTTCGTTTATAGAAGAGGAATCTGAACTAAAAAATATAAAAAGCGCATTGACTGGCTGCGAATTTCTCATTGCCCGCTTTGGTTCCGTTTTGGTTTCGTCGGCCAGCAACACCGGAAGAAGAGCCAATTTTTTTGCAGAAAAACATTTAGTGGTAGCCTACGCAAGCCAGTTGGTGCCCGAAATTAAAGACGCACTAATTGGTATGCGCGAAAAATACAATGGGAAACTGCCCAGTATGATTACGCAAATTACAGGAGCAAGCCGCACCGCCGACATCGAAAAAACTTTGGTTCTTGGCATGCACGGACCAAAGGAAATTTATGTTTTCTTTGTGGACGATATCATCGAATAGAAACGTATGTTTAAAACACTTCTTACCCGAACACTTGCCGGAGCGGTATTTGCCATCGTGATTCTTGGATCTGTTTTTTGGCATCCATACGCCTTGGCCATAGTACTGTTTTTTATAGCCGCCATTGGTTTGGAAGAATTTTACAGTCTTTTAAATAAAGCCGGCTTATACAAAAGAAGTCTTACAGATAGCTTTCTGGGCATGTTGGTTTATAGCCTGATTACGGCAATCAGTTTTGGGTGGATAAACGCAGCGGCTTTACTCGTTCTATTGCCCTTGAGCTTTTCGCTTTTTATCATCGAATTGTACAAAAAAAACACACTCCCTTTTACCCAAATAGGATTGCAACTGATGGGCGTTTTCTATGTCGCTTTGCCATTTTCGCTCTATCACTTTGTGCATCAATTTCCGGTTGGAGGAAATGAAACATTCAATCCTTGGTTGTTGGCCGGCCTGTTTATACTTATATGGACGAACGATACTTTTGCTTATTTGTTTGGAAGTTTCTTTGGAAAGAGACGCTTGTTTGAACGTATATCGCCAAAAAAATCATGGGAAGGAACGATAGGCGGAATTGTGACAGCATTGGGAATGGGTTGGATTTTAGGAACTTACACACATACACTTGATGTTAAATCGTGGTTGATTATAGCTTCCATTCTTGTTCCAGCAGCCATTTTCGGCGATTTAGTGGAATCTCTCTTTAAACGAAGTTTGAATGTAAAAGACAGCGGAAAAATAATGCCCGGACATGGTGGAGTCTTAGATCGTTTCGACGCTTCTAATTTTGCCTTGCCATTTATTGTTTTTTATCTATATTTGCTCGCTTAGAAAATTTCGGGAGAATCTTTCTAAAAACAAAAACCAAAAGAATGAAACTTCACAAAGAAGGATATGCTACCTTGCTAGTATCTTTTATAGTTCTAAGCATCTTTGCTGCCGCAAGCCTATTCATGTCCAACGAAATTCCTTGGTTACGAGTTGCTGTTTTCGCCTTTGTCTTTTTCGTTTATTTCCGTATTGTGTATTTCTTTCGGGTTCCAAAGCGCGTATTTTCAATTGACGACACGCTCATCAAATCGCCTGCCGACGGAGAAATTGTAGCCATCGAGGAAGTCTTTGAGCCGGAATATTTAAAACAAAACTGCATTCAGGTTTCCGTTTTCATGTCGCCCACCAATGTGCATATCAATTGGGTTCCCATTTCCGGAAAAATAAGCTATTTTAAATACCATCCTGGCAAACATTTGGTAGCGTGGCATCCAAAATCTTCTGCTTTAAACGAACGCACCAGCATTGGACTAAAGACTAGCCCATTTGGAGAAATATTAATCCGACAAATTGCTGGCGCAATGGCTCGCCGCATTGTCTGTTATGCTCAAGTAGGCCAAACAATGAATCAAACCCAAGAACTTGGTTTCATTAAGTTTGGATCGCGGGTCGATGTTTTTCTTCCGCTCGGAACAGAAATCAATGTAAAACTGAAAGATTTGGTAATTGGTGGACAAACAATTTTGGCACGAACTAAACCAACGCCCTAATTTTTCTTGATTTATTTACTGATTTTCAGTTAGATGAAAAATTATTGATGCATCGTATTATTGAAAATGATTGTGGAAAATAAGTATTGAAAATGATTGTTGATTTGCTTTCGTAAATAATTGTTATTTTTACCACCCAAAATTTGAAAATATGAACCCAATGAATACAACTATTTTATTTTACTGGCCCACTGGCGGCAATGTCGAAAATGCAGCCAAAATGATTGCCAAAGAGTTTGGCGAACTAAAGCTAATGTCGCTATCAGAAATAAATGCGGACACTTTCCTTCAAAACAAAAATTTTATTGTTGGCGGATCCACGTTAGGATCAGAAACCTGGCAAGGCACTTCGAGCGAGAATCCTTGGAATTCGTTTTTCAAACTTTTAAGTACGCTGGACTTAACAAACAAAAAAATTGCTCTTTTTGGTTTGGGCGATCAAGTTTTATGGCCGTCGAACTTCGTGGATGGAATGGGAGTTATCTACAACGCCTTTAAGAATGCACACGCTAAAATAGTTGGAAAATGGCCTACCGAAGGCTATGATTTTTCCGATTCGAAAGCCGAAGAAAATGGATTTTTTGTAGGCTTGGCTCTGGACGAAGACCAGCAAGCGGAGCTTAGCGAACAACGCATTCATATCTGGGTCAATCAGTTAAAAAAAGAATTTTAATACGTTCAGATCGACCAAAAAGCCTGAATGTGTTTTTTTCACATTTGGGCTTTTTGTCTTTTAACAATTTTATTGAATGATAAAAAGTATAATTTTCGATTTTGGCGGAGTGATTTACGACATCGATCACCAGAAAACCAAATCTGCTTTTGCACAATTGGGTTTGGCCGATTTTGACAGATTGTATAGCCATGCCGTTCAAACAAAACTGTTTGAAAATTTCGAAACAGGAAAAATCGCCCCAGCAGATTTCAGAAAAGCATTGCGCGCATATCTCCCGACAAATTGTACTTTGCAGGCGATAGATAGGGCATGGAACGCACTCTTGTTAGGATTTGACAAAGAAAGGCTTCTTCTTGTGCGTAAAATAGCACAGCATTACAATTTATTTTTACTAAGCAACACCAATCAAATTCATTACGACTATTATTTTTCGGAACTCAAAACCACAGGACTCGAACATTTGTTTGTTTCTTCTTTCAAGAAACTCTATTTCTCACATCAAATAGGCTTGCGAAAGCCCGATTTGGAAAGCTTTTCGTTGGTGATAGAAGAAAATGCCCTTTCGAAAAACGAAACGCTTTTTATCGACGATTTTGATTTGAATATTGCTGCCGCCAAAATGAGTGGGCTACATACCAAGCTTTTGGAGCCGGGAATGGATTTGTTCTCTCTTTTTTCTGCTGAAGGAAAACTATTTCCCTAGATTATCTTCTTTTTTTACGCTTTTTTTCCTCGGCAAGCATTCGGTAAATAGTTGATTTTCCTATTTCGAGTTTTTCGGCGACAGCAGGAATATCGTTGTTGAACTTCTCCAAATAAATTCTGACTATTTGATAATCATATTCTTTCAAAGAAAGTTCTTTGGTAAACAAATCCTCCATCCCTTCAACTGAATTAAAATTGATGTCAGACGCCTCAATTGTTTTGCTATTCGATAATACCAATGCCAATTCGATCACGGCTTGCAATTCGCGGACATTGCCAGGAAAATGATAGGAAGTGAGTTTTTGAATAGCTTCCGACGACAATTCTTTTACCGGAAGATTATTTTCTTCCGAAAACCGGCGAATAAAATGATGTGCCAACAAAACAATATCGCTCCCACGGCTTCGCAAAGGAGGCAATTCGATTGGCAAGCCCAACAAACGGTAGTATAAATCTTCTCTAAAGTTTCCCTTTTTTACTTCTGCGGCAAGATTTTTATGCGTTGCAATGATTACCCTACAATCTACTTTCTGGGTTTTATTGCTACCCAACCGCGAAAATTCACCATCCTGAAGTACTCTTAGAAGTTTTGTTTGCATATTGATATCCATATCACCAATCTCATCCAAAAACAAAGTTCCTAAATGGGCATCTTCAAATTTTCCAAATTTTTTCTGTTGAGCACCTGTAAAAGCTCCTTTTTCGAAACCAAACAGTTCGCTTTCAACTAGTTCGCGAGGTATTGCCGACACATTGATAGCGACAAAACCTTGATTTTTGCGCGGCGAATTGTAATGAATACTCTTGGCTACCATTTCCTTTCCAGTACCTGTTTCGCCGTAAATCGAAACTGTTATGTTGCTCCGAATCGCCTTTTCCATCAATTCAAAAACAGGCAACATAGCCGGACTTTTTCCGATCAATAAATTGGTAAATCGGTATTTTTTGCTTACCTCTTTCTCGAGCGCATGAACCTTCCGTTGCAACATCACCTTTTCTTGGATGTTCGACATAATGTTGCGCAACTTTTTAATCATATCATCCGATTTGACTAAATAATCGTAGGCGCCCTCTTTCATCAAATTGAGAGCGGTAACAATGTCTTTTTGGCCGGAAATAATTAATACAGGAATGGCGGGATTATAAGATAAAATTTTAATGAGCACT
>DMBV01000176.1 GCA_003445975.1 Bacteroidales bacterium
GCGCCCATCACAGCCGTTCTGGCACACAATGCGCCTACTCCGGCATCTGAAACGGAATTTGGATTGCCAATTTCGGCCATTGCTTTGATTATCTCCATCGATTTCAAGGTTTTTTCCATCACTTTAAAAGGAATTTCGATGGCATATTTCGACGCGTCTTGAATGGCTTGCTTTCGATTGGCTTTTTCATTTTCCGTTGCTTTGGGCAGTTTGAAAGCATCCATAATTTTATTGAACGCATTGGTATCTTCGTCAACCAAATAAATTAATTCGTTTTTTAAATTTTGTCCGGCTTCGGCATAATCGCTAAATTCTTCCCAACGCTCGTCCCAGCCTGCTTTGTGCGACGAAAGATTTGCAACCATCGTTCCCAACGAAATTCCTAAAACACCAACATAAGCAGAAATGGAACCGCCGCCCGGTGCAGGCGATTCGGACGCTGTTTCGTTGGAGAATGCTGTTAGATTCAAATCTACCAATTGTTTCTTTGCTTTGTCTTCCAATAAATATTCGATAATATTTTTTCGGGGATCAAAGGGTTTCAGTTCGTCTAAACCCATCGATTTTACGGCTATTTTTATAAGTTCTTCGTTCGAAACTCCTACTGAACGTTGTTGTTTGCGAAGGAAATATTTTCCTGCTTCTAACATGGCTTTGAGCGGAATCACGCCTACAAGCTCTGAACCACTTACCCGAATACCACGTTCATTAGCTTTCTTACTTACTTCTTCAAAAGCTTGATGAACGGAAGTGATGTTGATATTGGTTAGATTCATCGAGATTTGCGCCACTCCATACTCTTCAATAAACCATCCAATGGCTTTTACCGCTTTCAAACTTCCCGGAATCATTACTTTATTTCCCTTTTCGTCCAAGCAAATTTTTCCTGTTATTGGATTTCCTTCGCGTTTTACGCGCCCACGTTCGCGCACATCAAAGGCAATGGCATTGGCTCTTCGAACAGAAGTGGTATTCAGGTTTACGTTGAAAGCGACCAAAAAATCGCGTGCACCAATAGCGGTAGCGCCCGTTTCGGCTACAAAAGCAGCAGGACCAAAATCAGGAGCCCAATTCGGGTCATTCAATTTCTTTTGCAATCCTTCGTATTCTCCGGAGCGAATGCTGGCAAGGTTTTTTCTGTCGGACTTAAAAGCGGCATTTTCATAACAATAAATCGGGTAGTTTAATTCTTCGCCGGCTTGTTTTGCCAAAAGTCGTGCCCATTCTACGGTTTCTTCCATGCTGATGTTGGAAACGGGAATCAAAGGACATACATCGGTGGCTCCAAATCGGGGATGTGCACCTGTATGTTTTCGCATATCAATCAGTTCTTTGGCTTTTTTCATTCCCAAAAGTGCTGCTTTCAACACTAGTTCCGGTTCGCCAACAAAAGTTACAACAGTGCGGTTGGTCGCTGCACCCGGATCCACATCCAACAGCTTTATTCCTTCAACGCTTTCTATGCAATCGGTTATTTGCTTTATTATCGTTAGATCGCGTCCTTGGCTAAAATTCGGAACGCATTCAATGAGTTTTCTCATAATTCACTTTTTTCGAGTTGGTTGAATACTGGGTTGGCGTATATTTCGAGCAAAATTCTTCTAAAAACTTCGAAGTCTTCTTTGTTTCTTCTTGGGTTTAGGATGTCGTTGATGTGCTTCATAAATTTTTCTTCTTCCCACGCATTGTATTTATCGGCATATTTTGTCGAATTTCTTAGCAAATCAGCCGCTAGGTAATTTCCTGGAAATAAACGAAAATTTTGATGGATGAAAGAATCTATTTTATCGCCTAGTTCTTTAAATTGATCCTGAATCTTAGTGGAATTGAAATGAAAATGTTCGTCAGAAAAAACTTCGCCAAAAGCCAGATTTACGCGTCCTTTTTGTTGTGTAATACCGGTAATTATGCTTTTCATATCCTCGGTTCCGTCTTTTTTATATACGCCGGTCAATTCAATTTCGGCCAACTCGCTTGCTTTCAATGCATCACAGCTATCGTACTCATAGGTGATGCAAATGGGAACAATTTTTAGCGATTTCAGGTAGTCCATTTTGTTGCCACAACAGCTCATGGCAATCATTTTCAAAACGCCCGGATTTGTTTTGTCGTTTCCATCTTTAGTTCTGCCTTCGCGATGCGAAATCCAAACGGAATCCTTTTTTTCTGTGAGCACATGACGCATATAATGCGACAAAACTTTCGAATTTTCGACCATTTCCCTGACAGCTAAGTTGCGTTTCACTATAAAGGTTCGGTTCATTTTCACGATATCTGTAACCAATTCCGACGACAAAAGGTTGTCGCCAATAGCAACTTGCCCGGGTTTGTAGCCGTTTTGATAGAGCACATAATAGATAAGTGTTGAATCCAATACAATGTCGCGATGGTTGGAGATAAAGAGATAATTATCTTCTCGCGTCAGGTTTTCCAATCCGGTAATCGTAAGATTTTCGAAGCTTCTATCGATGGCTGCTTTGGCGGCAGGAAATATCAATAATTCTTGAAAAGCGAGTGCAGAAGTGATTCCTTTTGTTCTGCGGGCAATGGTTTCCAGTGTCCAAGTAGGATAGACGTGCGAAATCATTTTTTTGAAAACACTGCTCTCGTTGTATTTGATTAGTTTTTCGTTTACTTCGTGGTCGTTATAAGGCCGAATACTTTCAAAATCTTCCATGAAATTTTGTATTTTTTTGGTGAGCAAATTTAAACATATTTATCAACTCTAAAATTGCTTCTTAGTGGACAATTATTCCGTTTAAAATAGCAGTTTCAACTTTGTTATCTCCGTAAGAGTAAGGCATATATTCTATTCCTGACATTGGTTTTGTGAGAAAAACATTCGCTTTTTTTCCTCTTGTAATACTTCCGTGAGTGTCGGACAAGCCCATGGCGTATGCCGAATTGATGGTGGTGGCAAAAATGCCCTCGTCAGGTGTCATCCGATAAAGAATACTTCCCATTGCTTGGATTAGTTGCATATTTCCCGAAGGCGATGAACCGGGATTGTAATCGGAAGCAAGCGCAATGGGCAGTCCGGCGTCCAGCATTTTACGTACTGGAGCATAAGGCATATTCAAGAAGAAAGCAGCTCCGGGCAAGATCGTTGGCATGGTTTCCGTATTTTTCAACAATTCAATTTCTTTATCGCCCGTATATTCCAGATGATCGACCGAGAGCGCATTGTATTTTACGCCAACTTCAATTCCTCCTGAAAAAGCGAGTTCGTTTGCATGGATTTTGGCGCGCAAACCATATTTCATACCGGCATTTAAAATCCGATCGGTGTCTTCCACACTAAAAAATCCATTATCACAAAAGACATCAATAAAATCGGCTAAATCGGCTGCGGCTACTTGAGGAATCATTTCGTTTATGACTATGTCCACATAGCCACTTGGGTTGGATTTGTATTTTTGCGGAACGGCATGAGCGCCTAAGAAAGTGGCTTTTATTGTCAAGGGCGAATGGGCTTGCAATCGCTTAATCACGCGCAGCATTTTCAGTTCATTTTCGGTATCTAATCCATAGCCGGATTTAATTTCGACGGCCCCAGTTCCATATCTGATAATTCCTTCTAAGCGTTCCAATGCGTCATCAAAAAGTTTGGCTTCATCTGTTTCGGCCATTTTCTTGGCGGAATTGAGAATGCCTCCACCACGTTTTGCAATTTCTTCGTACGAAAGCCCTTTGATTTTATCGACATACTCCAGTTCTCTACTCGATGGATAAACCAAATGTGTATGCGAATCGCAGTATGAAGGAAAGACCAAACGATTGCTCGCATCTATTTGTTGGCTCGCATTCGTGTAGGCCGACGGCAATTTTTCCATGTTTCCATAATCGATTATTTTGTCTTTTTCGATGTAAAGAAATGCGTTTTTTAGGGATGGAATCTTGCTCATTTCGCTTCCAGCATAAAAAGCTTTTGGCTTTTCTTGTGTAAAAATCAATTCCTTGATGTGATGAATCAGTAAGCTCATACTAAAAGTTTAGTTTATTCTCTTTCCAAAAGGGGTTAATGCCAATGCAGCCAACTTAAAATGCTGAATTCCGAACGGAATACCGATAATGGTAATGAAGAAAATGATTCCAAAAAAAACATGACTCAATGCAATCCAGAATCCACCAATCAGAATCCAAAGCACATTCATAAACGTACTTAAACAGCCGTTGGCGTGTGGCATATTTTCTATCCTACTGCCAAAAGGCCACAAAGCCAAGAGTCCCAGTTTTAGGGTTTGTATTCCGAAAGGAACCCCTACAATGGTGATTATTAATAAAATAGAGGCAATAAAGTATTCGATGGCAATGAAAAATCCACCAAAAAGTATCCATACTAAATTGCCAAGTAAGCGCATGAAATTGCCTTTTGTATTAAGAAGTAAAAGTACAATATATTTGCGTGGGAATCGTTCTCTTTTATCTTTGCATATTAATTTGTATCCATGTCAGTTTCATTCCATAAAATTTTACTCACGCTTTTTTTCTTTGGTATTTTTCTTTTTTCTGTGGCTCAAACGGCGCCAAGCTATCAAGAACTGATAATAAAAGCCGATGCCTATCTGGAAAAGAAAGACTATTACAATGCCAAGACCAGCTATCAACTTGCTGTGCAGCGCGACCCAAATGCAGAATATCCAAAAAAGAAAATTGCTGAAATCATTCAGAAACTGAATGAAGAAATGGATGTACGAATTTTGTATGAAGAAAAAATGCAACAAGCAGCAAATGCTTATACAAACAATGAATTGGTTATGGCCATTGGTTTGTATAAGGAAGCAGCCACCTATGTTTCGTCGGAAGGAAAACCCAAACAAGAAATTCTGCGAATCGAAAAAGAGTTGGCCGAGCTGAAAAGCAAGCAGGATAAATTCGCTGCATTGGTTTTAGAAGGAAAAACGGCTCGTCAAAAGCAAGATTTTCAAACAGCACTGCTTAAATATGAAGAAGCAAAATTGATTTTTCCGGCAAAGTCGGAAGTTTTGACGGAGATTGCTCAATTGAAACTGCTCTTGAATCAGCAATCAGCCAATGAGACTAAATTCAAACAATGGATAGCCGATGGCGACAAGCAAATGGAACAAAATCGATTTCAAGCAGCATTGAAATCGTATCAAGCCGCTCTGGCTTTACAGATTGACGATCCCAATGCGAAGAATAGAATGGCAGTGGCCAATCAGTCTATCAAAAAGGAGGAGTTGTTTAATGCTGCTGTGGAAAAAGGAGATGCTTTTTACATCGCATTGGAATTGGAGTCGGCGCAACAATTTTACGAATCAGCAAAAAAAATATGGCCCGAAAAAACGTATCCTTCAAATATGTTGACCAAAATTGAAGAAGCAAAAAAACGACGCGCTTTCGATTTGACTCTTTTGGACGAAGAATATAAAAAGCGGATTGTGGCCGCAGACAACCAATTTGTAAATAAAAAATATGAATTAGCTTACGATTTGTATATCAGAGCTTTAAACCTAAAGCCCGAGGAGGAATATCCGCAAAAACAAATACAGCAAATCGACAAATTATTATCCACAGGTTCTATTCAAGTAAATTGCGAAGTGAACGAAAATGGCTTGGCGCTTGCCGAAGCGTTTGTTGAATTGA
>DMBV01000008.1 GCA_003445975.1 Bacteroidales bacterium
ATAAACGCACCGTAATCGGCAATCACAACCACTTTACCACCAACTTTGTCGCCAACTTTTAGATTTGCATCAAGAGCATCCCATGGATGAGCAGTCAATTGTTTTAGACCCAATGCAATACGTTTTTTGTTTTCATCGAAATCAAGAATAACCACATTGATTTTTTGATCCAATGTAACAACCTCTTCAGGATGATTGATTCTTCCCCAACTAAGATCGGTGATGTGAATCAATCCGTCAACACCACCAAGATCGATGAACACGCCATAAGAAGTAATGTTTTTAACAATACCTTCCAATACTTGTCCTTTTTCTAGTTTAGCGATGATATCGGCTTTTTGAGCTTCCAGCTCGTCTTCGATAAGTGCTTTATGAGAAACAACGACGTTTTTAAATTCGTGGTTGATTTTAACAATTTTGAATTCCATGTTTTTTCCAACATAGATATCGTAATCGCGGATGGGTTTCACATCAATTTGCGAACCGGGTAAAAATGATTCGATACCGAATACATCCACAATTAAACCGCCTTTTGTACGGCTTTTTACAAATCCTGTAATGATTTCGTCGTTATCGTGTGCAGCATTTACACGATCCCACGAACGAAGCGTACGCGCTTTTTTATGCGAAAGAATCAATTGACCACTTAAGTCTTCTTGACTTTCAACATAAACTTCGATGATATCACCCACTTTTAAGTCGGATTTATATCTTAATTCGGATAAAGAAATAACGCCATCGGATTTGAATCCAATGTTCACAATAACTTCGCGGTTATTTTTGCCAACAACAATACCGTCGATTACTTCGTTCTCGTTTACCGATTTCAAAGTATTCGCATAGGCATTTTCCAATTTTTCACGATCTTTTTTAGAATAAACTTCGTGTTTTTTGCCAAATGAATCCCAATCGAAATTCCCTTCTGCTTTTACTTCTTCAACAGCTTTTGCATCTTCAACATTCGTTGCGGCTACATTTTCGGCTGTTTCTTCTACATTTTTTTGTTCTTCACTCATGTGTGATTAAACGTCTAAATAGACTTACTGTGGCGGATGACTTTGTCCCAATTACACAAATTCACCAACCTTGTTAATACTCAATTATTTATCATTTATCGAATTGGGCTGCAAAAATAGAACTATTTTATTGATTTAACAAATATGAACATGAATTTTTGGCATATAAAACATACTGATATTCAGCGAAATTCAATTTATTTTGAATACTAATTTCGCTTTATTCTGAATAAAGTTTCTATTTTTGAAAAAAAAAGAGATGCTTGAATTTACTACTACCTTTCGTATTCGTTATTCCGAAGTGGATCCATCTGGTTTCGTTTACAACGGCCATTATGCTACTTTTTACGAAATTGGCCGAACCTCAGCCATTCGACAAATGGGATTGAGTTATAAAGAAATTGAAGAACGTGGTGTTGTGATGCCCTTGCTTTATCAAAACTTCCGATTCCATTCTCCCGCTTTTTACGACGATTTATTGACCATAAAAACGCGTATCCTCGAAATGCCCAAAGCCAGAATCACTTTTAATTATGAAATCTACAATGAGTTGGGAAAGAAAATAAATAGTGGAGAAAATGCACTTGCTTTTATCGACAAAGACAGTCATCGGCCATTGAGAGCTCCCATTTGGTTTGTTGATGTATTAGAAAAAGAACTGGCTAAAAAGAAGTAAACCTATTTTTCGGCAATATAAATTCCCGTTCCATATTTGGTTGCTATTTTTTGAGTGCTTGCAAACTGTGCTTGCAGTTCCACGCAAAAATTTTTCTTAAAAAATTTATAATCGCTCCGCTCCATAAATTCCAAAAAGCGAATAAAAAGAGGCGTTTCGCCAATGAAATCATGGATAATCACATGCTTTTTGGATATCCTGTACATTTCGCTCAACATTTTTGCACGTTTGGGCTCTTTCACTCCGTGCAAGACAAAGGAAGCAGTCACAATATCAAATGAATTGTCGGGAAACTGTTTTAAATCCTCGGCATTTCCTTGTTGAAATTCCAATTCCGGATAATTTGCTTTGGCACTGACGAGCATTTTCTCGGCAAAGTCCACTCCTACCACACGATTAGCGCCGGCTTTTTTAAAATTGGCTGCCCAAGAACCTGTTCCTGTTCCAATATCCATTACATTTTTTCCATCGATTGAAATATGATTTTTCACGGCATTGATGGAATGGATAAAATTTTTCTCTAAAGAATCGCCCAATTTTCCATAAATGGGAGCAATAAAATTGAATATAAATCGAGCTCGTATGTCTGGATTGCTTGAAAAATAATGCTGAATTCCCATAACTTATTTCGAAAATTGATTGTCAATAATTGTTTTGTCCTGAATATCTAACTCTTTTGTCAAACTAATTTGATACCCATCGATACTGGTGAGTATTTGAGTTCCATCTACATGGATACTAGTGGCTTCTGGCCATTTAAGTTTAGCCAGTTTGCGGGCATCTAATTCATTATCGGCCACCACAAATACAAGTTGATGATCTTCCATCAAATTATTTTCACGAATTTTTCCTCCCAACAAAACGGCATAAAGCGCTTTCATTCTTTCTCAAATTAGCGAGCAAAAGTAGCTAAATAAAAATTCCAATTTTAAAAAAAAGAGGCTTCCCAATCTGGAAAGCCTCTGATAAATATTGTTTATAAGCTATTTATGAGCAATTGGATCAGGATTTCCATCAGGATCTCCGGTTACATATCCATCGGTTTTTAGAACACCATTGGTCAACAACAATAAACCGCAAACATGAGGAGCAGCCATCGAAGTTCCGCTTAAAGTAGCATATCCGTTGTTCAAATAAGTAGAAAAAACACTCACTCCGGGAGCGCAATAGTCAACTGGAGGATTGCCATAGTTTGAAAAATAAGCAAAATAATTGTTGATATCCATGGCGGAAATTGTATAAAGATTCACTCCATTGGCACGAGCGGGAGAATGATTGTTTGCATCATCTGTCTCGTTTCCTGCAGCTAGGGAAACAAAAATACCTTTTGCACCCAAAGCGATAACGGCCAAATCGATTGGCTCGTAAATACCACCGCCAAGACTCATATTGGCAGCATCGCCAGGAGTGGCAGTGGCTGCAACATAATCAACACCAGCAATAATTTGAGAATATGCACCTGAACCTCTTTTATCGAGTACTTTTACTGGAACTACAACAGCACCAGCAGCAACACCCACTACACCAATTTCATTGTCGATGGCAGCGGTAATTCCGGCACAATGCGTTCCATGTCCATTGTCATCGTCGGGTGTATATGTGCGCAAAACAAAAGTTTTTCCACTTGTTTGATCCACATTCAAATCGGCATGATCCATATCAATTCCGGTATCGATAATCCATGCTTTGTGAGTTCCGGTGTAAGTGGCATAGCCTGTACGCACCACACCATAAGGAAGAACTTCGGCAGGAGGAACAACTGGAACTGGAGCCGGCTTGGCCAAAGTAACCATTTTGTCAGGATAAACACCCAAAACGCCCGGTTCTCTTCTCAGTTTTTCCACTTCGATTTCGGTAAGATCCACAGCAATTCCCTTTACGGCTGTTCCATAAACCTGAGTAGGTTCGCGCAAAACGATGCCGGCACTTTTAAAAATTGTATTTGAAACTTCAACCACTAAGTCGTTAAGTCCCTGCGCATCGGCTGGAGCATTCTTAAAACTAGGATTGGAATTGGTGTACAATACAACATAACTACCCGGGATCACATCTTCACTGTAATTCACTAAACTTTCATCCACAGTTTGATCCACCAAAGCTTGCTTTTTATCACAAGCACTAAACCCAACAGCCAATAGTACAGCTGCCAATAATAATTTCCTTTTCATGCATTTTAGTTTTTAAGTTTATATTCATTTGACAAGCTAAAAGTAAAATTTTATTGAATAAATTTTCATTCTTTAAATATTTTTTTTTAACATTTTTTTAAGAATATTTTAGTCTTGTTTTCAACAATTAAAAGTGCTCGGAATAATGGGACTAAATCGATGATAAACATTCATTTTATTCGAAGAATATCTGTGTAAACTAAATAGGTATATTGGGCGTAATTGATTGTATATATGATAAATAGATTGTATATACATTGAATACATTGCCTTTTCACCTGATAAACAATTTTGCGGATTGGATGAAAGATATACAAGTTGTTTTTTTTGCTGTCAAGTTTCAAATCCTATTATTTAAGAGCGAAAGGTTATCAGGATGTTTCGAGATTATCGACTGATTTTCTGGAAATCGCGAAAAATAACTGTATAAACTATCAACATTTATGCATCTATTTTGGTGAATAAAAAATGGTAAACTTATCAACATCGATTTTTAGCCAACTTATAATTCTCTATTTTTGCCTTCTCATTCAACACCAAAAAATACACATGTTTTTAATTTTCGATACTGAAACTACCGGCCTTCCATTAGACTACAAAGCAAGCTATAAAAACATTGAAAATTGGCCCCGGATGGTTCAAATATCGTGGCAACTGCACGATGCGAATGGGAAGCTGATGGAAGTTAAAAACTATCTGATAAAGCCTGAAAATTACGAAATCCCCTATGCGGTAGTTAAACTTCACGGTATCACTACAGAACGCGCAAATTTGCAAGGAATGCCTTTGGAATTTGTGCTGAATGAGTTTAATGAAGCTTTGGACAAATGTATCTATATCGTTGGCCACAGTATAGACTTCGACATCAATGTTTTGGGAGCCGAATTTGTTAGAAAAGAAATTGACACTTCGCTTCACCGAAGAAAAACAATCGATACAAAAGACGAGTCCACAGAATATTGTGCCTTGCCCGGTGGCAAAGGCGGCGGATATAAATGGCCCAAATTGGAAGAATTACATGAAATACTTTTTGGGAATAAGTTTAGCGAAGCTCACAATGCAGCAGCCGATGTAGAGGCAACAACGCGTTGTTTTTTGGAATTGGTTCGAATAGAAATAATTCCACTCGAAAAGATTGGTTTTCATCAAGAAGAATTCGATTCATTTAAGACGCACAATCCAAAAAAAATCCAAGCAATTGGTTTGAATACTCAGCCTTACAATCCGGGCGATTTGCAAAGTCGATCAGCAGACGAAGTATTGGCAGAGCCAGTAAAAGAAGAAACCTTTCTGCCATTTCAAGACGAAAAATCGCCAAAAACGGATTTCGTTTTCACTCATTTGCATGTTCATACACAATATTCAATATTGGACGGGGCAACGAATATTGAAGAAATGGCCAAAAAAGCCAAAGCGGATCAGATGGAAGCAATTGCCATTACAGATCATGGAAATATGTTTGGGGCTAAACTCTTTCATAATACCATGACAAATATGGGCATTAAACCCATTTTGGGTTGTGAGGTTTATGTGGCCCGACGAGGAATGGCAAAAAAAGAATCCAAAATTGACAGTTCGGGATGGCATTTGGTGGTGCTGGCAAAAAACAATATTGGATATCATAACTTAATGAAAATGATTTCTTTATCTTGGCTCGAAGGGCAATATTACCGGCCGCGAATCGACAAAGAATTGTTGGAAAAATACCACGAAGGATTGATTGTTACCTCGGCTTGTCTTGGGGGAGAAATTGCTCAAAAGTTGATGAAGGAAAGCATCGAAAGTGCCGAAGAAGCCGCACTTTGGTATAAGTCATTGTTTGGCGACGATTTTTATTTAGAAATCATGCGCCATAAAAGCGATGACGATATCATGAATGCGAAAGTTTACAATGATCAAGTCTTTGTAAATAAAGCACTGATTGACTTAGGGAAAAAACACCAAATTAAAATTATTGCCAGCAACGACGTTCATTTTTTAAATGCTGAAGATTCCGAAGCGCAAGACCGACTTTTGTGTATCAGCACTGGAAAATATTTAACCGACCAAAACAGAATGCGTTATACAGGCCAAGAGTGGTTTAAAACGCAAGCGGAAATGAAAGCCTTGTTTCACGATTTCCCCGAAGCTTTGTCGAATACCCAAGAAATTGCCGAAAAAGTTGAAAATTATTCGCTTGATCGTGAACCGATTATGCCCGATTTTACTTTGCCATCCAATTTCACCAACGAAGGCGAATTCCTACGGCACATTGTTTATGAAGGTGCTCATAAACGATGGGGTGCAGATTTAAGCGATGAGCTCACAGAGCGTTTAGACTTTGAATTGAAAACCATTATAAAAATGGGTTTTCCTGGCTATTTTTTAATTGTCTGGGATTTCTTGAAAGCTGCCAGAGGAATGGGAATCATAGTAGGTCCGGGACGTGGTTCGGCGGCTGGTTCGGCGGTAGCTTATTGCTTAAGAATTACGGAGATAGATCCTATAAAATACAATTTACTTTTCGAACGTTTTTTAAACCCCGACCGCGTATCAATGCCCGATATCGACATCGATTTTGACGATGAAGGAAGAGGCAAGATATTAAAATGGGTGATGGAAAAATATGGCGAAAAAAGAGTCGCTCACATCGTAACCATTGGTACAATGGCAGCAAAATCTGCCATCCGAGATGTTGCTCGCGTTCAACAATATCCACTTTCCGAAACAGACAAGATCACCAAATTAGTCCCCGAACGCGCGGGAATCACTCTTAAAGAAGCTTTTAAAGAAGTCAAAGAATTAAGAGACATTCGCGATTCCAACTCGGCCGCTTCGGATGTGTTGAAATATGCTCTTACGTTGGAAGGAACTGTGAGAAACACAGGAACGCATGCTTGTGGGATAATTATTGGAAAAGAAGATTTGGAGAACTATATCCCCATTAGTACCGCCAAAGAATCCGAATTGACCTATGTAACACAATACGATGGAAAATTTGTTGAAGAAATCGGATTGCTGAAAATGGACTTCCTTGGGTTGAAGACTCTTTCGATAATCAAAAATGCGCTCGAAAACATAAAAATATCCAAGGGGATTGATGTTGATATTGAAAATGTCGATTTGGAAGATGCCAAAACCTATCAGCTCTATTCAAATGGCGAAACAACCGCTCTGTTTCAATTTGAATCGGAAGGGATGAAAAAAAATCTGAAAGAATTGAAACCCAATAAATTCGAAGATTTGATTGCCATGAATGCCTTGTATCGTCCAGGGCCAATGGAATATATTGAGCCCTTTACCCGACGCAAAAACGGCAATGAAAAAATTGAATACGATCTTCCTTTGATGAAAGAATATCTTGAAGAAACCTATGGCATTACGGTTTATCAAGAACAAGTGATGTTGCTTTCCCGAAAATTGGCCGGTTTCACACGCGGTCAGTCCGATTCGCTCCGAAAAGCCATGGGAAAGAAAAAAATTGACTTGATGAATGAGCTTGAGGTCATGTTTATTAAAGGATGTAAATCGAACCCACAATTTATAAAAGAATGTACTGAAAACAACAAAAATATTGACAGCGTAATAGAAAAAATCTGGAGTGATTGGGAATCTTTTGCAAAGTATGCTTTCAATAAATCACATGCCACTTGCTATTCGTATGTTTCTTTTCAGACTGCCTATTTGAAGGCCAATTTTCCAGCCGAATTTATGGCAGCGGTTTTGAGTAACAATATGAACAACATCGAAAAGGTTACCTTCTTTATCAACGAATGCAATCGAATGGGTATTAAAGTTTTGGGGCCAAACATCAATGAATCGAGAATCAATTTTACGGTAAATAAAGAAGGGAACATCCGATTTGGATTGGCAGCCATAAAAGGTGTTGGCGAAGCAGCCGTGCTGAGCTTGCTCGAAGACAGAGAGCAAAATGGTCCGTATAAGTCTATTTTCGATTTTATAAAACGTATCAATTTAAGAACTGTAAATAAGAAAAGTATCGAATCTTTGGCTTTGGCCGGAGCATTTGATGGATTCAAAGGGATACATCGGGCGCTCTTTTTCCATAAAGAGGGCGATTCGAATTTGATCTTTTTGGAACAACTGATCAACTTCGGGCATAAATTCCAAACAGAACAAAATTCGGCGCAAGTAAGTCTGTTTGGCGATTTGGGACCTGTGGAACTCCCCGACCCTAGCCTTCCAATTGCCGCAGAATGGAATGATTTGGAAAAATTGAGTCGGGAGAAAGAAGTTGTTGGCTTTTATCTAACCGGGCATCCACTCGATAATTTTAAAGAGGAGATAAATTTCTTCTCGAATTGCGTAATAGCCGATTTTGTAGATAATTTAAGCAATTTTAAAGGGCAAACGCTCACCTTTGCTGGCGTAGTGAGCATTCCTGCCGATAGAAATAAAACCACCAAAAATGGCAAACCCTACGGTTCTTTCCAGCTTATCGATTATTCTGGAAGTATCAACATCAGCCTTTTTGGCGAAGATTTTGAAAAATTTAAATCTTTGCTCGATCGCATGGGGCAGTTTCTTTTGGTGAGGGCCATTGTTAGCCAACCTAAATGGAAAAAAGACAGTGGTGAATACGAGTTGAAGATAAATCAATTGGAACTGCTTACAGAGGTTTTTAATAAATATGTCAATAAAATTACGATTGGGCTGGAATTGGAATCTCTTACGCAAGATCTGGTAGAACACCTTACACAACAAACCCACCTCCATCCTGGAAATGCTAGTGTGATGTTTAAGATTAGCAACAATAATGAATGGGTGAATTTACGTTTGAAGCAAAATAAAGTTAACCCAAAAGAATTTTTAACTGCTTTGCGATCTCGACAAGAGTTGCAATTTAAATTCAATTGAGTAAAACTAAAAAAGCCATCTTTTCAGGTGACTTTCTTTTTTATTCGTCCATTCTATTTTTGCTACTCAAATACGAGGCTTTCTAGGACTTGGTTTTTTTGGAGTATCTTTCACCACCGCTTTTGTTTCGGCCATCAATTTCTTATCGATTTTCGGAGCTTTCGCTGCTTTGGGTGTGTCTGAATTAGTAGCCGACAAAGCTGGATCGTTTTTTGCGTTGCGTGGACGTCTATTTCCATAAGAACCCAATATTATTTTGCCTCTTCTGGTTTTTTTATCTCCTTTTCCCATCTTAAAATTAATTTTCGGTTTGTAAAAAATGTAAAGTTAACTGAAAAAACGAATTTGCACAAGCTTATTATCGACTCATTTAAAAAAAATTAAAAGCAAAACATTATTTCGAAAACAACTTCTTTTCGACCGAGCCGGATAACTTAACAACCGATTTGGCCCATGCCAATTTAATTTCCATTCGTTCCTGCTCGCTCAACTGCCAATTTGAATTTTCTTGCCGCATTTTGTTTGTCAGTTGCTGTAGAAACAGCGCCACCGAAACACTAATATTAAAACTCTCTGTAAAACCCAACATGGGTATTCGGACAAAAAGATCGGCATTTTCTTGGACAGTTTTCGACAATCCTTTTCGTTCGGTGCCAAAAAACAATGCTGTCTTCTGATTCATATCCAAATTGCTGAGTTCTTCTTGATTGCTATGAGGCATTGTGGCAACAATACGATAACCCAAGGATTTCAATTTACGAATGGCATCCAAAGAATTGTTTTCATTTTGATTGTAATGGTAAATATCCAACCAACGCGTGGAGCCCATCGCTACTTCTGGATTTACCTGAAACGCATTCGAATTTTCAACAATATGAATATCCTGAATACCAAAACATTCGGCCGTTCGAATCACGGCGCTGCTATTGTGAGGCTGATAAAGATCTTCCAAGACCAAGGTCAGATAACGTGTTCTGTTGTCCAAAACTCGATCGAATAGTTTCAACTTTTGATCCGAAATCATATTCAGAAGCGTTTGCAAAAGAAGCTGTTTTTGTTGACTGGATAATTCCATTTGGTAATTTTAAATTGCATTTGATCCTTCAAATTTACTAGCTCAAAAAGAAAGATAAGCCCAAAAAACAATAAAAAAGCGTATCTCTCAAAAGAAATACGCTTCCTGAATGTTTATCTTAGAAATTATTTAACAATCTCAATCAATTCTACTTCGAATTTCAGAGGAGAAAAAGGAAGAATAATCTCGCCAGCCTGACGTTCGCCATAAGCCAGCTCAGAAGGAAGAATTAGCGTAGCTTTTCCTCCTACTTTGAGCAATGCTATTCCCTCATCCCAACCTTTGATTACCTGACCTTGACCAATCGTAAATTCAAATGGTTGATTGCGATCATAGGAAGAATCAAATTTTGTTCCGTTGAGCAAAGTTCCGCTATAATGAACTTTTACTTTATCGCCTGCAATAGGCTGTGCTCCAGTTCCTTCAAGTGTAGAAATGAAATACAATCCACTTGCAGTAGGTTGAACACTAATTGCATTATCGGCAATGTATTTGGCAATAATGGCAGGTTCTTGCATTTTCATAGCTTGTAGTCGAGTTTCTTCTTCTTTGGCTTTTTGAGCCAGCTCAACTTGGTGTTCTGCTTCTGTTTTTACAGCCGTTAGACGAACAAAATAGTGAAGAGGAGTGTATGGGTCAATCATTCCCGGACGACCACCTTCGCCAAATGCCAACGCGGAAGGAATCAATAACTCAGCTTCATCACCTACCTTCATCAATCCCAAAGCTTCCATCAAACCTTGTGTATCAAAACGCTCACCGTATTTAAAACTACCCGGAGAATTTGCTTCGATCGAAGAATAAATCAAACCACCATTCAGAAGTCGGATTTCAAAATCGAATGTAACATACATTCCCTCTTTCACAGGACTACCTTTTCCGCTTTGGATTTTATTAAAATACAAACCACTTGCAAGTGGAACCAAAGACGACCAATTGTTGTCGTTTACAAACTTGGCAATTTCCAAAACCTCGGCCTCGCGACGTGCATTTACATAGGCTGCACGTTCAGCATCGATTTCTTGCTGAGATTGAATATTTTTAACTTTAATGTAAAAATGAGCCTCATTGTCTTTCAAGAAAATTTCAGGGATTTCAGGAGCCTGAGTTGTTTTTAAGAAGAACGAATCGGCGCGAATGATAAAGTGAACACTATCGCCTTTGCTAAACATAGAAAGTGCTTCCCAAATATCGCCTGCATAATCTTGTTTGCGGAATGGGATTTTAACCACTTGATCGGGCACAAATTCACTTTTGAAGATGAGAGAGTCGGCTGTTCCATAATTCATTTCCAGCACATAAAACATACCACTGTCAGCTTTCATATCTTTGAGAGAATCGACCTGACTGATTATTTTGTAATAGATACCGCTTTTCGATTTTTTAAAACCCGGATGAGAATTATCACAAGCCATAAAAGCTACTGCAATAATGAGTAGCATTCCAACTAATTTTACTGTTTTTAGATTCATTTTTAATTACTATTTTAATTTCACATCAATTAATTCAACTTCAAACAGCAAAGGAGTATAAGGAGGAATCTCCCCACGTCCACTGCCATAACCCAATTCGGAAGGAATAATAAAAATAGCTTTCCCTCCTTTTTTCATTTTTGCAATACCTTCTTCCCATCCGGGAATCACCTGACCTCTACCAAGATCAAAATCGATTGGTTTTCCTCTTTTCAGCGATGAATCGAAGACTTTTCCGTCTAGGAATTTTCCGGTATAATGCACGCTCACCCGATTTCCTCTTGCAGCACTTTTGCCACTTCCTTCTAGCAAAGAAATGAAATACAATCCACTGGGCTCAGGAGAAACACCAATTTTATTTTCCTTTATATACCCTTGAATGAGTTCATTTTCTCTGTTTATGCTTTCGAGTCGTTTCAATTCTTTTTCCAATTCCAATTCTTCGAGCGATTGTACATTGAGCAAACGAACATCAAATATTAATCGACTATCTTCATCAATGAAATCGGGCAATCGAACCACACGGCTATTTTTCAATAAAAACGAATCGGCACGAATAATGAAACTGGCACTATCCCCAATGCTCATCATTGCCAAAGCTTCATTTATATCGCCAGCAAAAACAGGTTTTACTAATTCCATCGGGAAAACATTGCCATTTACCTCAAAAAGCAAGGAATCTTCGTTGCTTCTATAATTGATTTGAACAGTAATGTAATCGCCTATTTGCGCTTTTCTGCCATCATTTTTTTCATAAAACTTATACAACAAACCTGAATTTGCTTTTTTAAAACCAGGATAATCGCTAAACATGGTACAGGCTACAAACACAAAACTTCCCAAAAAAAGCATTGCAATGAGCCGATTCCATTTTTTCAATGAAACAAGATTTATATTCATTCTATTCATTCAATTTTTACGATCGTTTTTCACACAAATATATTTCATTTCGAAGCAAATCAAAAGCGATTTGCGAAGGTAAAATAAATCGGGCTTTTATCTTCATATTTAGAAATAAAATCCCCTTTCTTGCTGTTTTTCTGCTTCAACACCTTCTGAAATTTGCTATTTTCAAGCAAGTTTGATGCACTTTTATTATGCTAAAGTACAACGGCTTCTAACTCAGATTTGTATTGTTGCAAAACAGTATTTAATTTCAAAATTGTATCTTCCATAGAATCGTAACTATTTCCACCGGCTGCATTTTTGTGTCCTCCACCGTCAAAAAACTTGTTGGCAATCGTATTTACAGCAAAATCGGACTTAGACCGGAACGAAAGTCGGATTTTATCCTCTTTTTCGGTCAACAAAACAGCAATCACCACATTTTCGAGGCTGAGTGCGTAATTGACAAGACCTTCTGTATCACCATTCTGATGTTTAAAACGAGCTAAATCGTTTTGAGTTAATGCAATATAGGCCAAACGTAAATTCGGAATAAGAGTCAGTTTTTCACTCACCGCAAAGCCCGTCAATCGTAAACGACTTTCGGTAAAAGCACTGTATATTTTTTGATTAATGGCTTGTAGGTCGATGGCTGTTTCGTACAAAAAAGCAGCCATTTGAAAAGGGATTGCGCTATTTACCGAATAGCTGAACGAGCCAGTATCCGTGATTAAACCCACATACAAGCAAGCAGCAACATCCTGATTTATTTTGTCTAATTGGCCTAAATCAGAAATCAAGCGATAGACCAATTCGGCCGTAGAACTCGCCGATGTATCAGATATTCTAAAGTCAAAATCGGCCGGATTGGGATGGTGATCGATCATAATTTTGAGCGCAGTGGCCGATTCGAGCAATAAACCCAATTCATCGCCTGTTCGGTGAAAAGCATTGTAATCGACGGCAAAAATAATCTCCGCTTCTTCAATGGCCTGAGTAACTGCATTTGGGTTTAAATCATAAATGAGGGCAAGCGGATAAGCCGGCAACCAAGCCAAAAAGAGAGGCGCTTCATTTGGAAAAACAAGTTTTATTTCGTGCCCAAATTGTTTTAAATAATGATATAAAGCCAAACTAGAACCAATGGTATCACCGTCGGGATTCGCATGAGCTGTCAATAAAATTTTCCTTTTGGAAGCAATTGCATTTTCAATAGAATGATATTCGTTGTATTTCAATATATTAGAGGCTAGTTATGTAATTCAAATCGAAAGACAAATGTAAACTTTTTGAAACAATTAGGAAGCTCAATTAGGATATATTGCTTAATTTTACAGCTTGAATTAACAAAATTTAAGACTATGGGAGCTAATATAACCTTTACGATGATTAAACCCACCGCATTTAAGAAGAATTGTGTTGGGAAAATTTTATACAAAATCAGCGAAGCTGGATTTCGTGTAGTAGCCATGAAAGTGACCAAATTGACCAAAGCTCAAGCGATGAAATTTTATGAAATCCATGCAGCGAGACCATTTTATGGCGAATTGGTCGAGTTTATGTCGTCTGGACCAATTGTTGCCGCTATTTTAGAAAAAGAAAACGCTGTTGAAGCCTATCGAACTCTTATCGGAGCAACCAATCCTGCAGAAGCTGCCGAAGGCACAATTCGTAAGGAATGCGGTACGAATATTGGCGAAAACGCCGTTCACGGATCCGACAGTGATGAAAATGCCATTCTCGAAGCCAATTTCTTTTTTGCTCAAACCGAGCGTTTTTAAGAGCTGAAATTGGATAAGTCGTTTGGGTTTACAAAAATTCAAACGACTTTTTATTTTCCAGACGTGTATATCTTAAAACTACCGTCTTTATTGAGCAAAACAATCTGTTCCACTTCTGATCTATTCCCTCGAACTAAAGATTGATAAACAGCCGACTCTTCATCTTCTACGGCAGACACATTTTGCGCCGGCTTTTTCAGTTCCGAATGGCGAGCATTTTCCAAATCGTCCTTTTCTTCTTCTTCTTCTTCTGCAAATAAATGAATCGGTGTGGAAAGTTCCTGATTCAATTCCGTATCCAACGCAAAATCCAGTTGCACAGGAATTTCTTTCGCCTTCTTTTCGATCCCAACCAGCATTTCGCCTTGGCCTTTTAACAGCCACTCCAAATTGACCGATGGATATACCTCCACAATTCTCAAAATAAAATCCAAACTCGGTTTATTTCGTCCAGAAAGAATATGAGAAATATTTGATCGCTGTACGCCCAGCAAATCGGCAAATTGGGAAGCTGATAAATTTTTAGCCGAAATCAAAGTTTTAATCCGTTTTATCATTTTTCTTGATTTGAAAATATATTTCTTAATTACAAAAGTAAACAATATTTGCCTACCAAAGTAAAATTTTACAGGTTTACATTTGTAACTTTTGTTTGTTTGAGTATCTATTTAAAGCAAAACAGTATAATAATCTGTTAATATATTGATATTACGATTTTTATAAGTTTTTTGAAAGAATCTATAAATCAGAACCTTTATAGATTAATTTATTCTATTGATTATTTAAATAATATCTATATTTAATTGATATTATGATATATAATAGCTATTATATTGGTTTATATGGATATTTAGATCGAATGTACATTTATCAACAGAAAAATATATGTATTTTATAATATATACACGTTTACAAATGTATATTTATCATAGATTCACATTTGTATCCAAAGACGAATATCATAATTTGTCTTTTTTTGATGGTAAGGAATGTGTTGGGGATTTCGAATTTTTCAGAAAAAAAAAGGCAATCAAAATTGATTGCCCCTACTCTTTTAAAAAAGAATGATTAATTCAAAACAATACGTGTTCCGCAGTTTGGTTTTCCCAGATCAGCGGCTTGGGTAATAATGCAGCGCTTGCCGCCATTTTCAATAAATTCAATTGCAGCTCTAATTTTAGGAGCCATACTGCCTTCTGTAAATTGTCCTTCTTTTAAATATTGTTTTGCTTCTTTTACCGTAATTCTATCCAAGGCTTTTTGGTTTGGCGTATTGAAATGAATAAACACCTTCGAAATGTCGGTGAGAATATAAAATTCGTCGGCACGAATCTGGGAAGCCAACATAGAACTGGCCAAATCTTTATCAATTACAGCATCAATTCCCTCTAAACGCTTTCCTTCGACATAATGTACCGGAATACCGCCGCCGCCAACGGCTACCACTATCTGTCCATCGCGGGCAATTTTTTCAATGGTTTTTCGATTGTTGATACGAACCGGACGTGGTGAAGCAACAACTTTTCGCCAACCTCTCCCACGTGGATCTTCCGCAAATTTATCTCCATTTTCTTTTTGCAAAATTTCCGCTTCACTCTTGGAATAATAAGGTCCTATTGGTTTTGTGGGATTTTCAAAAGCCGGATCATCTTTATCTACCAAAACCTGCGTGATCATGGTGATAATATCACGCTCCATATCTTCTTTGTAAAGTACATTGCGCAATTGCTGTTCGATCATATAACCTATAGAACCCTGTGTTTCGGCCACACATACATCAATGGGAAGTTTTGGAATGCCAAAAATCTTTTCACCTGCTTCGTGTTGAAGTAAAACATTGCCCACTTGCGGCCCATTGCCATGGCCAATTACGATATCATATCCATTTTTGATTAGATCGACCAAATGCGTACACGTTTCGTACACATTGGCTTCTTGTTCGCTAATAGTTCCTTTTTGGTTGCTTCTTAAGAGTGCGTTTCCACCAAAAGCCACAACAGCTAATTTGTTCATCAATTTTAATTTTATTTGTTATAGTTCGTTTTCTTGGAAACTTGCGAAGTTATAAATTTTCGTTGTTTGCCCATCCAATTTAGCGAAATATATAAAACCAGCGCAGAATAGATTTTTTTTTGACAAGAAATTGCGTTCAAAAGAACGAATTTGAATACCTTAGCATAAAATGACACAAACAAATGGTTAGTTTTCTCAAAAAAAAAGCATTTTGGGCTTTCGTTATCACTCCGCTTTTCAGTTCCTATTTTCTTTTTTTCAGCAATCTATCGCCCGACAATCCATTAATTGCCAAAACATTGGGCATTGCTTTGCTGATGGCTGTTTGGTGGATTTCGGAAGCTGTTCCTTTGGCCATTACGGCGCTCATTCCGGTGGCCTTTTTCCCTCTTTTGGGAATTATGAACGGAAAAGATGTTTCCTCTACCTATTTCAACCATGTAATTTTCCTTTTTATTGGTGGTTTTTTGCTCGCCTTAGCGATGGAGAAATGGAATCTACACAAGCGGATAGCACTAAAAATTCTGCTTTGGATAGGCGGAAGTCCTGCACGAATTCTTTTTGGGTTCATGCTTGCCACTGCTTTTCTTTCCATGTGGATTTCGAATACAGCCACCGCCATGATGATGGTGCCTATTGCCTTATCGCTGCTTATTAAATTGGAAGAATCTTTAAGTAAGGCCGATGCCAAAAACTATTCGGTTGCCCTACTTTTAGGAGTTGCTTATAGTGCTTCTATTGGCGGAATGGCCACGCTGGTGGGATCGCCACCAAATCTATCGTTTGCACGTATTTTCTCAATTATTTTTCCTGAAGCGCCCGAAATTGGATTTTCAGATTGGCTTTTGTTTGCTTTTCCATTGAGTTTAAGTTTGTTTTTGTTTACATTCGGCTGGTTGTTTTTTTTGTATCGACCAAAAGAACAGAAAAGTACCTTTTCTCGCGATATTTTTAAAAATGAATACTTGGCTTTGGGCAAAGCCAGTTTTGAAGAAAAATCCATTTTTGTATTGTTTACCAGTATGGCCTTCCTGTGGATCAGTCGCACGGGTTTTGTATTTGGTGCGTTTGAAATAAAAGGATGGGAATCTCTTTTCCCTTATCCTGAATATATCAACGATGGAACGGTGGCCATTTTCATCAGTTTATTTTTGTTCATTCTTCCATCGAAAAGCAAAAAAGGAGAAAGAATCTTGGATCAACACATAATTTCAAAATTACCCTGGTCTATCGTGCTCCTTTTTGGTGGCGGATTTGCCTTGGCCAGCGGGTTTACTAACTCCGGACTAAGCCTTTGGATTGGAGAGCAAGTACATTGGTTACACAATTTCCATCCCATTGTTATTCTTTTTACGGTTACACTCATTGTATCTTTTTTAACGGAAATGACTTCCAATACCGCCACCACAGAAATGATGCTGCCTATTTTGGCCGGAATAGCCATCAGTATCGAAATAAACCCACTGATATTGATGTTGCCGGCCACTTTTGCTGCCTCGCTGGCTTTTATGCTCCCGGTAGCCACGCCACCGAATGCAATTATATTTGGAACAAATCGGATTCGTGTTGGCCAAATGGTCAAAACGGGGTTTGTTCTGAATTTTTTTGCCGTAATTTTAGTCACACTCTTTGTTTATTTCTATGGAAAATACATGTTCGATATAGATTTAAACGTATTCCCGGAATGGGCTATTCTTAAAACAAAGTAATAAGTCATTTTCATTTGCGTTCTATTTAGGAACAGTTTTTGTGTTAATTTTGAAAACCAAATAAATCACTCCATGAAATTGAATTCCTTCCTTGTTTATTTTAAAAAATTTTTATTTGCCTCGCTGCTGCTTATTAGTCTGTTTGGTTATTCTCAACAAAATACAGCTTTTAAAGCAGGAGAAATTTTGCGTTATAAAGGATCCTATATTTTGTCGGGGATGTGGACAGACATAGCCGAGCTAAAATTGGAAGTAAGCAATTTTACCAATGCGGGAAAACAACTCTACAGTTTGAAAGCAACTGCCAACACATATACGGCCTACGATTCATTCTTTAAAATTCGAGATTTATACCAAGCGTGGGTCGATATCAATACTGTAAAACCCTATATGTATGTTCGGGATGTGGATGAGGGTGGTTATAAATTCAATATCAAATACGTTTACAAACGCGCCACACATCAAGCAAAATACGATTATACACGAAATGGAGTGACCAAAACCAGTATTATTCCTTTTACGGAGGAGACTTTTGATTTGGTTTCGGTGGTGTACCACGTTCGAACATTGAATATGGAAAGCTTCAAGCCAAATCAAATAATCAGTCTGGCAGTACTTATTGATGGAAAGTTGAATAAAGTGACACTTAAATACAAAGGAAAAGAAACAATAAAAGTAGATAATTTGGGAAATACGCTCTGTCATAAGTTTGGCGTAGCAACCGACAATAAAGCACTGCAAACGAAAGAGACCAACGCAATCTGGTTAACGGCCGATGCCAGAAAAATCCCGGTTTTGATCAAAGCCGAGATTCCTGTTGGATCCATTCAGGTGCGTTTGGTAGAAGCTTTGGGTACAATTAAATAAAAAAAACTGAGATGAATAAGATCGAAAATAAATCCATTTTTACACGCACATTTTATTATATTTTAACCGTACTGGCCTTCGTCCTTGCACTTATTGCATTGATAATGTCGGTTTTGGGCTTAGGAATGATCGCTTTTGTTCCCGGTGGCATTGCCATCGTTTTTGCCATTGCGGTTCGATTCATATTTAAATCTAACAGCCGATTTAACAAAATAATCACCTTTTTGGCTGTGGTATCTGTGCTTTTTGCTGGTCTGAGAACGCTCTTTTTTGAATCAAAAGTGGCTGAAAATGCCGAAATAAAAACGGAGAATGTGGTATCAGAAACCGAAATTGAAGACGCATTAAACGAAGCTTTTGGAGATCTCGAATTTGGCGATATAGAAGAAGTTGATACCAAGCCCATTCAATCGGGCGAGAAGATATATGCCGCCCATTGTGCGCGTTGTCATCAACCGGATGGAAATGGTATTCCTGATAAATTTCCACCACTTGCAAAATCCGATTATTTAGAAAACAGATTGGCTTCGATTGCTGTGGTGGCAAATGGATTAAGTGGTGAAAATGTAATCAACGATAAGGTTTACCAAGCCGAAATGCCCAAAGCCGATTTAAACAATAGAGAAATTGTTGCTGTAGTCAATTACATCTTTGGTAGCTGGGGAAATAAAATTCGGCCAACCAACCTGGCAGAGGTAAAGAAAATAAAATCAGTTAGTCAATAAGTTTAGCGTAAGAAAGATAAAATGCACACCTCACAAGAATTATTTACGATTTTTCTGCTCTATTTTACCTCTTTTTTTACACTCATCAATCCACTTGGTTCGATGCCGGTTTTTTTGACAATGACGGCAAAATTGACTAAAAAAGAGCGAACAAAAACGGCCATAAAAGCCGTCATTACAGCCTTTGTTACATTGCTAATTTTTGCATTTGCAGGACAAATGCTCTTCGATTTTTTTGGGATATCGGTAAACAGTTTTCGTGTTGTTGGAGGGATTATCTTTTTTATAATGGGATACGATATGCTCAATGCCCGTTTGAGTTCTTTTAAAAGCATTCCCAGCGAAAACGTGAAAGAATATGTGGAAGATATTTCGATTACTCCACTTGGTATTCCAATGATAGCCGGCCCGGGAGCCATCACCAACGCCATTGTACTGATGGAAGATTCTTCCGATTTGATATTGAAAATATTTCTGATTGGGACACTTATTGTAACCATGTTTCTCACCCTAATCATCTATCTGGGAGGAACAAAAATTACCCGAATTTTGGGCGATACAGGAAATAAAGTGATGCTAAAACTAATGGGATTGATTGTAATGGTGATTGCGGTAGAATTCTTTTTTGCCGGACTTGGTCCCATTTTAAAAGCTATTTTTCACATCGCTTAAGCATAGATTTCCACATCGTTTAGTTCAATTCTATTTCCCGACAAAATAACCAAGCGTTCAACAACATTGCGCAATTCTCTAATATTGCCTGTCCAAGGTTTATCCACCAAGGCTTGCAGGGCTTCCGGGGCAATTTCTGATTTTTTCTTTCCTTGCGCTTCGGCAATTTCTTCCAGAAAATAATGTACCAACAAGGAAATATCGGTTTTTCTATTTCGCAAAGGCGGAACTTCAATCAAAATAACACTCAAACGATGATACAAATCCTCACGAAACATATTTTTCGAAATCTCTTCTTTGATATTCTTATTGGTGGCTGCAATAATTCGAACATCCACAGCTATTTCTTTCTCACCTCCTACCCGCACAATTTTATTTTCTTGCAAAGCACGCAATACTTTTGCCTGAGCGGCCAGACTCATATCGCCAATTTCGTCCAAAAAAAGAGTTCCACCAGTGGCCAATTCAAAATCGCCTTTGCGTTGTTTTATGGCTGAAGTGAACGAACCTTTTTCATGTCCAAACAATTGACTTTCAATTAATTCAGATGGAATTGCAGCACAATTTACTTCCACAAAGGGAGCTTTGGCTCTGTCGCTCGATTCGTGAATGGCTCGGGCTACCAATTCTTTTCCTGTCCCATTCTCACCGGTAATAAAAACACGTGCTTGTGTTGGGCCTACTTTTTCAATTAGCTTCTTCAGCTGAAGCATGGGCTCCGATTCTCCAACCATTTTGTATTTGTTGGTCATCTTTTTTCGCAACTTTTTTGTTTCGACAACCAGATTTACTTTGTCTAAAGCATTGCGCAATGTTATCAACAATCTATTCAAATCCAATGGCTTAGCGATATAATCAAAAGCGCCTTTCTTAATTGCTTGCACTGCCAATTCGATATTTCCATGTCCTGAAATTACAATAAATGGAGCTTCCGTTAAATTCATCGCTTCCTGCAAAACCTCCATTCCATCTTTTCCGGGCATTTTTACGTCGCATAGGATCACATCAAACTCATTTTGTTCAATCAAAGCGATACCTTCATTTCCGTTTTCAGCCACGACTACTTCAAACTTTTCAAATTCCAATATTTCTTTTAATGTATTGCGAATACTGCGTTCGTCGTCGATAACAAGAATTTTTGCCATATCTAAAATTTTAACAAAGTTAATCTTTTCTTTGCAAGCACAAATGATTGATGAATTTAAGTAGTATAGTCTGGTATTCGGCAGGATTTTTATCTTTGCTAAAAATACAAGAAAAAGCAATTAAATTTTCAATAGTTCGTTTACCTAATCTAAAGCCACTGCGAATAATGCAAATCCGATTAGTTCTTTTCAGTTTATCTTTCTTATTTCCACTCATGAATTTCGCCCAAAGCGAATCAGGAACTACCTATGCGTTTTTGAATTTGCCCTACTCTGCACGAAGTATTGCATTGGGAAGTAATTTTTTAAGTATAAACGACGGAGATATGAATCTGGCCATTGAAAATCCATCGCTTATCAATGCGAATATGAACAACGAAATTCATCTAAATTTTGTAGAATATTTTTCGGATATCAATTATGGTTCTGTAAGTTATGGAAAACGTTTCGAGAAATTAGGAACTTTTGTAGCCAGCTTGCAATTTATCGACTATGGCGAATTTGCTTATGCTATGGAAACCGGCGAGCTTTACGGCACATTTTCTGCAGGCGATTATGCCGCAAGTATTGGCTGGAGTCGTGCTTTAGACAGTACTTTTTTCATTGGCGCAAATCTTAAAACGCTTTATTCTTCTTACGAATCCTACAATTCTTTTGGTGTGGCTGTTGACGTGGCGGCCACTTATTGGCTTGCAAACAGAAAGCTGAGTGCAAGTATTGTTTTCAGAAATATCGGTACGCAAATCAAACCCTATACGCCAAATTCCAGAGAGCCTTTGCCATTTGAGATACAGGCTGCATTTTCAAAAGAATTGGCTCATTTGCCTCTGCGATTTTCGCTGGTATTAAGCAACTTGCAAAAATGGGATCTGCTCTATACAGATGTGTTTTCTCAGCAAACCGCCGCTTTAAGTGGAACAGATGTGCCCGCCGAAAAAACAGGTATCGACAAATTTGCTGACAATTTAATGCGCCATATAATCGTTGGGGCTGAAATAAAACCTGTAAAATCGCTGAGTTTACGTTTGGGTTACAACTATCTAAAAAGAAAAGAAATGACTATTCCAAGTCGGTTGTCGACCGTAGGATTTTCGTGGGGTTTTGGAATTCATATTTATAAATTTCAGATTGATTATGCACGAAATGCACAACATTTAAGCACTTCGCCCAATTACGTTAGTATATCCACAAATCTTGGGCAATTTTAATTTGTTTGTCGGACGACGACCTATGCCCTATTCATTCTGAATGATTACCGAATTTTCAAGGCAAATAGGTAGAATAAGTGCGGCCTTGTTTTCATTCTTTTCGATGAAAAACATCATTTTAAAGCGAAATTTCACCAAGAAACTACCAATCCTATCCAAAAACCGGATCAGTTTTGAGGTTTTGCAATAGCCAAGCGTCCGAACGGTCTGACTTTGTGCATTCAATCCGTTTTAATTATCAAAAAAGCTTTGTATTAGATCAAGTATTTCTTATTTTTGGACTTTAAAATTCTAATAGTCGAAAAGCTGATAAATATGGCCAACAAATTAAAAGTCAAAGAATTAATCATTGAAGTAGCTCGTGATGTTTTTAGTCGATATGGTTACAAAAAAACCACTATGGACGATATAGCCATTGGAGCGCGAAAAGGAAAAAGCTCAATTTATTACTATTTTAAGAGCAAAGAAGAAATTTACGAAGCAGTTGTGGATACTGAATCGAATATTTTGTTCAAAGAAATCTACAATCAGATTGAGCAACCGGTGGCTGCAAACGAAAAATTCAAGCTGTATGTTTTTACCCGCATGAATAAGATTCGGGAGTTAAGCAATTTTTACGAAGTAATGAAAAACGAGTCTTTGTATCAATTGGATTTTATCATGGAATTGCGCAACAAATACAATGCACACGAGATTGCTATCTTGCAAAACATTCTGAATGAAGGCGTAAAAACCCGAGAATTTTCAATTCAAGATCCGGAACTTGCTGCCATTGCATTGGTAACAGCCATTAAAGGTCTAGAAGCCCCTTTGTTAATCAAAGGAGAGAAAAGAAATCTGGAAAAGAGAATCGATTATGTAGTGCGAATTCTTTTCTATGGAATAATGCGGCGATAAGCTTTATTTCAACAAACCTGTTCGCTCATTAAAATCTTCTATCAACTCGTCCCATCTTTGGGTTTGATGAAAAACTTTATCCCAAATTGACCGATCGTACCACATTTGGTTCAGCTCCTCCAAAGGCTTTGCTTGCTGTTCAATCCAGGTAAAATATTTTAGATTATGAATGGCTTTTTGATCTAGATAGTTCAGCTCCTTCATATTGTCGGTCGATTGTCCTTTCAGTGCCACTTCGTCGTCGATGGCAGCCTGAAAACTTGTGTATTTTCCGCGTTCCGCATTCAATTCATCCAATCTACTTCCATACATTTCGGCCGAATCCGTTGCAACTGTAAAGATGACATCGTCTTGGTTGTATTCAAAATATTTGGCTGTTTTGATAGCGGAAAGCAAATTGGCTACACTGCTTATTCCTAAGAGAGGCAGTTTTTCAATCAACTCACTATCAATACCTTTCGATTTCAAATACGTCTGACCTTCTTTTTCGTTAAACATACGAAACAAGCGCATTGTATCTTCATCGTCGATGGCGGTTACCACGTTTGTATTTTTCACATTATGTACCCAAGGAACATGTTTATCGCCAATTCCTTCAATACGATGTCCACCAAAACCATTTCTCAACAAAGTAGGACATTGCAAAGCTTCCGAAGCAACAACTTGCACCTGAGGATGAAGTGTTCTCAAAAAATCGCCAGCAGCAATTGTTCCGGCCGATCCTGTTGCTGAAACATAGGCAGAAAAACGCGATTTTTCAGATTTTATCTCCTCATAAACTTCCTGAATGGCTTTCCCGGTTACATTGTAATGCCAAGCCGGATTTCCAAATTCGTCGAATTGATTAAAAATGATGGCATCTTTTCGATTTTTGCGAATATCCCAACACTTGTCGTAAATTTCTTTCACATTCGATTCACATCCAGGAGTTGCAATCACTTCAGCACCAATTTCTTCCAACCATGTAAAACGCTCTTTGCTCATTTCTTCGGGCAAAATAGCGACGGCCGTTACATCCATCAGAAACGAATCGAAAGCGCCGCCTCTGCAATAATTTCCAGTAGAAGGCCAAACGGCTTTATGATAGGTAGGATCAAATTGACCGGTGATGATTCGTGGAGCTAAACAACCGTAGGCAGCACCAACTTTATGCGCTCCGGTAGGAAAATATTTTCCCAATATCAAAACTATCTTTGCTTCTACACCACTGATTTCTTTTGGGATTTCCAAATAATTAACACCGCCAAAACCGCCACCAAATTCAACTGGCTCGTTTTTCCAAGTGATTCGAAATAAATTCAATGGATGATTGTCCCACAACCCAATGGATTTTAACTGATTAACAATTTTCTCGGGAATCAAGGACGGATTTTCCATCTGCTTGAAGGTAGGAAGAATAATTCCTTTTTCGCGATAGCGTTTTACTGCTTTCTCTAGTACTTCGGGGTTGGTTACCTTGTCAATTATTTCTATCATAGTTTAGAATTTGGGGCTGCTAAGGTAGAAAAAATTGAAACACGAAACACTTCAATCTACAATTCGCACATCTCCTAGTAATCAAAAAAAAAATTATTTTTTTTGACGATCTACATACCAACCGGTCGGTATTGTTTTATATTTGCACCATGAATACACACGATTTGATTATACAAAATAGTTTTGTTTTATTTCTTCGCCATGGAGTGAAAGAGATAAGTATCAATGAAATAATAAAATCGTGTGGTTTATCAAAAGGAGCTTTTTATCATCATTTCGAAAGCAAAGAAAAAGTCTATATGGACGTTCTGGATCGCTTTTTCTTTTCCTATTTTCAAAAACAAAATGTTTATTACTCTTCTGAGATTTTGATAGACGAAAAACTTGATCGGTTTATAAACAGCTTTCTTTCTCCATATCAAGAGATAGCCGATTTATTAAAGGAAGATCAATTGACCTCTTATTTTCGGTTTTTGTTTCAGGCGGCGGCCACCTATCCGGATATTAGAATAAGAGTGAACAAGCATTTTTATCGAAAGGGCTATTATCTCTACCAGATTATAGAAACCGGAAAAGAAACCGGCGAAATAAGGCCTGCTGTTGATGCAGAGCTGGCGGCCCGACAGTTGATGAATATTATTATTGGAGTAACCATATTAGAAGGGATCAACACCATGGAAGCTCTGAAAAAACAGATACGATTGGTCATTTTTGATTATTATTCACTCATCAAAGAAACTCAATAGCATGGAAAATAAATTCAATGCCATTTTGGCGAAACAAAAAGTTTTTTTCGATTCCAACAAAACAAAAGAAATTGGCTATCGGCAAGCTCAATTATCAAAATTGCTAAATATACTGAAAGACAACGAAATACAGTTGAGCGAGGCGCTTTACAAAGATTTCAAGAAATCGGCTTTTGAGACATACGAAACGGAACTGGCCATATTGTATCACGAAATTAAATTGGCCATTCGTAAACTCAGTAAATGGTCGAAAACAAAAAGAGTATGTAACGGACTGAGCAATTTTCCGGGAAAAAGTTTTATAAAACCAGAGCCATTTGGGAATATATTGGTTATTGGTGCTTGGAATTATCCTTATCAATTATCGGTATTGCCTGCTGTATCGGCGCTTGCCGCCGGGAATACGGTAATTATCAAACCCAGTGAACTTTCGTTGAATGCCTCGAATGCTCTTGCGAAAATTATCAACGAAAATTTTGATGCGCAAATTTTGCACGTGATTGAAGGCGGTATTGAAGAAACAACAGAATTATTAAAGCATCCGTTCGATTCGATATTTTATACAGGCAGCACGGCAGTTGGAAAAATTGTAATGCGAGCAGCATCCAACAACTTAACCCCTGTTACACTTGAGCTTGGCGGGAAAAGTCCGGCCATTATTGAAAACGATGCCAACCTGAAAATGGCAGCAAGAAGAATTGTATGGGGCAAATTCTTGAATGGCGGACAAACCTGTGTTGCTCCGGACTATTTATTGGTAGATCAGAGGGTTAAAGAAGTATTGCTTCAGGAAATAAAGGCTCAAATCAAAACCATTCATGGCGAAAACCCGAAGAATAGTGAAGCCTTTACACGAATTATAAACGGACGTCATTTTCAACGATTAATCAAACTCATCGACAAGCAACAAATTAGTATCGGAGGCGAAACGAATGAACACGAATTATACATTGCGCCCACGGTGCTGGAAAATATCAGTTTCGAAGACGAAGTGATGCAGGAAGAAATTTTTGGTCCCATTCTTCCCATTATCACTTACACCAATCTAGATTGGGCGATTGCACAAATTAAAGCAAGGCCAAAACCCTTGGCTTTGTATTTATTTACCAATTCGAAAAAGGTGGAGAAAAAAGTACTTCACGAAATTTCATTTGGCGGAGGAGCCATCAATGACGTGATTATGCATCTGGCCAACAGTAGCCTCCCCTTTGGCGGCGTAGGTCATTCCGGAATGGGAAATTATCATGGAAAGTACGGTTTCGATACATTTTCCCATTTTAAATCCATCGTTAAAAAAACGAATTGGTTTGAGCCATGGTTTAAATATCCACCCTATACAAAATGGAAATTAAAATTAATCAGCAAAATCTTGGGATAAAAGAATAGAAATAATATGTCGATTAAAGCAAAAAATTACGAAAAAAAAGAAGAAATCTTAAATGTGATCTCGCATGGGATAGGTTTTTTACTAAGCATAGCTGCATTGGTTTTGCTGGTTGTATTTGCAAGTTTGAAAGGGACCGTTTGGCACATCGTTAGTTACAGTATATACGGAACCAGTTTAGTTGTTTTGTATTTGGCATCCACACTGTTTCATTGGTCCAAAAAGCCTTCAAGGCGACTAAAATTAAATGTATTCGATCATGCCAGTATTTATCTCCTGATTGCAGGGACTTATACGCCGCTTTTGTTGGTTACACTTCGAGGTCCTTGGGGATGGAGTTTGTTTGGAGTAGTTTGGGGAATGGCCATTGTGGGAATAGTTCTAAAACTCTTTTTTACAGGAAGATATAACAGAATAAGCACACTGGCTTATGTAATTATGGGATGGGTAGTAATCGTTGCTCTGAAACCATTGATACACAATCTGAGCACCGGTGGTCTAATCTGGCTGACTATGGGAGGAATCATTTATTCGCTTGGCGCCATTTTTTACCTTTTAAACAAAATACCATACAACCATGCCATTTTCCATCTATTTGTTTTGGGTGGAAGCATGGCTCATTTTGTAACCATCTTTTTTTATGTTTTGGACTAAATAATCAAAATGATTCCTTACTGATTAAAATTTCGGTTTGATTTGATTTTTTTACTTTGGCTAAATAAAGACAATTTTTCACTGCTTTTGGTGTAATTAATTTGCCGGAAATTCCTTATTTTTCAGTACATTTACTTGATTTTTAAACCAAAACCGAATACTAAAATGACCACAAATTCAAGTAATTTTAATGACAATCCATTTTGCAAATTGTTGGGAATTGATTATCCAATCATTATGGCTCCTATGTTTCTGGTTTCCAATACCAAAATGATAATTGAAGCCTTGGAGAGCGGTATCACTGCAGCTTTTCCAGCATTAAACTATAGAACAGATGAAGATTTCAGAGCTGCAATAAACGAAATAAGAGCAAAAACCAATAAGCCTTTTGGAGTTAATTTGATCGTAAATAAATCGAATCTAAAGTACAAAACTCAGTTGGAAACCTGCTTGGAAATGGGAGTTGATTTTATCATCACCAGTTTAGGAAGTCCGGAAGAAACTATAAAACAGTGCAAGCCAAAAGGAATAAAAGTATTTTGCGATGTAGTAGATCTAAAATTCGCCCAAAAAGTGGCCGATTTGGGTGCCGATGCCATTATTGCTGTGAATTCCGAAGCCGGCGGCCATGCCGGAAATATTCCGCAAAAGGAATTGATTCCATTATTAAAAGCAAATTTTGACATTCCAATCATATCTGCCGGAGGTGTTGCCACCGGAAAACAACTGAAAGCAGCATTGGAACTGGGGGCAGTGGCGGTAAGCGTTGGAACTTTGTTTATGGCTTCTGAAGAATCTCCCATTTCGGACGATTACAAGAAAGCACTGATCCAATTTGGAGCAAAAGACATTGTTCGTACATCCAATTTATCGGGAACACCTTTAACAGTAATTAATACGCCCTATGTGCAAAAAGTTGGAACAGAAGCATCTGCATTACAAAAAATGCTTTTAAAAAACAAACGGCTTAAGAAATGGGTAAAGCTTTTTATTACTTATAGAGGCATGAAATCGATCGAAAAATCGACTTTTAAAGCCAGCTATAAAACATTTTATGTTGCAGGACCAACTATTGAAGACATTCATGCCGTGAAGCCTTTAAAAAATATAGTGAAGGATTTGATTGCCGAATATTCCAACATATAAGTCACTTATTGGCCCTTTCGTTTCAAAAATAGCCCCAAAAAAACCCATGAAACTCAAAGAATTTTCTTTTTTGTTTCATGGGTTCGGAAAATAAGAAATTAGAACTATTTACTAAACATCCTTCACCGAATTTACGGGTGTTCCCACATGACCTAAGTCACTAGTATATCCATACATACGATCAAGTTTGATTTTATATTTTACTTTTAAGAACTTCCGTTTCACCTTTAGTGTTGGCGACAATTCTCCTGTTTCGGTGAGCCATTCTTGACAGGTAAGTTCGAATTTTTTGATCTGACGATAACTGCCAAAAGATTCATTTATCCGATCCACTTCTTGCTGAAAACGTGCAATTACTTCCGGCTTTTGAATCAAATCTTTATTGTCGCGGAAAGTAATATTATTTTTAAAACACCAGCCGTGCAAAAATTCGAAAGAAGGACAGATAATGGCACCCGCATATTTTTCGTTTTCGCCAACAACCATTATTTGTTCAATAAACGCCGATTCTTTAAATCTGTTTTCGACCAATTGAGGAGCAATGTATTTTCCGGTAGAGAGTTTGAATATTTCTTTCTTCCGGTCGGTGATTTTCAGGATATTGAACTCGCCAATTTCCCCTATGTCGCCGGTATGAAAATAGCCCTCGGCATCAATCACTTCATCGGTTTTTTCCTGATCTTTGTAGTAGCCAAGCATCAAACTCGGCCCTTTCATCAATATTTCGCCATCTTCGGCAATTTTCACATCCAAATTATCCAATATAGGACCCACACTCCCAAATTGGAGGTAAGGATAGGCAGGATGATTTACGGAGATTACCGGAGCAGTTTCCGTTAAACCATATCCTTCCATGATTGGAATTTTTGCGGCATGAAAGGTACGAGCCAAGCGCGCTTGCAATGCAGCACCACCGGAAATAATCACCTTAATATTTCCGCCAGTTGCCTCGCGCCATTTACTAAAAATTAATTTATCAACAATTTTTAATTTAAAAGCATACCAAAATCCATTTTTATTATTCAATTCAAATTTCAAAGCCAAATTCACTGCCCAAAAGAACAATACTTTCTTTATGCCGGTCAATTCTTTGCCTTTTAATAAGATTTTATCATACAATTTTTCGATCACCCGTGGAACCGTTGTAAAGCCTTCGGGACTGACTTCTTTTAGATTTACACCAATAGTATCAATACTTTCTGCGTAATAAACGGCTGCGCCTTTCGACATAACCAAATAATTTACCATTCGCTCCAATACATGGCACAACGGCAAGAAACTTAAAAATTTCTCATTTGCTTCGAGTGGCAATATTGAGTTTGTTGCAATAACATTCGAAACAAAGTTCCGATGTGAAAGCATCACTCCTTTTGACAATCCGGTAGTTCCGGATGTATAGATGATCGAAACCATATCATCTGGCTGAATGCTCTCTTTTATTTTTTGCAGTTCTTCCTTAAATTTTTCACGATTTTGGCGACCCAATTCAACTATTTCCATCCAGTTGGCTGCGCCATCCACCTGATCGATACTATAAACTTTTTCAATATTCGGAGCATCGGGAGCATAAAAACTCAATAAATCGTAAAATTCTTTTGAAGAAGTGATAATAATTCTGGCATCAGAATGCACCAAAATATGACGAAATTCGGCGGGACCGTTGTTTGGATATACCGGAACATGAACTACCCCAACCTGACTCATCCCCATATCCATAAAGTTCCATTCCGGTCGGTTGTTGGATACAGTCAAAATCTTGTCTCCAGGTTTGAACCCGGAAGCAAGCAAACCATAGCTGAAATCGTCTACAAATTCTTTGTATTTGAGACTACTGAATTTTTCCCATTGGCCGTTTCGTTTTACCGCCAACGCATCTTCTCTCTGGTATTTTTCCACCAGCTGCGTTACAATGTCAAAGGTTCTTCTAATTTCCATTTCTGTTTAGATTTAGGTTGGTTTTTTAATACTTCTAGCTATATCGATTTTGGTTTAAAGGTCCATGTAAAATTAAATTCAGCTACCTGAGTCCCGGTTTCATCTTGTCCGATTGATTTTACGGTAACCGTTTTTCCTGCATTTTCCGAAACGCTGCTTGTCACTGCCTCAGCGATTGCTTTTCCTTCCACACAAGTGAAGGTAATTCGTCCGGTCGCTTTTTTGGTAAACTGGGCATTCATATCATAAACCAGCATAGAAACAGGAACGGAAGCATCATAAACAGAAGCAATCGCTATGATACCGGTCGAAAGTTCGGCAGCCATGCTTAAAACCGCAAAATAAATGGATTGAAATGGGTTTTTATTTAGATATTTATACGGAACGGTGATTTGCGCTTGATTGTGGTCCAGCTTAACAACTTTAAGACCAACAAAAAAGCCCAATGGTAAATGTCTGAGCATAAATAATTTCATCCGTAAAGTATTCGTAGCCAGTGTTCTTATATTATTACTTTTCATTTATTTGCTTATAATTCGGTTTTGGTTTTTGGTAGAAAGATACCTCTCCGAGAAATTTCGGAGAGGTATTCATTAAAAATTCAATTAGAAACAATATTTATTTTCTTCAATAATTTTGTTCGCAATCCGACGGCGAGCCGCTTTTACATTAACAGGAGCCGCTTTGGTAAAGCGTTTCATTCCCATTAACATAGCTTGTTGCTCATCCCCTTCGGCAAATGCATTTACTACATCCACACCAAATTTGTTCATTTGGCTTGCAGAATCATAAATATAAACTTCCAACATATCCTTGAAAGCGGCAACATTTTCATGATTCATACTTTCGAGTTTTTCGACCCGCAAAAGCATGGATTCAGTCGCATAGGTTACCATAATCATATCTGCAATTCCCATCAATATTTCTTGTTCGTCGTTAAATGTAGCCATAAATTTCTGAAGTGCAGCACCTGCAACCATTAAAATTGCTTTTTTAAAATTCACAACTAGTTTTCTCTTCGATTCGTAATAATCGGTTGATACAGATCCAAAATCAGGAATGCCCATCAATTCTTTTGCAACGGCTTTTGCAGGATTTAAAAGATCTATTTCGCCTTTCATGGCTCTTTTGATAAGCTCACCAACAATAACCATTCTATTAATCTCGTTGGTTCCTTCAAAGATACGATTGATACGCGCATCGCGGTAGGCTTTTTCGACCGGAGTTTCTGATGAATAGCCCATTCCTCCGTATATTTGAACTCCTTCGTCGGCCACATAATCCAATACTTCCGAGCCAAATACTTTGGCAATAGAAGATTCAATAGCATATTGGTAAATACCTTCGATGGTAGCGCGACCAATGTCCATTCCTTCTTTGTGCAATGCATCTTTTGCATCATCTATATTTTGAGCAGCACGATAAACTAAACTTTCTGCAGCAAAAGTACGAATGGCCATTTCGGCAATTTTAAATTTAATGGCTCCAAAATTGGAGATTAAAGTTTTAAATTGCTTCCGTTCATTCGAATATTTTACCGCATTTGTAATCACCGCTTTGGAAGCACCAACAGCACCTCCACCCAATTTGATACGACCTAGGTTTAAGATGTTTAATGCAATTTTAAATCCTTTATCGCGTTCGCCAAGCATATTCTCAACAGGTACTTTCACATCGTCGAAATACATTTGAACTGTCGAAGATCCTTTGATTCCCATTTTTTCTTCGTCAACACCTACTCTAACGCCATCCCAAGTTCTTTCTACAATAAAGGCGCTTAAATTCTTATCATCAGCTATTTTGGCAAATACGATGTACAAATCGGCCACACCGCCATTGGTAATCCATATTTTTACACCATTTAAGAGATAATGAGAACCATCAGCACTTAAGGTTGCTTTTGCTTTCCCGCCATTGGCATCCGATCCGGCATCGGCTTCCGTCAAACAGTAGGCACCGATAAATTCACCTGTAGCAAGTTTGGTTACATATTTTTGTTTTTGTTCTTCTGTTCCATAATACAGAATTGGCAAAGTTCCAATTCCTGTGTGGGCCGAATAAGCGACTGAAAAACTATATCCTTTACTCATTTCTTCGGTGGTGAGCATAGAAGTAACGAATTTTTGACCAAAACCGTTGTATTCTTCAGGAACGGAGATTCCGAGCAAACCCAATTCACCCGCTTCGTGCATCAATTTTGTCAACAACACTCTATCGTGTTTTTCCAATTGATCAATTTGTGGAAGAACTTGTGCATCGGTAAAATCACGACAACTCTGTTGCATCATTCTTTGTTCCTCATCAAATTCTTCAGGAACAAAAACATCCTGGGCTAAGGTTTCGCGAATAAGAAATTCGCCACCTTTTAACATTTTATTTTCTGACATCTTTATATAATTTTCGTTTTGTTAGATTTTATTAAATTTGAACTCGCTGCTTTGCAGCGAGTTCATTCGTTACAATAATTCAAATATACCGGCTGCACCTTGTCCGGTTCCAATACACATGGAAACCATGCCGTATTTTCCACCAGTTCTTTTCAAATCATTGAGCAATTGAACAGTCAATTTTGCTCCTGTTGCACCAAGTGGATGTCCAAGAGCGATTGCACCTCCGTTGATATTCACTTTGGTAACATCAAGACCAAGTTCACGAATGACCGCTAAAGACTGAGAAGCAAAAGCTTCATTCAGTTCTATTAAGTCGATGTCTTTCAGCTCCATACCGGCATGTTTTAATACTTTTGGAATGGCAGCTATCGGTCCAACACCCATTTTATACGGCTCAACTCCGGCTACTTGATAATCGATCAGGCGAGCAATTGGAGTTAGGTTATATTCTTTGAGTACTTTTTCCGAAACAACCAAAACAAAAGCGGCTCCATCAGACATTTGGGAAGAATTTCCGGCTGTAGAAACTCCATCGGCGGCAAAAGCGGGTTTCAATTTTGCCAATCCTTCAACTGTTGTTCCTTTACGGGGACCTTCATCGGTATCCACTATATATTCACGGGAAAGCATTTTACCATTTTTATAATAGTTTTCTTTCACTGTAATTGGGACTATTTGAGATTTGAAATGGCCTGCTTCGATTGCGGCAACAGCTTTATTAACAGAATTCACAGCAAAAGCATCTTGTTCTTCGCGGCCTATTCCGTATTCTTTCGAAACGATTTCGGAAGTCAATCCCATACTTAAATACCACTTTGGATTGTTCTTGGCAACGGTAGGATTTGGTACTTGACGCCATCCACCCATCGAAATCATCGACATGGTTTCAGCACCACCAGCCACAATGATATCGGCTATCCCAGCTGATATTTTTGCTGACGCGATGGCAATTGTTTCCAAGCCGGAGGCACAATATCGATTCACTGTGGAACCCGGAACTTCGACATTCCCGGTCGACATTAAGGAGAGTAAACGTCCCATATTAAATCCTGACTCGGCTTCAGGAAAAGCATTTCCCACCACTACCTCATCAATTTTCGATTTATCAATCTGAGGAAAATCATTCAATAAATGTTTGATTACTTCTGCAGCAATATCATCGGGACGCATAAAACGAAAGGCGCCACGAGGAGCTTTCGCAATTGCAGAACGATATCCACCAACTATATATGCATTCATCTTTCTTTGTTTTAAATTCAACAATAATTCAAATGTTATTTCGCTAATTGCGAAGGATTTTTCCTTTTGTGATGAGACTTTGTATGCGCTCAAGTGTTTTGCGTTGCATACACAGTTCAAGGAAAGCTCTACGCTCTAAGTCTAAAAGATATTGTTCAGAAACCTCTGTTAAAGCTTGTGAAATTTCGCCTCCAGCCATTACGTAACCTAACTTTTCAGCAATTAGTTTATCGTGTTCTGACATATAGTTGGCGGTTGTAAATCCATCTGCACCAACATACACCAAGCCCATGGCTTCATTTCCAAGTATCTTGATATCGGTTCGAGGTGCTGGTTTAGAATATCCTTTTTCAACAAGTGTTAAGGCTGCTTTCTTCGCATAGGCCAAATGATGAGCACGACTAACAACTACTTCGTCGATTCCTGGGCGTAGATAACCCAAATCAAAAGCTTCGTAAGCCGAAGTAGAAACTTTGGCTTGTCCGATGCTCAAATATCTGTTTAGAAATGCATTGGTACGAATATCTCCCTCTTTCAATTCATCGCCAAGGCGAAGAGCAAATTCTTTGGTACCACCGCCGCCGGGAATTAAACCAACGCCAAACTCCACCAAACCCATATACAATTCAGCATGAGCTACCACTTTGTCGGAATGCATACAAATTTCGCATCCACCGCCTAAAGCCATTCCGTGAGGAGCAGCAACAACAGGAATTGAAGAATAGCGCAAACGCATGGTGGTTTTTTGGAACCATTGTACAGCCATATCCAAATCTTCCCATTCTTGTTCGATGGCAAGCATATAAATCATACCAACATTAGCTCCGGCCGAAAAATGTTCGCCTTCGTTCGAAATAACCAAAGCTTTGTAATCGGCTTCGGCCATATCAACCGCTTTGTTTAAACCTTCCAAAACACCTTGTCCGATGGTATTCATCTTGGTATGAAACTCGATATTCAAAACACCATCGCCTAAATCAAAAATAGTGGTATCGTTATTTTCCCATACAACTTTCGAATCGCGCAATACTTCAAGAGATAAAGTTTCGCCTTGTCCAGGAATTTCTTTGTATGATTTTGAAGGAATATCGTAAAAATATTTTAATCCACCTTCTACTTTATAAAAGCTCGAGGCGTCGGCTTCCAACATTTCATATACCCAATTAGCGGCTTTCTTTCCGGCTTCTTCCATGGCGGTAAGTGTTTCTTTCACGCCAACGGCATCCCATGTTTGGAATGGGCCTAGTTTCCATCCAAATCCAGCATTTAATGCGTCGTCGATTTTGAAAATCTGATCGGAAATTTCGGGAATACGATTGGAGACAAACTGAAATAAAGAATAAAATGAAGCCCGATAAAATTCGCCGGCCTTTCCTTTGTCGGCAAGCAATACAGGCATTCTTTTACGCAAATCGTCGATGCCTTTGGTTTTTTCAAGAACTGAAAAATTTGGTTTTTCATCTTCTTTGTATTCCAAAGTTTCGAAATCGAGGGTGAGGAATTTTTTCTTTCCGTCAACAGTTTCTTTTTTAAAGAATCCTTGTTTGGTTTTTGACCCTAACCATTTGTTGTCCAACATTTTTTGCAAATATTCCGGAATAACGAAAGCTGAATTCGCTTCGTCGTTCGTCATTTCTTTGATATTATTGGCAACATGAACGAGTGTATCCAAACCAACTACGTCGGCGGTGCGGAAAGTGGCTGATTTTGCTCTTCCAATAACCGGACCTGTGAGTTTGTCTAATTCTGTAATATTGAGATTGTATTTTTTCACATTATTGAAAAGCTCCATAATTGAAAAAGTACCAATCCGATTGGCAATAAAAGCAGGAGTGTCTTTTGCTAAAACGGCTGTTTTACCTAAGAATTTGCCAGCATAATCGGTCAAAAATTCAATAACGCTCTTATCCGTCTTGGACGTTGGAATGATTTCGAATAATTGTAAATAACGTGGTGGATTGAAGAAGTGAGTTCCACAAAAATGTTTTTGGAAATCTTCTGATCGCCCTTCGGTCATTTTCTCGACCGAAATACCTGACGTATTTGTAGTAATCAAAGCACCAGGTTTGCGCAGTTTATCCACTTTTTCAAACACTTGTTGTTTGATGTCCAAGCGTTCAACAACAACTTCAATCACCCAATCGTAGTCTTTGATTTTGGCTAAATCGTCGTCGAAATTACCTGTAGAAATCCGCTTAGCAAATTCCTGTTTGTAAATGGGGGAAGGTTTTGATTTTAAAGAGGCCGTGAGGGCATCGTTTACAATCCGGTTTCTTACAACCTTGTCGCTCAATGTAAGACCTTTGGCTTTTTCCGACTCATTCAACTCACGAGGAACAATGTCGATCAGTAAAACTTCCAGTCCAATATTGGCAAAATGACAAGCTATTCCTGATCCCATGACTCCGGAACCTAGAACGGCTACTTTGTTAATTCTTCTTATCATAATGCAAGACGTTTATAATTATTTATTTGGAGTTTAATTTATTTTTTAATTGAACGGCAGCAAGATCGCTCTGAACTTGTTCTTTGATTATGGAGGTTACTTTTGTGAAAACCTCGAAATCGTCCGCTGCTATTTTCTCATATACTCTTTGGTTAAAACTCAATACAACTCTTTTTACTTCGCGCCGCAATTCGACGCCTTTATCGGTTAAAAATACTTTTACAATTCGTTTGTCTTTAGAGTTGGATTCTTTGTATATCAAACCATTTTCTTCCATATTTTTCAGCAATCGGCTGAGGCTAGAACTGCTCATTCCCATGAGTGGAGCAATCTTAGTGGCGGGAGTTCCCGATTTTTCGATGATTAACAATACATAGCCAACACCTTGTGTTGTACCATGTTGAGCGGCTAAGCTATTGTACATGCGCATCATCGAAAAGAGTGTTGATCGTAAGTGAAAATCGACTGTTAGTTGTGTATCCATAAAATTATTTTACAATGCATGCATTGCAAATATAATAAAAAACAATAATGCATGCATAGCAATTAGCGAAAGAACATAAAAAAAATATTATAATTTTTGAAATAAAAAAAAATCGATTGTGAATTTACGCAATCGTTTGCTAAAAGTCAATATAATTCAAGAGATTTGTGAAAACGGACAAAAAAATGAGTCGATTGCTGAACACATAATTTATATTCAATCTAAGCAAAATAATCAAAAAAAGAGCGACCTCTATCCTATTTGAAACCTAAAATCCCATTATTTTCTTCGAGCAAGCATCAGAAATTCTCCTTTTGGAAGTGCAATTTTGATTGGCCAATTGAAATTTAAGCGAAAAATAAAGATCCAAGCCATTGAAATTCTTATTTCCAAGCAGTGAAGAAAACCAATCGGAGCCAATTAAGAAAGGACCATAACGCGCATAAATACCCAAATAGGGTTTTTGAAACTGATAAATACTCAGTGGAACACCTATTTCCAACATTTTAGTTTCATATCGCGGAGCAATACTCAGTTTACTTGGTCGGCGTAGTGCGCCTCCTTTCAATGGAAATCCGTAAATTAAAGAGGTATTCCAATAAAAATGATGCCATTGCGTATTGTAGTCGAATTGTGCGCTGAGCGACATGGGCAGTGCAATATGCATTGAGTTGGAAACCAAACTTGCAGAAGTAGAACCGTAGAATTCTTCGCTAATTAATTGCACCACCTGATTCACGCTTTCCAGAATTGCATCGTTCAAATCGCCGGTAGCTTGTGCGCTGCTCGAAAAATCGTGCGTTTGGGCGTTTTGTTTAAAATCAATTCCACCAATATCAAGCAAAGCCACACCCAAACGGTATTTATAATCGATATTTGGTTGTTCGCAAAATTTATTTGCGTTCAGCTTGGGTTGGCGGCGAATTAAGTTTTGATAGGTGAAACCAATATCCATGGCCCAACCTCTCCCGTTTTTCAATTCATCGGGCAAGAACGCATTGGTATTGTAATCGATTGGTAAGGCAAATCCCAATTCAGCCACCTGATTGGCCACATTGATTGTCTTGGAATCGATAAGCGAATATGTACTCTTTGATACATTTAAATATCCGCCTCCTATTCCAATCAATTTTTTCAAGCTAAAACCAAAAGACCAATTGTCGAATTTTTCACGATCGATTCGGTAGGCATAGCTTATACCAATCTCTGCCCACGCTAAGCTTGTTCCGCTAAAATCGTTTATCTGAAAGTCGTGCAAATATTGAGGAAAATACGAAAAGCCATAGGCTAAGATATTGGCCAAATCGGGTGTTAGATTACGCAGATTTGTTTCGGCACGCAAGCCGGAAGTGATAGCAATAGCATGTTGGTTGAATGCCAGCATAGCCGACGGACCAAGAATGTGCAAACTTTGATTGAAAGAGGTGTTTTGTTCACTATCGTAGGAATAGAAGAATCGTTCTTCTACACCATATCCGGTCGAGTGAGCAGGTAAAACATAATTTGGGTTAAGCAAATCGGTCAACTTAAACTCATCTTTGTCCAAATAAGCAAAATCGGTATTTAGAAAAAGGTTGGCACCTAAAAGATTTACAGATAGCCAGACTTTTTGATTGTGGAGCGCCGAAGGATTTAGCTGAACGGCATTTACTCCTGCATAATTGGAAACATAGCTTCCACTGGCTTCGCCTTGCGCAAATCCATTGATATGAATGCAAAATACAACTGCTATTCCAATCCAATATTTCATTCGTTCATTCCCCTGG